>NZ_NEIQ01000080.1:0-545 GCF_002112765.1 Pseudomonas sp. B6(2017) | reverse complement strand
TCCGTCGCTCAGGGCGCTGGCCGAGCATATCCAGCGCACGTACCCGTCCCTGGAACAACAAACCAGCCGTGCCGAGGCGCCTGCCGCCAGGCGGCCGGTGCCGGCAGTGGCCGTAACCGAGCCCAGCCGCCGGCGCGCACTGGCCAGCGCCGAGCCTGCGCGGGCCGAGGTACTGCCATTAGCCGAGGTGGTGGAGCAAGTGCCACAGGTGTGCCGGCAATTGCGAATCGAGGGCCCGGGGCGGATCGATGAGCTGCAACCTATCGAAGCGCCCTTGCTGCCGTTGGGGCCGGACGAAGTGCGGATCGCGGTACGCGCCTTCGCCCTGAACTTCGGCGACCTGTTGTGCGTCAGCGGCCTGTATCCCACCCAGCCGCCATATCCCTTCACCCCGGGTTTCGAGGCCAGCGGCGTGGTGCTGGAGGTGGGGGGAGAGGTGTCGCGGATTGCGCTCGGCGATGCGGTGTTCGCCTTGGCTGGCGAAGCCTTGGGGGCCCACGCCAGCGTCATGACCTGCTCCCAGGACCGGGTGTTCGCCTTGCCGA
>NZ_NEIQ01000079.1:0-553 GCF_002112765.1 Pseudomonas sp. B6(2017) | reverse complement strand
CTCACCGTCCGAAGTGTTGTCGCCCCCGGGCTGTTCATCGGACAAGGCCGTCATCGGCAGATTGCTCGTTGGGAACTCGGAGCTTTTCTTGATGAACACAGTGAACATCGCCGAGATCACCGCCGCCATCAGCTCGGCACTGCTGTAGCGCTCCAGCTTCTGCAACGGCTCCAGCACCGGGGCCAGGTAGGGCATGCCGCGCTTCTGGCCGGGCCGCTCCTTGTCTGCGAGGACGTGCAACACTCGGCGGCGTCCGGTAACAGCCCCGAAGGCGGTCAACCGCTCCCAGGCCAGAGTGCGCCCGGCCAGGTATTCGCCGGGGTAGCCGGTGCAGACGTGGTAAGCAATCGGCGCACCCAGGCCATCAAACTCGACGCCGTCGACCAGGTCGACCTGATCCAGCCCACCGTTCGGGTTGCTCACCCGGTCGGCCTCGATCAGTTGTAGCCGGGTACTGAACACACAGCCGGCGCGCTCCTGGTCCGGGCTGGCCACCAGCACATCCCCCGCCACCAACGACGACACCAGCACCAGGGCCTGGAGCTGGTAGTGG
>NZ_NEIQ01000008.1:0-324524 GCF_002112765.1 Pseudomonas sp. B6(2017) | reverse complement strand
TCAACGTCAACGGCGGCGCCATCGCCATCGGCCACCCCATCGGCGCGTCGGGCTGCCGGGTGCTGGTGACCCTGCTGCATGAAATGATCAAGCGCGATGTGCACAAGGGCCTGGCGACCCTGTGCATCGGCGGCGGCCAGGGCGTGGCCCTGGCGATCGAGCGCTAACCCGTACATCCCGTACATTTGTAGGAGGCTTGCCCGCGAAACACACGTCGTTACAGCGCAGTGCATCAGGTACAGCGCGTCTTCGTGGACGCTCGATCGCAGGCAAGCCTCGCTCCTACAGCCAAGCGCGCCTCGCCTACAAGCACTGGACGAAGCTGGTAAACTGCCCCGCCCAATCATTCGCAAGGCGCCCGCATGTCTTCCTTGAACCAGGCGCTGCGCGCCGCCCTCGATCATCGCCAGGACCTGCTCGCCGACCTCCACCAGCAAGGCACCGATTGCTATCGCCTGTTCCATGGCAGCCAGGAAGGCGCCGGTGGCCTGACCGTCGACCGCTACGGCCCGCAGCTGCTGGTACAGAGCTTTCACCAACCGCTGGAGCGCGATGCCTTGCTGCAACTGCAGGAAATCGTCGACCAGCGACTGCAACTGTCCACCCTGCTGGTCTACAACGATCGCTCCCAGGGCAACTCGCGCATCGCCCGCGAGGATTCGGTATACCGCGCCGAAGACGCTGCCCTGCAAGACCTGGTCGGGCATGAATGGGGCCTGAACTACCGGGTCCGTGGACGCCACGCCGGGCAGGACCCGCTGCTGTTCCTGGACCTGCGCAATGCCCGGGGCTGGGTCAAGCACCACAGCGCCGGCAAGAGTGTGCTCAACCTCTTCGCCTACACCTGCGGTGTGGGCCTTTGCGCCGCGGCCGGCGGCGCCCGGGAGGTCTGCAACCTGGACTTCGCCGAAGGCAACCTGGCGGTCGGCCGGGAGAACGGCCAGCTCAACCCGCAACTGCCGCCGATGCAATTCGTGCAGTCGGACTACTTCCCGGCGATCCGCCAGCTGGCGGGCCTGCCGATCAGCCAGCGGCGAGGCCAGAAACTGCCCAGCTATCCGCGCCTGGAACAGCGCCAGTACGACCTGGTACTCCTGGACCCACCAGCCTGGGCCAAGAGCGCCTTCGGCACCGTCGACCTGCTGCGCGACTACCAGAGCCTGCTCAAGCCCGCCCTGCTGGCCACCGCCAAGGGTGGAGTGCTGATCTGCTGCAACAACCTGGCCAAGGTCTCGCTGCAGGACTGGCGCGACCAGGTGCTGCGTTGCGCCGAGAAAGCCGGGCGCCCGGTACGCGACTGCCAGGTGCTGAAACCGGCTGCGGATTTTCCCTCCCAGGACGGCCAGCCACCACTGAAAACCCTGGTCCTGCAACTTTAAGGACAGCTACAAAATCTGAACAATCCTGAAAACAGGGCTGGTCTCGGAACCGTAAACGCGTGCCATACTCCAAGGCACATTTGATTCAAAAGATGAAGCCTCGCATGACCAAAGGATTGATTCGCGCTATCGGCGCCTTGTTGACCGCCCTGGCCCTTTACAGTCTGCTGGGTTTCCTGATCCTGCCAGGCATCGCCCTGCGCGTGGCCAACCAGCAGTTGGCCAACTACTCCACCACGCCGGCCCATATCCAGCGCATCGAACTCACCCCCTTCAGCCTGGAGCTCACCGTCTGGGGCCTGAACATCGGCGAGCCGGGCAAGGAACAGATCGCCTTCGACCGCCTCTACGCCAACCTGCAACTGGACAGCCTGTGGACCCGGGCGCTGCACCTGGCGGATGTGGAGCTGGACCGGCCCAAGACCGAGATCCTGTTCGACAAGAATGGCCAGCTCAACCTGTTGGGCCTGTTCAAGCTGCCCGCCAGCGAGCCGACCCCCAGCGACCCCGAGGCCAAGCCGTTTCCGGTACGCATCGAGCGCATCAAGCTGGCCGGCGGCTACGTGCACTTCCAGGACCTGCGCCCCAGCGAGCCCATCGAGTTCCTCTACGACAAGCTCGAGTTCGAACTGAAGAACCTCAGCACCCTGCCCGACGACAGCGCCGACATGACCCTGGTGGCCACCGGCCCCGAAGGTGGACAGATCGACTGGAGCGGTAACTTCAGCGTGACCCCGCTGACCTCCGAAGGCACCCTGAAGGTCACCGGCGGCAAGATGAAGGCCTGGTGGCCCTACGTCCGCGATGCGGTGCCGCTGGTGCTGGAAGACGGCCTGCTGAACCTCGATACCCACTACAAGTTCAGCCTGGCCAAGGGCACCGAACTGCTACTGGACAACGCCTCGCTCAGCGTCGCTCCATTCGCCATCAAGGCCCCGGATGGCCGACCGCTGGCGCGCCTGGAGCGCCTGGATGTCAGCGAGACCACGGTGGACCTGGCCAAGCAGCAAGTGGTGGTCGGCAAGATCCGCAGCCAGAAGCTCGAGACCTGGGCCGCCCGCGAGGCCGATGGCCAGCTGGACTGGCAGAAGCTGTTCGCCAGCCAACCGCCCAAGCCGGCCCCCAAGCATGAACCGGCCACCGCCGAAGCCCCCAAGGAGCCCGCGGCCCCGAGCAAGCCCTGGCAGGTACTGCTCAAGGACATCGAGTTGCGCAACTACCAGGTGCACCTGGCAGATCGCCAGGTCAAGCCGGCAGTGGCCCTGGAAGTGGGGCCGCTGAACCTGGACCTGAAGAACTTCGACAGCCTCAACCAGTCGCCCTTCACCCTCAAGCTCGATAGCGGACTGGGCAAGCAAGGCCGGATCAATGCCAGCGGCGAAGTCAATCTCAACCCGATCACCGCCAAGCTCAAGGTCCAGACCAAGGACATCGACCTGCGAGTCGCCCAGTCCTACATCAGCCCCTTCATCCGCCTGGAACTGCGTAGCGGCATGCTCGGCAGCGACCTGGCGGTAGACCTGAAGAAGGTCGAACCACTGGCCTTCAGCATCACCGGCCGGGCCAACGTGGATCAACTGCATACCCTGGATACCCTCAAGACCCGCGACTTCGTTAAGTGGAAGCAGGTGGTGGTCGAAGGCCTGAACTACCAGCACGGCGACAGCTTGAACATCAGCCGCATCAACCTGATGCAGCCCTATGCCCGCTTCATCATCAACGATGACCGCACCACCAACGTCGACGATCTGCTGATCCCGCAACCGGCGAGCAGCTCCGGCAAGTCCACGGCCAAGCCGGCCGCCAGCTCGGGCAAGCCACTGGGCATCCGCATCGGCGAAATCGCCATCAACGACGGCTCGGCCAACTTCGCCGACCTGACCCTGACCCCCAACTTCGCCACCGCTGTGCAGCAACTCAACGGCAGGATCGGTACCATCGACAGCCGCCAGGCCAAGCCGGCGGACGTCGACGTCAAGGGCAAGGTCGACCGCTATGCGCCGGTGACCATCAAGGGCAGCGTCAATCCTTTCGACCCGATGGCGGCCCTGGACATCGCCACCAGCTTCAAGCGGGTCGAGCTGACCACCCTCACCCCCTACTCCGGCAAGTTCGCGGGTTTTCGCATTCGCAAGGGCCGGCTCAACCTCGACCTGCACTACATGATCACCAAGGGCCAGCTCAAGGCCGAGAACAAACTGGTGGTCGAGCAATTGCAACTGGGGGAAAAAGTAGACAGCCCGGACGCCGTGGATCTGCCGATCCGCCTCGCGGTGGCCCTGCTCAAGGACACCGACGGCAAGATTTCCATCGAACTGCCCATTTCCGGTGATCTGAACAACCCGCAATTCAGCGTCATGCCGATCGTCTGGCAAACCCTGCGCAACCTGGTGCTGCGTGCGGCCCAGGCGCCGTTCAAGTTCATCGGCGGCCTGATCACCGGTGGCGGCTCGGAGGATCTGGGCAGCGTCAGCTTCGCCCCTGGTTCCAGCGAATTGAGCAAGGAATCCGAATCGGCCCTGACCACTTTGGCCAAGGCCCTCCAGGAACGCCCGACCCTGCGCCTGGAGATCGAGGGCACCAGCGCCAAGAGCAGCGATGGTCCGCTGATCGCCGACCAGCGACTGGAGCGCGAATATCAGTACAACTACTACAAGATCCTCCAGCGTCGCGGCGACAAGGTCCCGGCACAGGCATCCTTGTTGAAGGTCCCGGAAGATGAGAAGGCGCCACTGCTGGAGGGTATCTACCGCACCCGCCTGAAGCAGCAGCCGCCAGCAGAATGGAGCCAGCTCAGCCGCGACGAACGCAGCGCCAAGCTGCGCGAGGGCCTGATCCAGTTCTGGAGCGGCAGCGAAGTATTGCTGCGTCAACTGGGCCAGGAGCGGGCCAGCAGCATCAAGGACTTCCTGGTGGACAAGGCCCAGCTGGCCGATGACCGGGTCTACTTCATCGATGCCAACCTGGGCGAAGCCGAAAGCAACGGCAACGTCATCACCCCGATGCACCTGGACAGCGAGTAATCAGGTTTGCGCCGGGCCACGCCCGGCGTCCTTCGCCTAAGCCAGCCAGCAACTTTGAATCCCGCCCAATAGAACAGGCCCCGACACTAGTGCCGGGGCCTGTAATGATCACGTCCTTGTGATCTTCCGCATGAACCCTTGGAAGAGGCAGCTCAAGTACCCGCCGCGTCCTCCACCTGTCCAGGCAGGAGGCTGGGTCTTACTCGGCCTTCAGGCCATCAGCGGAGACTGCCTTCACGCCCTTGATCTTCTTGGTAATTGCCACTGCGGTGGCTTTCTGTGCCTCGGTAATGGCCACGGTGGACGACAGCGAAACTACGCCCTTGTTGGTTTCGACCTTGATATCGGTACCAGGAATGCCTTTCTCGGTGACCAGATCGCTTTTCACTTTGGTGGTGATCCAGGTGTCGGAGGTGGCCTCTTTGGCCTTGGTCACTTCACCAGCGGCCACGACCATCGGCGACTGAGTGCCTTGGGTGGGCTGCGCAAAGGCTGCGTTGGCCATGGTCAGGGTCAGAGCGGTAGCGGTTGCAGCAGCGATAGCGAACTTCTTCATACGAGTAACTCCTGTTTTTCTGGAAAGCCTGCGCCGTGTCCTGGCCACAGGGTTATCAGAGATATTGCAGGGGCTGTGCCAAATTCATAACCGCAAAAATAACCATAAAAATCAATTAGTTACATAAGTATGAAAAAATCAGGACCATGCAAAATGCATGATTTCCCCTCTCCCTGCATGCAAGTTGCGAGTTTTACCGGGGAACTGGCCCAGGCTCACGCCTCCTCGGTCTCGCAGCCTTTGGGAGCATAGTCGGCGTCCACCGTGGTGGTGCAGCTCCAACCGGTGGTTGCCGAGCGAATCAGGGTCAGGCTCTTGTCCAGCACCGGGCCCGGGGCGTTGAGGATGGTGCAGCCGATACTGCCCTCTCCGGTGGCGGCCGTGCCGCTGGCGGTCATCCGGCAGTTGGCTGTCTGGGCCGTGCCTCCGACCAGCGCCAGGGTCGGATCGGTGCCCTGGCCCAGCAGGTCCTCGACACCAGCCTTGAGCGCCGAGACCTCCGCCAGCGCGGCGATGACCTTGGCTCGCGCTTGATACTTGGCATACAGCGGCATTGCCACCATGGCGAGTACGCCGATGATCGCTACCACCACCAGCAATTCGATCAGGGTGAAACCAGACTGTCGTTTCATTGGGTCGCCTCCTGGCTTGAACGAAAGTTACAAGAAAGGCCACAAGGGCCATCAGCTTCGAAGCACGCCCCGTGCCAGGGAACAAAACCCATGAAATACATGGCCTGCGCGCTAGGTGGTCCAGCTCTCGAGAAGCAGAAGTCGCATCAACTGACAAATCTGGTCAGCACCTGACGCTACCCGGCAGCTCGCCACGGCTAGGCTTGGCTAGGCGTGGACACGTCCTGCCGCTGGTTCTGCAGCAAGGCGACGTCCGCCTCGACCTCCGTCTGCTCAAGGACCGAACCATGACGGTACAACCACCCGCCACCAGCACCTATGTCTGGCAGGGCACCGATAACCAGGGCCATGCCCTGCAAGGCGAATTGGTTGCCGCCAGCCGGGCATTGGCCAGGGCCCGCCTGCGCCGACAGGGCATAGTCCCGAGCCGGATCCGGCGCAAGTCCCCCGGCCTGCCGCGCCTGGGACAACGGATCAGGCCCCGGGACATCGCCCTGTTCGCCCGGCAACTGGCGACCTTGTTCCAGGCCGGCGTACCCCTGCTGCAATCCCTGGAAATAATCGCCGAAAGCTTCGGACAGCCATCCATGCGCCAACTGCTGGCCAGCCTCAAGCGCGATATCGAGGCTGGCTCCAGCCTGGCCAGCGCATTGCGCCGGCACCCGCGCCATTTTGACCCGCTGTACTGCAACCTGGTAGAAGCCGGGGAGCAGGCCGGGGCCCTGGATACCCTGCTGGAGCGGGTCGCCAGCTACCAGGAACAGAGCGAGCGCCTCAAGGCCCGGTTGTACAAGGCCATGGTCTATCCCCTGGCGGTGATCGGAGTGGCGATCATCGTCAGCAGCATCCTGCTGCTCAAGGTCGTCCCGCAGTTCCAGAGCCTGTTCGCCGGCTTCAATGCCGAACTCCCCCTGCTGACCCGTTGGGTCATCGGCCTCTCGCACTTTCTCCAAGATCATGGCGCGAGCCTGCTGGCTGCCAGCCTGGGGCTGGGTTTCGGCGCGCGCCTGGCCTATCGCCGCTCGCCCCGTCTGCGCGATGCCGTGGATATCGTCCTGCTGCGCCTCCCCCTGACCGGCACCTTGTTGAACAAGGCCGCCGTGGCCCGCCTGGCCCGGACCCTGGCCACCACCTTCGCCGCCGGCGTGCCGCTGGTACAAGCCCTGGAATCGGTGGCGGGGGCCAGCGGCAACAGCGTGCATCGCCGGGCAGTGGAGCGGATCCAGGTACAAGTCGCCAGCGGCATGCAATTGAACTTCGCCATGCGCGCCAGCGGCGTCTTCCCGGAAATGGCGATCCAGATGACCGCCATTGGCGAAGAGTCCGGCACCCTCGATCATCTGCTGGAAAAAATCGCCATGCACTATGAGAGCGAGGTGGACGACCTGGTGGACAGCCTGACCAGCCTCATGGAGCCTTTGATCATGGTGCTGCTGGGCAGTATCGTCGGAGCCCTGGTGCTAGCCATGTACCTGCCCATCTTTCAACTCGGTACAGCGATCTGAACATGTCCTTGACTGAAGTCCTGAGCCTTTACCCCCTGGCGTTCGTGCTGGCATCCCTGGTACTGGGGCTGATCGTCGGCAGCTTCCTCAACGTGCTGGCCTGGCGCCTGCCGCGCATGCTCGAGCGCGATTGGCGCGCCCAGGCCCATGAAATCCTGGGGCTGCCCGCGGAGCCCGTGACAGCTCCCTACAACCTGTTGCTCCCCCACTCTCACTGCCCGCATTGCGCACAGCCCGTGCGCCCCTGGCATAACGTCCCCCTGCTCGGCTACCTGTGGCTGGGCGGTCGCTGCGCCCACTGCAAGACCCGGATCAGCGTGCGCTACCCACTGGTCGAGCTGGCGTGTGGACTGCTTTCGGCATTCGTGGCCTGGCATTTCGGCTTCGGCTGGACGGCCGGCCTGCTGTTGCTATTGAGCTGGGGCCTGCTGGGCATGAGCATGATCGATGCCGAGCACCAATTGCTGCCGGATGTGCTGGTACTGCCCCTGTTATGGCTGGGCTTGATCGTCAACAGCTTCGGCCTGCTGGCGAGCCTGGAGGACGCCCTCTGGGGCGCGGTGGTGGGTTACCTGCTGCTGTGGTCGGTGTTCTGGCTGTTCAAGCTGCTGACTGGCAAGGACGGCATGGGCCATGGCGATTTCAAGCTGCTGGCGATGCTAGGGGCCTGGGGCGGCTGGCAGGTCCTGCCGCTGACCTTGCTGCTGGCCTCCCTGGCCGGGGCACTGATTGGCAGCCTATTGTTGCGCCTGCGCCAGGCCAAGGGCTCGACTCCGATCCCCTTCGGCCCCTTTCTGGCCATTGCCGGCTGGATTGCCTTGCTCTGGGGTGGTCAAATAACCGACTTCTATTTGCAGTTTGTCGGTTTCCAATGACTCGCTCCGTTAACACCCCCTGGATCCTCGGCCTCACCGGCGGGATCGGTAGCGGCAAGAGCGCCGCTGCCCAGCACTTCATCGACCTGGGTATCCATGTGATCGATGCCGATCATGCCGCCCGCTGGGTGGTAGAGCCCGGACGCCCGGCCCTGGAACAGATCGCCCGGCATTTTGGCGAGGGCGTGCTGCAGGCCGACGGCCAACTGGACCGTGCCGCCCTGCGCAAGCTGATCTTCGAGGACCCACAGCAGCGACGCTGGCTGGAGGCCCTGCTGCATCCGCTGATCGCCGAGGAAATCGCCAGCCACCTGGCCCGGGCGCAATCGCCCTATGCCATCCTGGTTTCGCCGTTGCTGGTGGAATCGGGGCAGGCCCGGATGACCCAGCGCATCCTGGTGATCGATGCGCCCCAACAGTTGCAGATCGAACGCACCCTGTTGCGCGACCAGGTCAGCGAACAGCAGGTCCAGGCAATTCTCCAGGCCCAGGCCAGCCGCGAGGAGCGCCTACGAAATGCCGACGACGTACTGGTCAACGACCGCGACCGTGCCTGGTTGCACAGCGAAGTCGAACGCCTGCATCACTTTTATCTAACCTTGCGTGGAGGCCAGCCATGAGCCAACCCTTGACCGTCGAATGCCCGACCTGTGGCGCCCCAGTGGAATGGACCCCGGCCAACGTCAACCGGCCGTTCTGCTCCGATCGTTGCAAACTGATCGACCTTGGAGCCTGGGCCGCAGAGGAGCACAAGATCCCGGTGAGCCCGGACGCCGAGGACGACCTGTTCTCCGAAGAACTGCCGCCCCGCGCCCACTGAAGATTCTCTTGAAGGCCGATCAGGGCCGCATGAAGCTGTAGTCCTGATCGTCGTCGAGGTTTTCCGCGAGGAACTGTAACTCATCCGCCAGGTCCTCGATGCTGCGCACATTCTTGCTCTGCTGTACCACCGCGCTGAGCAGCGCCCGCAAGCTCAGCCCGGGCTCAAAGCCCTCCTGCAGGGCGTTTTGCAGACTGTCGCGCACTTCCTGCCGGGCCCACTGATAGACACTCATGACCGCACTCCTGGAATTTTTGCCGAGCATGCAGCGCGGCCAGGCGTGCGCAATTGATATGGATCAAGGGCGCGGATCCTCGTCCTTCCAGGGCGCCGAGAGGTAACGGGTGCGGTTGAAGGTCTCCAGCCACTCAGGGCAGAACACCACCAGCGCACTGACCACCATGCCGTTGATGAAGGCCTCGGGAAAGATGATCAGCCACAGGTAGCCGATGAAGTCCTCCAGCCATTCGGGCATGGCGAAACGCTCGTCCAACCACAAGAGGCCCAATCCGCACAGCAGGCACAACAATGCCGAGAGCGCAGCGGCAAAAAACCCCGAACAGAAGATATAGACGAACAGGTTGCGCGGCTGGGCCCGCTCCACCAACCAGGCGCAGGCCTCGGTCACCGCCACCGGCAGCAGCACCAGCAACATCCCGTTGATGCCCAGGGCCGCCAGGTCCTGGCGTCCCAACGCCAGTAGACCCAACTGCGCGACCAGGCCCCCGACCATGGCCAGGGGCCAATCCAGCAACAAGGTCACCGCAGTCATGCCGATGAAGTGATAGGACACGCCGGTATCGAAATCCCGTCGGACCAGCCACAACAGGAACAGGGCGAAGACCGTGCCGAACAGCAGGTGCTGGCGGCGACTGTCGGTGAACAGCTCGACCCAGGGCGCTCGCCATATGGCCCAGAGCAGCAGCGGCACATACAGCAGCCAGCCCAGGACCAGCGTCTGCGGCGCCAGCAGTGCCGCGCTGATCATGGCCTGGCTTGCTCCAGGGCCGCAGCTAGCTGCTCGGCACTGGCGTACTCATGGCGCTCGACGAGTTGTCCATCCCGCAGTTGCAGCCACAGCACCTTGTCCTCGGTTGCCGGGTAGCGCGGCGCCACTCGCCCCTCACGATCGAGCATCACCCGGTAGGGATAGTCGCGCATGGCCGGTACGGCGAACATCTTGGCGATCAGCGCGGGCATGCGCTGGATATCGGCGACAAAGACGCCACCCCGCTCCTGCAGATAGCCCTTGGGCTGGTCCTTGAGCGCCGCATTCACCAGCTTGGCCGCGTCCATGCTGCGTGCCACCAACAGGATCCGGGCCTGGCCGTCGAGGCTATAGGCCTCGTCGAACTGGTCCAACAGGGTCCAGGGCGCCAGGCGCTCCCCGATCTCGAGGGCCTGGGCCCACAACGGCAACAGGACCAGCAACAGCATTGACCAGCGCTTCACGGCACACTCCTTATCGTTCGATGGGACGCGCAACAGTCTACACCGCCCCTGGGCAGGCTCCAGTGGGCGCGCCCGGCAACGGCCAGGGCCGAGGTGCTTTTTCCGTGCGGCGGGTTCTTAAGGTCACATTTGGGCGCTAAGCTTGAGGGTATGGATGACTCAGATTTCTTGCGCCTGCTAACCATCCAGGCCGAGCAAGCCAATGCGTTCCTGTCCAATGCCCGCAAATGGGAGCGCGAGCGTTGGGTCTGCCAGCGCCTGCTGCAAGGCTTGAATATTCCCTACCGCAATGACGAATTCACCGCTCCCGCGCAAGAGCCGCCGGATGTACTGTTTCGCGAGGCCAGCTTCGAGGTGTTCTTCGTCCTCGACGAGGGGCGTCGGCTCAACGATGAATGGCGCGACGAACTGCAACGCCGGCGCAGCGCGTTTTCCCTGAGCCAGTTGGTGCGGCGCGAAGCCAAGCCCAAGCGCATCCCGGCCAGCGAACTGCTGCTGCGGTTGGCGCCGACCTTGCGCAAGAAGGCTCGCAATTATCAGGAGCGCGGAATGAACCTGGGGGAGCTGGACATCATCGCCTTTGCCGCCCTCAAGCGCGAAGTGCTGGACCTCAACAGCCATTTCCCGCCGCCTACCGAATACCTGCGCCAGGGCTGGCGCTCGTTGTCCCTGGTCGGGCCAACCTTCGCCCGGGTGCTGTTCGCCCACCCGGATGCCCCGGAGTTCCTGCGCAGCAACCTGGGGCGCAGCATCGTCTTCGATGTCGGTATCAGTTTGTAAGGCTCGTCAATCCGCCATCGGTGGGCATGGCGCAATCCTCCCCGCAATGGTAAAAAGCGCTCATGCCTGCCGGCCCCGGGGGGCTTGCCATGGATCTCCACATGGCAGCGGTGATGCTCCTTTTCATGCCGGGTTACACTGCGCTGTAACATTCCTCCATGTTGCGACGTCTACCCGACGAGGCCTTTTATGAGCAGCCGCCTGAACCCCGACGACCAACGCCATGTCGAAGAATACCTGCACCTGCCCCAGCACCGAGTCGAGCGCCGGCCCTTCAGGCCGTGGATGCTCCTCGTGGTGGTGGTCGTGGTGACCGTGGCTCTCGGCCTGTTGAGCCGTCTTATCAGTTACCTGACGCTATGAGCCGTATCGCGCTCGCTCGGTCGACTGCCCCGATTTCTTTTAGCCTTGCGAGATATCCCCATGAACCATCGTATTGTCATCGTCGGCGGCGGCGCCGGCGGCCTGGAGTTGGCGACCCGCCTGGGTAAGACCCTGGGCAAACGCGGTACGGCCAGCATAACGCTGGTCGACGCCAACCTGACCCATATCTGGAAACCCTTGCTGCACGAAGTGGCTGCCGGATCGCTGAACTCCTCCGCGGACGAACTCAACTACGTTGCCCAAGCAAAATGGAACCACTTCGAGTTCCAGCTGGGCCGCATGAGTGGGCTCGACCGCCAGCAGAAAAAAATCCAGCTGGCGGCCACCTATGACGAAGAAGGAGCCGAACTGCTGCCTGCCCGTGAGCTCGGCTACGACACCCTGGTGCTCGCGGTGGGTAGCACCACCAACGACTTCGGCACCCAGGGCGCCGCCCAGCATTGCCTGTTCCTCGACACGCGCAAACAGGCCGAGCGCTTCCACCAGCAACTGCTCAACCACTACTTGCGAGCCCACGCCGGGCAGACCGAGGAACTGGAGCAGATCAGCGTGGCGATCGTCGGCGCCGGCGCCACGGGCGTCGAGTTGGCGGCCGAGCTGCACAACGCCGCCCACGAGCTGGCAGCCTACGGCCTGGACCGGATCCGCCCGGAGAACATGCACATCACTTTGATCGAAGCCGGTCCGAGAGTACTGCCGGCCCTGCCCGAACGCATCAGCGGGCCGGTGCACAAGACCCTGGAGAAACTCGGGGTGCGGGTCATGACCAACGCCTCGGTCAGCGAAGTGACCGCAGAAAGCCTGCTCACCGCCGACGGCCAGGTCATTCCTGCCAGCCTCAAGGTGTGGGCCGCAGGGATCCGCGCCCCGGGCTTCCTCAAGGATATCGACGGCCTGGAGACCAACCGCATCAACCAGCTCCAGGTATTGCCGACCCTGCAGACCACCCGCGATCCGGACATCTTCGCCTTCGGCGATTGCGCCGCCTGCCCGCAACCTGGCAGCGATCGCAACGTTCCACCACGGGCCCAGGCCGCGCACCAGCAAGCGTCATTGCTGGCCAAGTCGTTGAAGCTGCGCCTGGAAAGCAAGGAATTGCCGACCTACAAGTACACCGACTACGGTTCGCTGATCTCGCTCTCGCGCTTCTCCGCGGTGGGCAACCTTATGGGCAACCTCACGGGCAGCGTGATGCTCGAGGGCTGGTTGGCGCGGATGTTCTACATTTCGTTGTATCGCATGCACCAGATGGCCCTGTACGGAATGTTCCGCACGTCGATGATGATGCTTGGGAGTCGGATCGGACGCGGTACGGACCCACGCCTGAAGCTGCACTGAACACTCGGCCCCCGCTACGCCCTGTAGCGGGGGCCAAGTCATAGAGGTGGCGCAAATGCGTCTGGAAAGCCGGCCCGCAATGGGCCGGCGCCTTCCTGGTCAGGGAATCAGCGCATTGCGCTTGGCGAACTCCGCCAGGCTGACCTGGGAACCCAACCCCAGCTTCTGCAACAGGCGGGTCTTGTAGGTACTTACCGTCTTGTTGCTCAAGAACAGTTTTTCCCCGATGGCCTTGTTCGAATGTCCCTGGGCCAGGTGCTGCAGGACGATCATTTCCCGATCGGTCAGCGAGCCGATCTGCTCGGCCTCGGAACGCTGTTCCACCGCCGACGCGGACACATCCAGGGCCAGCGACGGGTAAAAAGTGTAGCCGGCCAGCACGGCGTTCAGGGCCACCACCAGGTTGCCCAGATCCTCTTCCTTGTTGACGAACCCCCGGGCCCCCAACTGGATGCAACGCCGGCAGAAGCCCTCCACCGATTGCGAGGTGAGCACCAATACTTCGGTGGGCAGGCCCAGGGCCTTGATACGCGACAACACCTTGAGACCATCGAGCTTGGGAATCCCGATATCGAGGATCACTGCGTCGGGTACATGCTCACGAACCAGTTCCAACGCGTCCAGTCCGTTGTCTGTCTCGGCCACCACACGCATGTTGTGCTTTTCCAACAACACCTTGACGGCAAGCCGCACGACAGGATGATCATCCACTATCAATACGCTGTGCATATTGTCATTTCACCTTAAGAACTCGAACGTCGGTCAACCATGACCACTGGAAAAATTACGCCATCGCACCTTGCTCAGGCGCCATTCACTGCCATGCGAAACCTTGAGCCTTGGCTTCGCGTTGAGAATCCTCTTGCTAGTCCAGCGGAAAATTCAGGTTCCAGACAAATAACCGGCGATACAAGGGGTTAAGGAGCAGGTCCTATGGAATCAGATAATTCGATTATCCTTGAGGAAAATTCCTACAAACCATAGAGATACGACCAATGGACCCTGCTCTGGAATCTTAAGCAAGATGCTCGGCGATCAATGACTCGAGCCGGCAATGCAACATTTGAACGTCCTGGTTCTGGATGACGAACCACTCCAACGACTGATCACCATCACCGCCTTGAACAAGGCGATGCCCGGGCGGGTGCACGAAGCAGGTAATGGCGACGAAGCCCTGGCCCTGCTGGCCCGTTGCGAAAAAATCGACATCGCCATCTGCGACCTGAGGATGCCCGGCATGGACGGCCTGGCTTTCTTGCGCCATGCCAGTCAGAGCGGCAAGCTGCGCTCGGTGATCCTGTGCAGCCAGGCCGACCCGATCCTGCGGCAAACCACCATCGCCATGATCAAGCGCCTGGGCCTGCATTTTCTCGGTGACCTGGGCAAGCCATTTCGCCTGGAACGGCTGGCCGCCATGCTGGCGCGCCACCAGAGCTGGCGCCACGGCCAGCCCCTGCCCCTGGCCAGGTCCGGCCTGCCGACCCTGGCCGAAGTGGTTCGTGGCCTGGATAACGGCGAATTCGAACCCTACTACCAGCCCAGGGTGGCGCTCGAGGACGCCTCTCTGCTTGGCGTGGAGTCCCTGGCACGCTGGAATCACCCAAGACTTGGCGTACTCCCGCCATCGCACTTCCTGCCCCTCATGGAACAGCACAAGCTCCTGGACCGCCTGTTCTGGCAATTGCTCGAACAAGGACTGGCACTACGCAGGAGTCTCGCCAACCAGGGCCGCTCCCTGGAGTTTTCTTTCAACCTCCATCCGGCGCAACTGGCCTCCCAGGCCTTGAGCGGTGCTATCGGCACCTGGCTCGCGCGATTCCAGGTGCCACCGGCCAGTATCATCTTCGAAATCACCGAGACCAGCCTGATCACCGCACCGGCTTGCAGCCTGGAGAACCTGGTGCGCTTGCGCTTGATGGGTTGCGGCCTGGCCATGGATGACTTCGGTGCCGGCCACTCGTCACTACAGCGCTTATGCGAACTGCCCTTCAGCCAGATCAAGCTCGACGGTGCCTTCGTTCGCAAGATGAAGTACCAACCCAGGAGCTGCGCAATCATCAGTTACACAGTGGCCCTTGCCCGCTCACTGGGCATGTCGCTGATCATTGAGGGTGTCGAGAATATCGAACAGCAAGAACGCCTGCGGGACCTCGGATGCCAAGCGGCCCAGGGATTCCTGTTCGCGCGACCGATGCCCGAACACCATTTCATAGCCTATTGCCGCGCAGATCCGCCGCCAGAATGAGTCCATCGATCGTTCACCAGCCTCCCACGCCCCTGTTCTACATGCCGATGCTGCCCCCTCCGGTCCATCGACCACTCCCTGGCTCCCTATTTTTCTGAAGCAATCATGCATTCCCGACTTTTCTCGCTTTTCCTCTGTTTGGCGATCATCGGCCCCCAACCGGCCTTGGCCCAGGTACTCCCCCATACGCTGTACAGCACGGCCCGCCTCGATCACCACGAGCTCGCTCTCGAGGACGAGGATTGGCACTGGCTACGACACAAGCTGGAATTGAAGATCGGAGCGGTCGCACAAGAATCGGCGCCTTTCAGCGTCAGCTACAACGATGGTCGCTACGAAGGCATCACCGCCGATATCAGTGTCCTGCTGGGGCAGTTGCTGGGGGTGCGCATCAAGCTCCTTCCCTTCCAGACCCACGAAGAGGCCCTGCAGGCGCTGCAAGCCGGGACCATCGACTTCATGGGCAGCTACAACTCCGGGCATCCCGATGCCAGTATCAGGCACACCCGGCCGTTCGCCGAAGGGCGCCTGGCCCTGTTCAAGCGCAGCGATGAACTGCGCACCCCGCCTCGCGATCTCGCCGGCCTGAGGGTTGCCGTGCCCGAGCAACACGCCGCCGAGCTACGCGCCCACTTCCCCCTTGCCCGGTTGGTGGTGCAGCCCAGCCATGAGAACGCCATCGCGGCGACCGCCTTCGGCCAGGCCGACGTCTATGTCGACGACGTGCTCAGCGCCTACTTCCAGATCAACCGCTCCTACTACGGCTTTCTCAGGTTCGAGCGCTTCGCCGACCATCCCAAGGGCGACTACGGCTTCGCACTCAAGGGCAACAACGAACGCCTGCAACGGATCCTGGACCAGAGCATCGAGGCCCTCGGCCAGGAAAAGCTCACCGTGCTGAGCCGGCGCTGGGTAGGTAGCGGCTTCTTGCCAACGGACGAACGCATCCCCCTGACAGCCCAGGAAGCCCGCTGGATCGAGCGTAATCCGGTGCTGCGCCTGGTGATCAACGATGACTTGGCACCGGTGGCCTTCTTCGATGCCAACGGCGTGTTCTCCGGGGTGGCCGCAGAACTGCTGGAAGTGATTTCCCAACGCACGGGCTTGCAATTCCAGGTGATGGCACGCAATGGTGGGTATCCGGAGCAGATCGAAACCTTGCGCCAGTCCGAGGCGGACCTGGCCATCATGACCGCCAGTGCACAGCGCGAGGAACAACTGCGTTTCACCCGTCCATTCCTGGCCAGCCCCTTCGTGCTGATTACCCAGGCTGACAAGACCGGCAAAGCCAAGTCGCCTGGCAACCTGGCAGGCAAGCGCCTGGCCATTCCCACCGGGCATGTCATGCTGCAGCAAGTACGCGAGCGCTACCCGGACACCGAGCTGATAGAAACGCAGACCGCCCTGGACAGCCTGAACAAAGTCTATTCAGGCGATGCCGACGCCACCGTGATGTCGCTGCCTACCTCGCGCTACTACATCGTCCGCCTGTTCCAGAACCGCCTGGCCATCGCCGACCTGATCCATACCAGCCAGAAGACCGCGAACTTCGCCTTGCGCCGGGAAGATTCGGAGTTGCAGTCGATCCTCGACAAGGCCCTGCTCAGCCTTCCGGCGGACGATCTCAACGCCATGGCCAACCATTGGCGCTCACCACCGGGCATGAGCGGCGAAACCTGGCGCGACTACACCATCGTCATCGCCGAAATCGTCACCGGGGCCTCGCTGCTGCTATTGCTGTCGTTGATCTGGGGCTTCTACCTGCAGCGCCGGGTCAGGGTCGAGAAAACCCTCAACGACCAGTTGCGCTTCATCGAAACCCTGACCGAGAACATGCCGCCAGTGCTCTACATACGAGACCTCGACGGCGCCATGCTGTCCTGCAACCGCAGCTACCTGCGCAGCGTCGGCCTGAACGCCGAACAGGTGCTGAACAAGACCGTGCGGGAGCTGCCCGAGGCCCACTTCTCCGCGGAGCCGGGCCTGCACCAGCGATACTTGCAGGCGATCACCGCTGGCCAGACCCTCACCTCGGTGGAGACCGTTCGCTTGCAGGGCAAGGAGGTCTGGATCGAGCACTGGATCCAGCCGTTCCAGGACAGCCATGGCGTCACCAAGGGCGTGATCTGCGGTTGGCTGGATATCACCAAGCATCGCCATCTGGTCCAGGAGCTGAAAGAGGCCAAGAACCTCGCCGACGAGGCCAGTCGGGCCAAGACCACCTTCCTGGCGACCATGAGCCATGAAATCCGCACGCCGATGAACGCCGTCATCAGCATCCTTGAGCTGGAGCTCAAGCGAGCCGACAACGACCAGATCGAACGCTCCAGCATCGAAATCGCCTACAGCTCGGCCAAGAGCTTGCTGGAGCTGATCGGCGACATTCTCGACATCGCCCGGATCGAGTCCGGACGCCTGAGCCTTTCGCCCAAACGCGCCAACCTGCGGGAGTTGGTGGAATCCGTCGCCCGGGTATTCGAAGGGCTGGCCCGGCAAAAATGCCTGAACCTGGTACTGGAAATCGACTCCAGCATCAACGGCGACGTGCTGGTGGACGGCATGCGCTTCAAGCAGGTCCTGTCCAACCTGGTGAGCAATGCCATCAAGTTCACCGAGTCCGGCTTCATCAAAGTGACCATCGGCGGCGACTTCCTGGAAAACTCGGCACTGAAGGTCAAGCTCAGCGTGGAAGATACCGGGATCGGTATCTCTCCAGCCAATCAGCAACGCCTGTTCCAGCCGTTTTCCCAGGTGGAGCGCAATGTGCAGCATACCGAGGGCACGGGGCTGGGCCTGGTGATCTGCCGGAGCCTATGCGAAATGATGGGCGGGCACATCTCGCTGAGCAGCGCGCTAGGGCAAGGTACCCGGGTGGACGTGGAACTGCTCCTGCAAGCGCTGGAGCGCGTGGAAGCCCCGGAGCGCCCGCCGCAGCCCAAGACGCGCCCGATGTACCGCTTGCAGATCCTGATCGTGGACGACCACGCGGTGAACCGCCAGGTCCTGCAGCAGCAGTTGAGCTTCCTCGGACACGACGTGGTGGAAGCGGAAAATGGCCTGGATGCGTTGAATATCTGGCGCGAGCGAGGATTCGACATGATCATCACCGACTACCACATGCCCATCATGAATGGCGCTGAGCTGGCCCGCGCCATTCGCCGCTATGAGCGGGACAACATCAGCCCGCCGGTAATGATCATCGGCTTGACCGCCGACGCCCAGCCTGAGGAAGTGGAACGTTGTGTCCAGGCCGGAATGAACGATTGCCTGGTCAAGCCTATCGGCCTGGACGAACTGGAGCTGCGCTTGCTATCCATCGGCGACACTGATGATAGTGAGATAGAACTGCTTCCTGCCCAGGGCGATGCGCCTGCACCAAGCAGCTTCGACCTGGAATCCCTGCAAAGCCTGGTGGGCAGTGAGCCGAAAATGCTCCGTCATATATTGAGCGAGCTGATCGTCAACAATCGCACCGACCAACAAGCGCTCACGACCTGCCTGCGCAAACAGGCGACAGTCGAACTTGCAGAGCTGGCTCATCGCATCAAGGGGGCAGCACGAGTGGTCAAGGGAGAGTTGTTGGTGGAGCGTTGCCGCCAACTGGAGCAGGCATGCCTCAATCATGTGTCACTGGAGGACATCGCTGAGCATGTGGAACAGGTGCAACTGGCCATGACGGCCCTGGAGCAGGACTTGCTGGCCCAGCCAGGTATCTGGGACGGCGCGCAAGAGCCGTGACAAATGGCGGCTCAAGGGCCGCCGCTTGCCCAACTCCAACAAACCTGGGGATATTTTCAGGAACAAACGAAAAAGGGCACCTCATTGAGGTGCCCTTCTTCGTGAATATGGTCGGGGTAAGGGGATTCGAACTCCTGACATCCTGCTCCCAAAGCAGGCGCGCTACCGGACTGCGCTATACCCCGGTAAAAAAAAGGCACCTTCGAGAGGCGCCTTCCGCGAGCAGCGCTTTTGGCTTCTGCTCTTAAGATTCGATTCCAGCGAACTGGTTTCAAAAATGGTGGGTCGTGTAGGATTCGAACCTACGACCAATTGGTTAAAAGCCAACTGCTCTACCAACTGAGCTAACGACCCAAATATGGTCGGGGTAAGGGGATTCGAACTCCTGACATCCTGCTCCCAAAGCAGGCGCGCTACCGGACTGCGCTATACCCCGGTTTGAAGTTGGCTCCGTGACCAGGACTCGAACCTGGGACCCAATGATTAACAGTCATTTGCTCTACCGACTGAGCTATCACGGAACTGATTACTTCAAGCTACAACGTGTTGCTTCATCCTCTTCGACTCTCTGCGTATCGCTACGTTCATGTCTCTGAGGCGCGCCATTTTACAATCTTTTAAACCTCTGTCAACCCCCTAAATTGCTTTTAAGACAATGATTTGCGACTTCATTGCCGGTTTCTTCTTCAGCAGAAAAAACCTGAGGGGTGACTGACTGCGGGGCGCACTTTACAAGCCTTTTCCTTACAGTTCAACGCCCTAGTGAAAAAAAAGGCCTCGCAATGCGAGGCCTCTTCATTTCCAGGCAACCGGAGATCAGTTGAAGACGATCTCGTCGTCCTGCACCACCGCCGTGATGGTGCTGCCAGGCAGGAAACCGCCGGACAGGATCAATTGGGCCAACGGGTTCTCGATCCAGCGCTGGATCGCCCGTTTCAGCGGCCGAGCACCGTACACTGGGTCATAACCCACGGCGATCAGCTTGTCCAAGGCCTCATCACTCAGCTCCAGGCGCAACTCACGCTCCGCCAGACGACTACGCAGACGCCCCAGCTGGATCTGGGTGATACCAGCGATCTGATCCCGGGCCAACGGCTCGAAGATCACCACTTCATCGACCCGGTTGATGAATTCCGGCCGGAAGTGGCTGGATACCGCATCCATTACCGCAGCGCGCTGGGCCTCGCGGTCGCCCACCAGCTCCTGGATCTGCGCCGAGCCCAGGTTGGAAGTCATGACGATCACGGTATTGCGGAAATCCACCGTACGCCCGTGGCTGTCCGTCAACCGTCCGTCTTCCAGGACCTGCAGCAAGATGTTGAACACATCCGGGTGCGCTTTCTCCACCTCGTCCAGCAAGATCACCGAGTACGGCTTGCGGCGTACAGCTTCAGTCAGGTAGCCACCTTCCTCGTAACCGACATAACCCGGAGGCGCACCGATCAGGCGAGCCACGGAGTGTTTCTCCATGAACTCGGACATGTCGATCCGTACCATAGCCTCTTCGGTATCGAAGAGAAACTCCGCCAGCGCCTTGCACAGCTCGGTCTTGCCCACCCCAGTCGGGCCGAGGAACATGAACGAACCGCTTGGCCGGTTCGGGTCCGCCAGGCCAGCGCGAGAGCGTCGCACAGCATTGGATACCGCCACCACCGCTTCATTCTGGCCAATGACCCGCTGATGCAGCAGGCTTTCCATCCTCAACAGCTTGTCGCGCTCGCCCTCGAGCATCTTCGACACAGGAATGCCGGTCCACTTGGACACCACCTCGGCAATTTCTTCCTCGGTCACCTTGTTACGCAGCAACTGGTTCTCGGTCTTGCCGTGCTGGTCGACCATCTGCAGGCTGCGCTCCAGGTCCGGGATCACCCCGTACTGCAGCTCGGCCATGCGGCTGAGATCACCCTTGCGCCGCGCCGCTTCCAGCTCCTGGCGAGCTTGCTCGATCTTTTGCTGGATCTGCGCCGAGCCCTGCACCTCGGCCTTTTCAGAGGCCCAGATTTCTTCGAGGTCGGAGTACTCGCGCTCCAGGCGCTCGATTTCCTCGGTCAGTTTTTCCAGGCGCTTCTTCGCTGCTTCGTCTTCTTCTTTCTTCAGCGCCTGGGACTCCACCTTCAACTGGATCAGGCGGCGGTCGAGGCGATCGAGCACTTCGGGCTTGGAATCGATCTCCATGCGGATACGGCTGGCCGCTTCGTCGATCAGGTCGATGGCCTTGTCCGGCAGCTGGCGATCGGTGATATAGCGATGGCTGAGCTTGGCCGCGGCAATGATCGCGCCGTCGGTGATCGCCACCTTGTGGTGCACCTCATAGCGCTCTTTCAAGCCACGCAGGATAGCGATGGTGTCTTCCTCGCTCGGCTCTTCCACCAGCACCTTCTGGAAGCGACGCTCCAGGGCAGCATCTTTTTCGATGAACTGGCGGTATTCGTTGAGCGTGGTGGCGCCAACGCAGTGCAACTCGCCACGGGCCAGGGCCGGCTTGAGCATGTTGCCGGCGTCCATGGCGCCCTCGCCCTTGCCGGCACCGACCATGGTGTGCAGTTCGTCGATGAACAGGATGATCTGCCCTTCCTGCTTCGACAGTTCGTTGAGCAACGACTTGAGCCGCTCCTCGAATTCACCGCGGTACTTGGCGCCAGCAATCAGCGCGCCCATGTCCAGCGCCAGCAGGCGCTTGCCCTTCAGGCCGTCGGGCACCTCGCCATTGATGATCCGCTGGGCCAGGCCCTCGGCAATGGCGGTCTTGCCCACGCCAGGCTCGCCGATCAGCACCGGGTTATTCTTGGTCCGGCGCTGCAGCACCTGGATGGTGCGGCGAATCTCGTCGTCACGGCCGATCACCGGATCGAGCTTGCCGTCCTCGGCACGCTTGGTCAGGTCGACGGTGTACTTATCCAGTGCCTGGCGCGACTCCTCGACGTTGGCGTCATTCACCGCCTCGCCGCCGCGCAGGTTATTGATGGCGTTTTCCAGGGCCTTCTTGCTCACGCCCTGGCCCAGCAGCAGTTTGCCGAGCTTGCTGTTTTCATCCATGGCCGCCAGCAGCACCAGCTCACTGGAAATGAACTGGTCGCCTTTCTGCTGGGCCAGGCGATCGGCCTGGTTGAGCAGGCGCGCCAGGTCCTGGGACATGTTCACGTCGCCAGTGGGGTTCTGGATCTTCGGCAGTTGGTCGAGCTCTTTGCTCAGTTCCTTGCGCAGGCTGTTGACGTCAAAGCCCACTTGCATCAGCAGGGGCTTGATGGAGCCACCTTGCTGTTCAAGCAGGGCCTGCATCAGGTGCGCCGGTTCGATGGCCGGGTGGTCGAGGCCTACCGCCAGGGATTGGGAATCGGATAAAGCCAGCTGAAGCTTGCTGGTCAATCGGTCTATACGCATTAGTCACCTTCCTTTTGAGCAGGCCGGAGCGATGGACACACCTAAATAGAGAAACCTGCCAGATGATTCCCTAGATGCGGTCGATTCTGGGAGATTCAAGCGTCAGTTGCTTGACGCAGGTCAGATTAGTCTAGCGCTCGAGCCAGACGAGGGAGGCGAAACGCCCGGTACGCGGATTACGCCTATAGGAGAAAAAACGCGAGTCGCTGACAGTGCAGTAACCACCGCCATAAACAGCGGCGACACCACGGGCCGCCAGGCGCAGGCGTGCCAACTGGTAGATATCGGCCATGAAACGCCCGGCATTGATGCTCGGGACAAAGGCCTGCTCGGCCTCGGCCAACTGGGTGACGAACGCCTCGCGCACTTCGGCGCCCACTTCGAAACGCTTTGGACCTATCGCCGGCCCTAGCCATACCAGGACCTGGTCGGCGGGCACGTCGAGGTGGTCGAGCGTGGCTTCCAGCACTCCGGCAGCCAGCCCACGCCAACCAGCATGGGCGGCCGCGACCCGGGTCCCGGCACGGTTACAGAACAGCGCCGGCAGGCAGTCGGCGGTCATCACCGCGCAGGCAACGCCCGGCGTGGCGGACCAGTTGGCATCAGCGGTTGCAACCACGGCGGGATCGGCGTGGGCCACCGCGACCCCATGCACCTGCTGCAACCAGGCCGGAGCGATGGAGAACTGCTCGGTGAGGCGACGCCGGTTCTCGGCCACTGCTTCGGGTTGGTCGTCGACGTGATCGCCCAGGTTGAGGCTGTCGAACGGCGCCAGGCTAACGCCGCCACTGCGGGTGGTGACACAGGACTTGACCCCGGCCGGCACGGGCCAGTCAGGAATCAGCCAGTCATTCATCCGATGAACGCCTCACGGTCTTGCTTGAGCAGCGACAGCAGCCAGACGAAGTCTTCCGGCAACGGCGACTCCCAGCTCATGCGCTTGCCGGTGGTCGGGTGGTCCAGCTCGAGAAAGCGCGCATGCAGAGCCTGGCGCGGGAAGTTCTTCAGCGAATCGACCATGGTCGGGCTGGCGGCCGGAGGGATGCGGAAGCGGCCGCCGTACGCCGGATCGCCCACCAACGGGAAGTTGATGTGGGCCATGTGGACCCGAATCTGGTGGGTACGCCCGGTTTCCAGCTTGACCCGCACATGGGTATGGGAACGGAAACGCTCCAGTACCCGATAGTGGCTGACTGCCGGCTTGCCACCTTCCATCACCGCCATGCGCTGGCGCTGCTGGCCATGGCGACCGATGGGGGCATTGATCTTGCCGCCTGCGGTCACCACGCCGATCACGATGCATTCATATATGCGGCTGACGGTGCGGCTCTGCAGCTGGGCCACCAGTTGCGTCTGCGCCTGGATGGTCTTGGCCACCACCATCAGGCCGGTGGTGTCCTTGTCCAGGCGGTGGACGATGCCGGCCCGCGGCACGTTGATGATGTCGGGAATATGATGCAGCAGCGCATTGAGCAAGGTGCCGTCAGCATGGCCGGCAGCCGGGTGCACCACCAGTCCCGCCGGCTTGTTGATCACCAGGATGTCGTCGTCTTCGTAGACGATGTCCAGCTCGATGTCCTGGGCAACCCATTCACCCTGGGCTTCCTGCTCGGCAGTCAGCTCGAGGACGGAGCCGCCGTGGACGATGTCACGGGGACGAAGTACCGCCCCGTCCACGGTCAGGCGACCGTCCTTGATCCAGGCGGAAAGGCGCGAGCGCGAATGCTCGGCGAATAATTGGGCGGCGACTTGATCGAGGCGTTGACCGCCCAGTTCGGACGGCACCTCTGCGCGAAGTTCTATTTTATCGGACATGCTCGGACTGGGGGTCGGCACAGCCTTTGGTTTCGGCTGCGCGCTTGTGGTTAAATACGGCGTCTTTTGCCCCGAGGCTTTCAACGGGGCGCTCATCATAACAGGACGGCCCCGCCCAAGACAGCGGCCGTCATAGGGACGCAAGCCGCTATGCAAGTGAAACACCTGCTGCTGATCGCCATCCTCGCACTGACCGCTGCTTGCTCATCGAAGGAAGTCGTTGACGAAAACCTGAGCGAAGTCGAGCTGTACCAGCAGGCGCAGACCGACCTGGACAACCACAGCTATACCAGCGCCACTTCCAAGCTCAAGGCCCTGGAATCGCGCTATCCCTTCGGTCGCTACGCCGACCAGGCACAGCTCGAGCTGATCTATGCCAACTACAAGAATGCCGAGCCGGAAGCCGCCAAATCGGCTGCCGAGCGCTTCATTCGCCTGCACCCGCAGCATCCGAACGTCGACTACGCCTATTACCTCAAGGGCCTGACCTCGTTCGACCAGGACGTCGGCCTGCTGGCGCGCTTCCTGCCGCTGGACATGACCAAGCGCGACCCAGGTGCCGCTCGCGATTCGTACAACGAATTCGCCCAGCTCACCAGCCGCTACCCGAACAGCCGCTACGCCCCGGATGCCAAGCAGCGCATGATCTACCTGCGCAACCTGCTGGCTTCCTATGAAATCCACGTAGCCGACTACTACCTCACCCGCCAGGCCTATGTCGCCGCCGCCAACCGTGGCCGCTACGTGGTGGAGAACTTCCAGGAAACCCCATCGGTAGGCGATGGCCTGGCGGTCATGACCGAGGCCTATCAGCGCCTGCACCTGGATGAGCTGGCAGCCACCAGCCTGGAAACCCTCAAGCTCAACTACCCAGACCACCCAAGCCTGGTGGATGGCCAGTTCGTGCCGCGGGTAGCCGAGGCCGACAACCGCTCCTGGCTGAGCAAGGCCACCCTGGGCCTGATCGATTCCCGCCCGCCGCTGCCGCCGGGAGAAACCCGCGCCAACCAGGACATCATGAAGCAGTATCAGGATGCCAAGGAAGCGATCCCCGAGGAGCTCAAGCCCAAGGACAGCAACGGCGAAGTGATCGAGGAAGAAAATCATCAAGCCGCTGGCAACAACGAAGACCGCTCCTGGTTCAGCTACATGACCTTCGGCGTATTCGACTGAGCAGCAGCCTGTTCAATAAAGGGAGACTTCAAGTCTCCCTTTTTGATGCCTGCAATCCTGCGGGCCTGTGCGACCGGCAAGCGCTTGGCTAAACTGCCGCATCTTTCCTCAAGAAACTGGATGCCATGGTTCGTCTACTGTTCTGGATCGCCCTGATTGCCGCTGCGGTATGGTTCTGGCGTAAATTCAAGCGCCCCGCCTCGGCTCCCCATACCCCCGCTGAGCCAGGTAGCACGCCCATGGTGCGTTGTGCCCACTGCGGCGTACACCTGCCCCAGGACCGGGCCCTGAGCCTGTCGCAGCAATGGTATTGCAGCCAGGCCCACCTGGAACAAGGCCCCGGTAGCCAGAACCGCTGATCGCACCCGCCCTGCACCTGGCGGCACGGGGCAATCGCCCCATCGCCAGAATAATTGGCGACAAAATAACCTCCGTCCTCCAAGCCGGCGGAGCACCCCTCCAGCCCCCGGATTCAGTGGCTCTGCTGCCCCTCGAACTGGTCCGCCCCCTTGGTCGGCGCCACCACCGCCGCCGCTGCTCTGCCGCCCTTGCCTAGCGGGCCTAGACTTCAACTCTCGGCCTGGCGATACGCCGGCTGCCCGTTCTTCATGGATGAAGGCGCACTGTCATGAATCCACGGCAAACGGTCCTGGTGGTCGATGGGGCCAAGGAAGTACGCGCCCTTGTGGAAATCACTCTCGGCCGGATGCACCTGCACACCCGCAGCGCCCGCACCCTGCAAGAAGCCCGCGATCACTTGAGGCAAAATCGTTTCGACCTATGCCTGACCGACCTGCACCTGCCGGACGGCTGCGGCCTGGAACTACTGAGACACATCCGCCAGGACCACTCCCGTGTTCCGGTGGCCGTACTCAGCGACGATACCAGCCAGCAAACCGCTGCCAGTGCCTTGCAGGCCGGAGCCTGCGATCTGCTGCACAAACCCCTGGATCTCAAGCATCTACGAGAGCTGGTCGGCAACCGCCTCAAGCCGCCTGCGCCCCGGGAAACCCCGGCAAGCAAGCAACTGCTGGGCAACTCACCGGCCATGGCCGACCTGCGCCGCCAGATCACCAAGCTGGCGCCCAGCCAGGCAGCGGTCTACATCAGCGGCGAATCCGGTAGCGGCAAGGAACGGGTCGCCCGCTTGATCCACGACCTGAGCCCCAGGGCCCGGCGACCGTTCATTGCGGTCAACTGTGGAGCCATCCCTTCGGAGTTGATGGAGAGCGAATTCTTCGGTCACCGCAAAGGCAGCTTCAGTGGGGCCCTGGCGGACCAGCCCGGGCTGTTCCTGGCCGCACGGGGCGGCACCCTGTTCCTCGACGAAGTAGCCGAACTGCCGCTGGCCATGCAGGTGAAACTCCTGCGTGCCTTGCAGGAAAGGTCCGTGCGGGCAGTGGGTAGCCAGACAGAGGAAGCGGTGGACCTCAGGATTCTATGTGCCACCCATCAGGACCTGAAGCAGCAGGTGGAAGCCGGACGCTTCCGCCAGGATCTGTACTATCGCCTGAATGTCATCGAACTACGGGTTCCACCCCTGCGCGAGCGCCATGCCGATATCAACCTGTTGGCCCGGCATATCCTGCAGCGCCTGGCCATCGACAGCGGCCAGACGGTAGCCCAGCTGAGCCCGGAAGCACTGCAGGCGCTGGAGGCCCACGACTTTCCCGGCAATGTGCGAGAACTGGAAAACCTGCTGGAACGGGCACAGATTTTCCGCGAAGGACAATGGATAGAAGTGGCGGACCTCGGCCTGCCCTGCGCCAGCCGAGCGGAAAGTCCCCCGCATCCAACCGCGACCGCATTCGATCTGGTGCTACACCTGCAACAGGTGGAGCGCCAGTTGCTGCTCCAGGCGCTGGACGCATGCCGCTGGAACCGCACGGAGGCGGCTCGCCGGCTGGGTCTGTCGTTTCGCTCGATGCGTTATCGCTTGAAGAAACTGGGACTGGACTAGACGCACGCCTCGATGCGTCCCGCAGGAGCATATGGCTGGGGGTCGATGATCGGCTGGTTGCCCAACAACAGGTCGCAGAACAATTGGCAGGAAGCCGGCGCCAACACCAGGCCGTTACGGTAATGCCCACAGTTGAGCCACAAACCGTCGAATCCGGGAACCTGTCCGATGTAGGGAATGCCTTCAGGAGAGCCCGGACGCAAGCCCGCCCAATGCCCAACCACCTCTGCGTCCGCCAGGGCCGGGATCAGCTCGACGGCCGACGTCTTGAGGCTATCCAGGGCAGAGGCGGTCGGAGTCTTGTCGAAACCTGCATGCTCCAGGGTGCTGCCCACCAGGATATGCCCATCGCGCCGGGGAATCGCATAGCGTCCCTTGGCCAGGACCATGCAAGACAAGAAGTCGGCGGCGCACTTGTACAGGATCATCTGTCCCTTGACCGGCTCCACCGGCAACGCCAGCCCCAGGCTGGACAGCAACTCACCGCTCCAGGCCCCGGCACAAAGCACCACTTGGTCCGCCCTCAACTCGCCCAGGGCGCTGTTCACACCCACCACTCGCTGCGCGTCCCGGATGAACCCCGTGACCTGGCATTGCTCATCGATATGCACATTGGGCAGGGCCTGCAACGCCGCCTTGAGGGACTTCACCAGGCGCGGATTACGCACATTGGCCACATTGGCCATGTAGATCGCCTGCTGATAGCCGCTCCCGAGTACCGGCACCGCATCATGCACGGCGTTGATGTCCACCTGGCTCAGCGGCCGCCCTTCACGCCGCGCCCACTCCAGGGCCGGGGCCTGGTCTTCCAGGTCCAACCAGTAGAGGCCGGTTGTATGCACCTCGGGATCGATCCCGGTATCACCGAACAGCTGCACTGCAAGCTGCGGATAAAAATCCTGCGACCAGTGGGCCAGTGCGGTGACGGCCGGGCTGTACCGCCAGGGATAGAGCGGGGAAACGATCCCGCCACCGGCCCAGGAAGACTCACGCCCCAGGTCAGAGCGCTCCAGGAGCCGCACTTGCTGCCCCTTGGAAGCCAGGTTGTAGGCGGTGAGCAGGCCGATTACCCCGCCTCCGATCACCAGCACTTGCTGTTGCTTAGCCATGGATGGTTCCAATCAATGAGAAAGACAGTGGGCGCCTGGGCTCCCGAAGCAGGTACTCAACGGCCCCAGCAGTCCTTGGTCGTCACCCCATCGGCCTGGCCTGCCAGGCCGATCGCCCCGGCCTGGTCGAGGGTGAAGCTGCCGCACTTGTCGGCCGCCATCAGGCCATCGGCCTTCGGCACTGCCGTCAGCGAGAATCCGCTATCGGTCAGGGTTGCACTGAGGCTGTAGTAGTCATTGCCCGTGCTCAGGCCGGGTGCATTGCTATAGACCCCGGCCGAGGCGTGATGGCGCTCGAGTAACTGTGCCTGCTCGGTGAGCAGCACCGTGACTTCACTGCGGTGAGGCTTCCTCATGTACTCAGTGATGCTGGGAAGGCTCAAGGTGAGGACCAGACCGATGATCGCAATCACGATCATGATTTCGATCAGGGTAAGACCTTGGTTGGATCTGCGCATGGTCAAGAATCTCGCTTACTGGATTTGTCGCCACAGGATGCGCCGGCCAGCGGCATCGGGGCGCTGCAAGGGGGGCTCGATAGCGCCGCCTCCAGGCTCCCGGGAGACATTGTCAGACTGGCCCGGCATCGGGGCGCCGAGCATCTTACCGCCGAACACAGGTACATCGGGCAAATTCCCGCCATCGATATTGCCGCAGCAAGTCTCCGATTCCTGTGGCGACAACAGCGTCATCCCTTGCGTCGTCGCCAGATCATCAGCCAGCACCTGGGTAGTAGCCGCTGGGCACAGCCCCCACAGCAGGCCGCCCAGGACCAGCAGGCTGCTGCGCCAACGTCCGCGATCCCCGTCAGTATTTGGCATAGATGCTTTCCAGCACGCTGCGTGCCTGGCCAGCCAGGCCGATGGCCGTCACTCGATACAAGGTGGCCGTGACCTCCTCGGGCAATCGGACCGCCCCCTTGACGAGCCCCAGGTTCTGCACTGCGTAATAACCATCGACCGTTGCCACCCAGCGCACTCCGGAATTTACGTTCCAGCCAGCATCGACCACCAATGACGACTCGCCAGGGGGAGCGCACAGCACTGGCGTCGCACATACCGGCCAGGTGCTCCCCTTGCGCACTTGCGCCTCGCCCAGGCGCAATGCCGTCTCGGCGGCCTGGAAGGCACGATGCTGCTGGGCCAGGCTGGCGGCCATCCGCTCCTGCAAGGTGGCGTTCTGCATGGCTGAAACACCGATCATCGTCAACAACGACAGGAACAACAGGCTGGCCAGCAAGGCCATGCCTCGTTCGAAGCGCAAACCGGGCAGCGACTGCATCAGGACAACCTGTTGCGCAAGGCCGCCACGAGGGTAAACCCCTGGGGCCGGACGGCATCACTTGGGTCGCTCAAGGTCAGGCGCAGCCGTACGCTGAGGATCAATGCGGGGTCACCAGGCTGGCGGCTATAGCCTGCCAGGACGTTGTCTGTAGCCGAGCGGGCCAGGCCAAAACCGATGTCGAAGGACTGGACGTTGTCCAGCAACACCATCTGTTGTTGCTCGAGGCCAGTACCGAACAGCAACTGCTGGTTCCTGAAGCGGTAGGACACCCGGCGCAAGGCGAATACCTGCTGCCCCTCACCGGCTTTTCGAGCTCCCGAATAGACCACTGCCTCCTTACGGCAGTCGGTGACCAGGCTCCAGGTCGGCGCGCCATCGACCTCTCCTGCATCGACCGTCACCAGGCTCAGTTTCTGCTCCGTGTCACTCCAGTGAATTGGCGTCGCCGCCAAGCGAGAAAAACTCCCACCCTCACTGGCATCGCGAATCCTCTTCAGGCAACCAGAGAATCCAACCATGCGGATTTCCCGGAGCATCTTGCTCAGGACGAAACGCGCCTCTTCTTGCTGGTAGGCCGAGGCGCCCTGGCTGAGATAGGTCTGCTTGGCCGCCACGAATACCCGACTCGCCCCGAGAACCAACACCAGGCTCAGCAACAGCACCATCATTACTTCCACCAAGCCGAAACCCCGGCTCCAACGGTTCACGGCGTACCATCCGAGGCTATTGCCACCCGGCTGCCAAGCATCAACTCACGCGGCTGTCCGCCGGAACCCGAGGCACGCGAGTCATCCCAAGTGATGTGAACGATGTAGAGGCCCTGGCCGACATCGACGCGCCCCCGGGCATCGACACCAGCGAAATCCGCAACATCACTGGCGAAATCCGCCAGGTCCTGGGCTCGCAGGCCGCCTGAAGCCGCCTCCCCCGGCTTGGCCTGGAGAACATCCGACGAGGTACTGGTTCGAATCCGCTCGAGCATGCCGTGGGCGATGAAGCTCGCCTGGGTACTCATCCGTGCGCTATCGGTGTACTGCAACGCCTTGAGCTGCACCGCCGCAGCCCCCAGCAAGCCCAAGGCGAGGACCAACAACGCCACCAGGACCTCGATCAGGGTCATGCCGGACTCGCTTCCTGCTCCTTTCATCCGAAGTTCCTCCGATCCGTGGAGAGCGACATACCAGGCTCGATCAGCCTCGCCGCCTCTTTAGGTTAGCCGGCAATGGAGCGCGGTTTGGTATCTGGTACACCCGGCAACACATTGCCGGGATCGGCCCGGGGCCAGGTGCCAATGGTCGGCAATTCCTTGTATGCAAATTGACCATCTAACCTGGGAACGCCCGGGCTATAACAAACGAGTCCTTGAATCACCAAGGGCCGCGCACGGATAGCGTGAAGTTGTGTTTCCAAGGAGGGAGACGCCATGCAACAGAAAGGTTTCAGCTTGCTAGAACTCCTGGTCACCCTGGCCTTGCTGGCGATCCTGCTGCCTCTGTCCGGCACCGGGCTCGGCCAATTGCTGCAATCGAATCGACAATTGGATGCTGCTCGAACCCTCGCCAGCGACCTGCGCAACGCCCGGGCGGCAGCCATCCTGCAACGTCATACGGCCCTGGTACACGGGCTGGACGGTGACTGGAGCAAGGGTTGGCGAATCATCCTGGATGCCAGCGGCAAGGGGCCGGACGATCCGGAGAATCCCCTGCTGATAGAGCGTCGGCATGCCGGGCACGTGCAGATAATAGGCAATCGCCCGGTGCAGCAGTTCGTGCGCTTTGGCGTTCTGGGCAACCCACTGCTGCCCACGGGCGCCTTCCAGGCCGGCACGCTGCACATCTGCCAGAAGGGTCGAGGAGACAGCCGCCACCAAGTGGTGCTGTCGCGTAGCGGGAGAATCAGCCTGCGCAGCGACATCGCCGAGCAGGCCCTGTGCATGAGTGCAGGATGATCAGAGCAGGGAACGGACCCGCAGCTCCTTGGGCATGGAGAAGGTGATGTTCTCTTCACGGCCGGCCAACTCGTCGGCACCGGTGGCGCCCCAGGCTTGCAACTGCTGGATCACGCCACGGACCAGGACTTCCGGAGCCGAGGCGCCGGCGGTGATACCGATGCGCTCGACGCCATCGAACCAGTTGCGTTGCAGGTCCTCGGCGCCATCGATGAGATAGGCCGGGGTGGACATGCGCTCGGCCAGCTCACGCAGGCGATTGGAGTTGGAGCTGTTGGGGCTACCCACTACCAACACCACGTCGCACTCGTCGGCCAGTTGCTTGACGGCGTCCTGGCGATTTTGCGTGGCGTAGCAGATATCGTCCTTGCGTGGCCCGCCAATGGCCGGGAAACGAGCACGCAAGGCGTCGATCACCCGGCTGGTGTCGTCCATGGACAAGGTGGTCTGGGTCACGAAGGCCAGTCGCTCGGGGTTCTGTACCTGCAGCCTGGCGACGTCGTCCTCATCTTCCACCAAATAGATGGCGCCGCCGTTGCTGGCGTCGTACTGGCCCATGGTGCCTTCGACCTCCGGATGACCAGCGTGGCCGATGAGGATGCATTCCCGACCATCACGGCTATAGCGCGCGACTTCGATATGCACCTTGGTCACCAACGGGCAGGTGGCGTCGAATACCTTGAGGCCGCGACCGGCCGCTTCGCTGCGTACAGCCTGGGATACGCCGTGGGCACTGAAGATGACGATGACATCGTCCGGCACCTGCTCTAGCTCCTCGACGAAGATCGCCCCGCGATTACGCAGGTCCTCGACGACGAACTTGTTATGCACCACTTCGTGCCGGACATAGATCGGGGGCCCGAAGACCTCCAGGGCGCGATTGACGATTTCGATCGCCCGGTCCACACCGGCGCAGAAGCCACGGGGGTTGGCGAGTTTGATTTGCATGCTGTGCCTCGTGTCTTGCGCGCAAGGAATAATCATGGCAACCGCTTCGCGGTTGATCGCAAGCAAGCCCGCCCCCCCAAGAACACCGAGGTTCTTGCGGGGGCGAGCTCGCCCGTGATGCGGTTAAAGCGCCTTGACGTCGATGATCTCGACATCGAAGGTCAGGGTCTTGCCGGCCAGCGGATGGTTGAAATCAACGGTGACCTGGGCGTCATCGAAGCTTTTGACCACGCCGGGCAATTCGGTGTTCGCCGCATCGTTGAAAATCACCAGCAACCCCTCCGACAGCTCCATGTCCTGGAACTGCGAACGGGGAATCACCTGCACGTTCTGCGGGTTTGGCTGGCCAAAGGCGTTTTCCGGCTCGATGGTCAGGTTACGCTTGTCCCCTGCCTTGAAGCCGAACAGCGCCGCCTCGAACCCTGGGAGCAGGTTGCCATCGCCAACCTTGAAGGTCGCCGGGGCCTTGTCGAAAGTACTGTCCACCGTGTCACCGTTCTCCAGGCGCAATGCGAAATGCAAGGTGACTTCGGTGTTCTGGCCGATACGTTGTCCAGCCAATACCTGTTCAGTCATGAACGGTTTCTCCGGTTTTCTTACTCTTGAACATATCCAGGGCCAGCATCACGGCACCGACGGTAATAGCGCTGTCGGCGAAGTTGAATGCCGGGAAGTACCAGCGGTTCTGCCAGTGCACCAGGATGAAATCGATCACATGACCCAGGACGATGCGGTCATACAGGTTGCCCAGGGCACCGCCGAGCACCAGGGCCAGGGCGATGGCCAGCCAGGTTTCGTTACGCCCCAGGCGCTTGAGCCAGACCACCAGCACCGCGCTGACCACGATGGCGATCAGGGCGAACAGCCAGCGCTGCCAGCCCGAACCATCGGCCAGGAAACTGAAGGCGGCACCGGTGTTGTAGGCCAGGGTCCAGCTGAAGTAGTCGGGAATCACCACGATCTGCTGGTACATGGTCAGCGAGTTTTCGAAGTGCAGCTTGCTGACCTGGTCGATGACCAGGACCAGCACGCTCAGCAACAGCCAGCCCAGACGACCGAAACGGCCTGCGGCATTAGGCATAGTGACGGACCTCGCCTTCACCGCTGATGTTATCTACGCAGCGACCGCAGATCTCCGGATGCTCAGGGTGGACGCCGACGTCTTCGCGGCAGTGCCAGCAACGGGCGCACTTGGCGAAGCTCGACTTGACCACTTTCAGCTTGAGACCGCTGACCTCGGTGGCTACCGCGTCCGCCGGAGCCTGCGCCAGGGGCGCAACACTGGCGGTGGAGGTGATCAGCACGAAGCGCAGCTCATTGCTCAGCTTGGCCAGGTCGGCCGACAGCGCGTCCTCGGCGTACAGCGTCACTTCGGCCTGCAGGTTGCCGCCCACCGCCTTGGCGGCACGCTGGTTCTCCAGTTCCTTGTTGACCGCGACCTTGACCGCCATGATCCGCTCCCAGTAGGCGCGATCCAGCTCGAAGCCTTCTGGCAGCTCGCTCAGCCCCTCGTACCAGGTGTTGAGCATCACCGACTCGTTGCGCTCGCCCGGTAGGTACTGCCACAGCTCGTCGGCGGTGAAGGCCAGGATCGGCGCGATCCAGCGCACCAGCGCCTCGCTGATGTGGAACAGCGCGGTCTGGCAGGAACGACGGGCCTTGCTGTCGGCGCCGGTGGTGTACTGGCGGTCCTTGATGATGTCCAGGTAGAAACCGCCCAGCTCCTGCACGCAGAAGTTGTGCACCTTGGAGTAGACGTTCCAGAAGCGGTATTCGCCGTAGTGCAGCTCCAGCTCGCGCTGCAGCAGCAAGGTGCGATCCACGGCCCATCGATCCAGGGCCAGCATGTCTTCGGCCGGCAGCAGATCGGTGGCGGGGTTGAAGCCGCTCAGGTTGGAGAGCAGGAAACGCGCGGTATTGCGGATCCGCCGGTAGGCGTCGGCACTACGCTGCAGGATCTGGTCGGACACCGCCATCTCGCCGGAATAATCAGTGGCCGAGACCCACAGGCGCATGATGTCGGCACCCAGGGTGTTGTTGACCTTCTCCGGCTCGATGGTATTGCCCAGCGACTTGGACATCTTGCGCCCGCTCTCGTCCACGGTGAAACCGTGGGTCAGCAGTTCGCGGTACGGCGCGTGGCCGTCGATGGCGCAACCTGTGAGCAGGGAAGAGTGGAACCAGCCACGGTGCTGGTCGGAACCTTCCAGGTACAGATCGGCACGCGGGCCAGTGGCGTGGCCGATATCGTGGGAGCCACGCAGCACATGCCAGTGAGTGGTGCCGGAATCGAACCAGACGTCCAGGGTGTCGGCGATCTTGTCGTACTGGCCGGCTTCATCGCCGAGCAGCTCGGCGGCATCCAGCTTGAACCAGGCCTCGATGCCTTCCTGCTCGACGCGCTTGGCCACTTCTTCCATCAGCTCGACGGTGCGCGGGTGCAACTCGCCGCTTTCCTTGTGCAGGAAAAACGGGATCGGCACGCCCCAGTTGCGCTGGCGGGAGATGCACCAGTCCGGACGGTTGGCGATCATCGAATGCAGGCGCGCCTGGCCCCAGGCCGGCACGAACTGGGTGTTCTCGATAGCCTGCAGGGCACGCTGGCGCAGGGTGTCGCCGGCCACCGGCTGCTTGTCCATGCCGACGAACCATTGCGCGGTGGCGCGATAGATCAGCGGAGTCTTGTGACGCCAGCAATGCATGTAGCTGTGGCTGATGGTTTCGGTGTGCAGCAGCGCACCGACTTCGCTCAGCTTATCGACGATGGCCGGGTTGGCCTTCCAGATGAACTGGCCACCGAAGAACTCCAGGGAAGGCGCGTACACACCATTGCTCTGGACCGGGTTGAGGATGTCGTCGTTGACCATGCCGTAGCGCTTGCAGGTCACGAAGTCGTCTTCACCGTAGGCCGGCGCGGAGTGAACCACGCCGGTACCGGCGCCCAGTTCCACGTAGTCGGCCAGGTATACCGGCGACAGGCGATCGTAGAACGGATGGCGGAAATTGATCAGCTCCAGGGCGGAACCGGGGGCCGTGGCGATCACCGAACCTTCCAGGCCGTAACGGGCCAGGCAGGACTCCACCAGCTCCTCGGCCAGGACCAACAGGCGCTCGCCGGTATCCACCAGAGCGTAGTTGAACTCCGGATGGATGTTCAGGGCCTGGTTGGCCGGGATGGTCCACGGGGTGGTGGTCCAGATCACGATGGCTGCGGGTTTGGCCAGCTTGGCCAGGCCAAAGGCGGCAGCCAGCTTGTCCTCGTCGGCGACCGGGAAGGCCACGTCGATGGTGGCGGACTTCTTGTCCTGGTACTCGACTTCCGCCTCGGCCAGGGCCGAACCGCAATCGAAGCACCAGTTAACCGGCTTGAGGCCCTTGAACACGAAGCCACCCTTGACCATCTCCGCCAGGGCACGGATTTCTCCGGCCTCGTTGGCAAAGTTCATGGTCTTGTAGGGATTGTCCCAGTCACCCAGCACGCCCAGGCGAATGAACTCGGTCTTCTGGCCTTCGATCTGCTCGGAAGCGTAGGCACGGCACAGCTCGCGAGTCTGGTCCGAGGTCAGGTTCTTGCCGTGGGTCACCTCGATCTTGTGCTCGATCGGCAGGCCGTGGCAGTCCCAGCCCGGTACGTAGGGCGCGTCGAAGCCGGACAGGGTCTTGGAACGAACGATCATGTCCTTGAGAATCTTGTTCAGCGCGTGACCGATGTGGATCTTGCCATTGGCATAGGGAGGACCGTCGTGCAGAACGAACTTGGGACGATCCTTGCCAATCTCGCGCAACTTTCCGTACAGGCCAATGCTGTCCCAACGCTGCAGAATCTGTGGTTCGCGCTGAGGCAGGCCGGCCTTCATTGGGAAGGCGGTGTCCGGAAGGTTTAACGTGGCTTTATAGTCGGTCATTTAAGGCTCTTCATTAGCGATTGGCGCTATGGATACGTGCAACTTGGGCACGGGCGGCGGCAACATCCGCATTGATCGCCGTCTTCAACGCCTCCAGGGAGGCGAAACGCTGCTCTTCACGCAGCTTTTGGTGGAAAACCACCGTCAAACGCCGGTCGTACAGGTCACCGGCAAAATCTAGAAGGTGAATCTCCAGGTGGGCCTTGCCATCACCTGCGACCGTGGGCCGGACGCCGATGTTGGCGACTCCGGGCCAGGCCTGGCCATCGATATCGACACTGACCAGGTAAACCCCGGAAAGCGGTACGCGACGACGTTTCAACTGCACGTTGGCAGTAGGGGTGCCCAGCTGGCGCGCCAGCTTCTGCCCATGCAGGACCCGACCGGCAATCCGGAAGGGGCGACCGAGCAGACGCTCGGCAAGATCGAAATCGGCAGCGGCCAGGGCATTGCGGACCTGGGTGCTGCTGATGCGCAACCCATCCATTTCCACAGTGCGGGCCGCTTCTACGGTGAATCCGTGGGTCGCACCGGCCTGCTGCAGGAACTCGAAGTCGCCGACCCGGTCGCAACCGAAGCGGAAGTCGTCACCGACCTCCAGGTGCCGCACACCCAGGCCATCCACCAGTATTCGCTCGACGAACTCGCTGGCGCTGAGCTTGCTCAGGCGCTGGTTGAACGCCAGGCACAAAACCCGGTCGACCCCGGCTTGCGCCAGCAATTGCAGCTTGTCCCGCAGGCGGGTCAGGCGCGCTGGAGCGGTTTCGGGAGAAAAGAACTCACGCGGCTGCGGTTCGAAAATCACCACGCAGCTGGGTACGCCCAACTCGAGCGCACGCTCACGCAGCCGGTCCAGGATAGCCTGGTGACCACGGTGAACACCGTCAAAGTTGCCAATAGTGGCGACGCAGCCCCGATGCTGGGGGCGCAGATTGTGAAGGCCTCGAACCAGCTGCATAACGCGCTTCTTGCTCATAAAGTGGCCGATTATAACCACACCGGGCGGCTGACGACAGGCAGCACCGCAACCCAAAGTGATCGAACCGACAAAACCTGTGTCCACCCTGCTGCGACGATCGGATCCTCGTCAGCCCAGGGCCTTGCGATTGAAATCCCGCAGGCGGAAGCCCTGCAGGGCCAGCATGCCGAAATAGGCCACCACGCCGGCTACCACCAGTGCCCCCAGGCGCAGGAAACGCTGGAGCATATGCCCCTCGTCCCAGGCTGGCATGTAGTGCATCGCACCCAGCAGCACCGCCGACATGACCACCACGGCAACCAGCAACTTGAGGATGAACATCCCCCACCCTGGCTGCGGCTGGAACATCCGCTGCTTGCGCAGCTGGTAGAACAGCAGGCCGGCGTTGATGCAAGCCCCGCCACTGATGGCCAGGGCCAGCCCGGCATGCTTCAGGGGGCCGATCAGCGCCAGGTTCAACAACTGGGTGACCACCAGGGTGAAGATGGCGATTTTCACCGGGGTCCGGATGTTCTGCTGGGCATAGAAGCCCGGAGCCAGCACCTTGATCATGATGATGCCCAGCAAACCGATTGCGTAAGCCACCAGCGCCCGCTGGGTCATGGATGCGTCGAAGGCGCTGAACTCACCGTACTGGAACAACGATACCGTCAACGGCTCGGCCAGGATCCCCAGCGCCAGGGAGCAAGGCAGCACCAGGATGAAGCACAGGCGCAGCCCCCAATCGAGAATTCGCGAATACTCATGACGATCCTTGCTGGCGTAGGTCTTGGCCAGGGTCGGCAACAGGATGGTCCCCAGCGCCACGCCCAGCACTCCGGACGGCAGCTCCATGAGCCGGTCGGCGTAGTACATCCAGGAGACCGAGCCAGCCACCAGGAACGAGGCGAAGATCGTGTTGATGATCAGCGAGATCTGGCTCACGGACACCCCGAGGATCGCCGGCAGCATCTGCTTCAACACTCGCCAGACCCCGGTATCGCGCAGGTTGAGGCGTGGCAGCACGAGCATGCCGATCTTCTTCAGGTGCGGCAGCTGGTACAACAACTGTGCCAGGCCACCGGCCAGTACCGCCCAGCCCAGGGCCATCACCGGCGGATCGAAATACGGCGTGAGGAACACCGCGAAGATGATCATGCTGACATTGAGCAGGGTCGGCACGAAGGCCGGTACCGAGAAGCGGTTCCAGGTATTGAGGATGGCTCCGGCCAGGGATGAGAGGGAGATCAGCAATATATAAGGAAAGGTCACCCGCAACAGGTCCGCAGTCAGGGCGAACTTTTCCGGGGAATCGACGAACCCCGGCGCCGTGGCCCAGATGACCCAGGGCGCAGCGATCATTCCCAGGGCCGTGACCAAAGCCAGCACCAGGGTCAGCAAGCCGGATACGTAGGCGATGAAGGTGCGCGTCGCCTCTTCGCCCTGCTGGGTCTTGTATTCCGCCAGGATCGGTACGAAAGCCTGGGAGAACGCTCCCTCGGCGAAGATCCGTCGCAGCAGGTTGGGCAGCTTGAAGGCGATGAAGAAGGCGTCCGTGGCCATGCCGGCACCGAAGGTGCGCGCGATGATGGTGTCGCGCACGAAGCCCAGCACGCGGGAAAGCATCGTGATAGAGCTGACGGCGGCCAACGACTTGAGCAGATTCATGAAAAGGTTTGTGCCTTGTAGATAAACAGTGGGCGAAAAGGCGCCCACTTGTGCGATACTCCGCGCCGCAACAGCACAGAGCCAAAGCTCGCGAGTTTACAGGTCAAGCGCCGGAAATAAATATCCCGCCTCTACAGATCGACCACTCAGCGGAACGCATCAGCTGCCCTTGACAACACACCAACTCATCGGCATGATTCGCGGCCTATTTTGTTTGCTATTTCCCAAAAAGTCTTTCGAGGAGCTCGACGGTGGCCAACTCACCTTCCGCCAAAAAACGTGCAAAACAGGCTGAGAAGCGTCGCAGCCACAACGCCAGCCTGCGTTCCATGGTTCGTACCTACATCAAGAATGTAGTTAAAGCCATCGACGCAAAAGACGCCGAAAAAGCGCAAGCCGCTTACGTTCTGGCCGTGCCAGTTATCGACCGCATGGCCGATAAAGGCATCATCCACAAGAACAAAGCTGCTCGCCATAAAGGCCGCCTGAATGGCCACATCAAGGCTCTGAAGCTCGCTGCTGCAGCCTAAGCGACACGCTTGTTGAAAAACCGACCCAAGGGTCGGTTTTTTATTGCCTGCGATTTACCCCGCCCAGCGAGCCAACCCAGCATTCACCGGGCCGACCCACCAGCGATCAGATCACTGATGCGACCACGGCAGGATCGGAATCGCCGTCACCGCATTCTGCGGACTACCCTCGATCAACCGGTCGCTATAGACCAGGTACACCAGGGTATTGCGCTTCTTGTCGAGAAATCGCACCACCTGCATGGTCTTGAACACCAGCGAGGTGCGCTCCTTGAATACTTCCTCGCCATCCTTCAGATCACCCTTGAAGGCGATCGGCCCGACCTGGCGGCAGGCAATCGAGGCCTCGGCCCGATCCTCGGCCAAACCCAGGCCACCCTTGAGACCACCCGTCTTGGCTCGCGACAGATAACAAGTGACGCCATCGACCTTGGGATCATCGAACGCCTCGACCACGATCCGATCATTCGGCCCGACGAACTTGAAAACCGTGGACACCTGGCCAATTTCCTCGGCCGACACCATGAACGGCATCACCAAGAACAAACCCAACAATCCCTTTGCCATGCGCATGCGTTTTTTCCTTATGCCACTCAAACCAGAATCAGATTGTCACGATGAACCAGCTCCGGCTCAGCCATGTAGCCCAGCACACCGACAATCGCATCGGAAGGCTGGCCGATGATCTTCTGCGCCTCCAAGGCGCTGTAGTTGGCCAAGCCGCGGGCGATCTCGCGCCCGTCAGGCGCCACGCAGACCACCATCTCGCCGCGCCGGAAGCCGCCCTGGACCTGCTTGACCCCCACCGGCAACAAGCTCTTGCGCCCTTCGGACAGAGCGGACACTGCGCCCTCGTCCAGCACCAGGGTGCCACGGGTTTGCAAATGACCGGCCAGCCACTGCTTGCGCGCAGCCAACATGCCGCGCTCCGGAGACAGCAAGGTACCAATGCGCTCGCCCGCCTTCAGCCGATCCAGCACCCGTTCCAGGCGCCCACCGACGATGATGGTGTGCGCCCCGGAACGCGCCGCCAGACGCGCCGCACGCAGCTTGGTCTGCATACCGCCACGCCCCAGGGCACCGCCAGTACCGCCAGCCACCGCATCCAGGGCCGGATCATCGGCTCGCGCCTCGTAGATCAGCTGGGCGTCTGGATTGCTGCGCGGGTCGGCATCGAACATGCCATCGCGATCGGTCAGGATCACCAGCAGGTCAGCCTCCACCAGATTGGCCACCAGCGCCGCCAGGGTATCGTTATCGCCAAAACGGATTTCATCGGTGACCACGGTGTCGTTCTCGTTGATCACCGGGATCACCTTGAGCTCGACCAATGCCCGCAGGGTACTGCGCGCATTGAGGTAACGCTTGCGGTCCGACAGGTCGTCATGGGTCAGGAGGATTTGCGCGGTATGCCGGCCATGCTCGGCGAAGCTCGACTCCCAGGCCTGCACCAGCCCCATCTGGCCAATGGCCGCCGCCGCCTGCAGCTCATGCATCGCACTCGGTCGTGCGGTCCAGCCCAGGCGGCTCATGCCAGCAGCAACAGCACCGGAAGATACCAGCACCAATTCGACACCAGCCTCATGCAAGGCCACCATCTGCTCGACCCATATTCCCATTGCCGCACGATCCAGCCCTTTGCCGTCCGCCGTCAGCAACGCGCTACCGATCTTCACGACCCAGCGCTGTGCACCCGTCACCTTGCTCCGCATCTCATTCAACCTTTGCCAGCGAGCGGCGCGACCGAGCGCCACTCATGGGGTTATTCGTATTTACGCCGTGCAGACACCAAAACGCCGCTCAGGTGAGCGGCGCATTGAAAGCTGGCCCGGCAGCGATGATAACACCGCACCAAGCCAGATAAACCGTCTTCGCGGGCAAGCCCGCCAACGATGAATCAGTCGCGAACGTAGATGATTTCCGGGCCATCCTCGTCATCCACATCTTCCTCGTCCCAGTCATCGTCGCCGATGTCGTGGACGCTCTTCACGCCAGTGCGGCGCAGGGCCCGCTGGTCATCCAGGGCCTGCAGCTGGGCACGCGCCTCATCTTCGATGCGCTGATCCAGCTCGGCCAGCTCATCGGCAAAGGCCGGGTCAGCCGCCAGGCGATCGGCACGATCCTCCAGGTACCGCATGATGTCGCGGCTCAGGCGCTCGGTACCCTCTTTGGAGATGGCCGAGATCACATACACAGGACCGGTCCACTCCAGACGCTCGACAACCTCCTTGACCCGCTCCTCCTGCTCCTCCTCGAGAAGCATGTCGCTCTTGTTCAGCACCAGCCAGCGCTCGCGCTCAGCCAGGGACGGACTGAACTTCATCAGCTCGTTGACGATCACCTCAGCAGCATCTGCAGGGCTGCTCTCATCCAGAGGCGCCATGTCCACCAGATGCAGCAGGATCCGCGTACGCGCCAAGTGCTTGAGGAAGCGAATCCCCAGGCCGGCACCATCGGAAGCCCCTTCGATCAGACCAGGAATGTCGGCGATCACGAAGCTCTTCCAGCGATCGACGCTGACCACGCCCAGGTTCGGCACCAGGGTCGTGAACGGATAGTCGGCGACTTTCGGCTTGGCTGCGGAAACCGAACGGATGAAGGTGCTCTTGCCGGCATTCGGCAAGCCCAGCAGGCCAACGTCCGCCAGCACCTTCAACTCCAACTTGAGGTCACGCTGCTCGCCCGGCTTGCCCGGCGTAGTCTGGCGCGGCGCACGGTTGGTACTGGACTTGAAGCGAGTGTTACCCAGGCCGTGCCAACCACCCTGCACCACCATCAGGCGCTGGCCCGCCTTGGTCAGGTCGCCAATGACCTCCTGGGTGCCAGCATCAATCACAGTGGTACCAACCGGAACCCGCAACTCCAGGTCCTCACCTTTCTTGCCAGTGCAATCGGTGCTGCCGCCATTGGAGCCACGCTCGGCATCGAAATGACGGGTGTAGCGATAGTCCACCAGGGTATTGAGGTTCTCGTCGGCGACCATGAAGATCGAGCCGCCATCACCACCATCACCACCGTTGGGACCACCGTTCTCGATGAACTTTTCGCGACGGAAACTCATGCAACCATTGCCGCCGTCGCCAGCCTTTACTCGGATCGAAACTTCATCAACAAACTTCATGATCAAACGCCTCTCGCCGCATGGGCGAGCTGAAAAAACCAAGACATAAGACTCTTGCAAAAATGAGCGCAGCGGCCTCAATCAACGACCGAAATTCCAACGCTGGCAGCCCGTACAAACAGCTTTGCAAGAGACTCATCCCACAAACGAAAAAGCCCCGTCGCGAGACAGGGCTTTTCCAGCGATCGCGCAATTAAGCTGCGACGACGCTCACGTAACGACGACCGAAGGCGCCTTTTACTTCAAACTTGATCACGCCTTCGATTTTCGCGAACAGGGTGTGATCTTTACCCATGCCAACGCCGTAGCCAGCGTGGAATTGGGTGCCGCGCTGACGCACGATGATGTTGCCGGCCTTGATGACCTGGCCGCCATACATCTTCACGCCAAGGCGTTTGGCTTCTGAGTCGCGACCGTTACGGGTACTACCACCAGCTTTTTTGTGTGCCATGAGTTCAATTCTCCTAGTGAGGAATTAGGCTGAAATTAAGCCTGAATACCGGTGATTTTGATCTCGGTGAACCACTGGCGGTGGCCCATACGCTTCATGTGGTGCTTACGGCGACGGAACTTGATGATGCGGACTTTATCGTGACGACCTTGGGAGATCACTTCAGCCTTGACGGTTGCGCCAGCAACAACAGGTGCGCCGATGTTCACGTCGTCGCCATTGGCGACCAACAGAACGCGGTCAAAAGTCACGGATTCGCCAGTGGCGACTTCCAGTTTTTCGATCTTCAGGTATTCACCTTCAGCGACCTTGTATTGCTTACCGCCGGTAACGATTACTGCGTACATGGTATTTCTCCGATAATCCTGCTCACCCAGCTCTTAATAGGAAGAGGTATTGGCTGGCATGGCTGCTTGGGGCTGGAACGGCCCTGTGCAATTGCGTAAGGCAGGTGCTGCCCAGGAAGTTCAGGGTGCGCGATTGTACGCAAGGCACAATTGCCTTGCAAGTGCCGCTGAGGCGGCGCGAGGCGGAATCACGGGGCCCCGCGGACGGGAGGAACAACTGCCTGTGGTCAGGTTTTCATGGCAAACCATGACCATTAACCTAGTGTTCTACCCTGACAAATTAACGCCCGCCGGGGCTTTGGCTACCCGGGAAGGCGCCTTGACACCTGGGGACGCGGGTCCTAGCATGCCGCGCATCCCTTCTGGAGCACCTGTCACTGATGCAACCCCAAGCTTTCTACCGCGCGGTGGCGGAAGATTTTAACGCCGTCGACGGCATCATCAAGAAGCAACTGACGTCCCGCGTACCGCTGGTCTCGAAAATCGGTGACTACATTACGTCAGCCGGCGGCAAGCGCCTGCGCCCCTTGCTGGTGCTGCTGTGCGGCAAGGCCCTGGGCCGCGAAGGCGAAGAGCTGCGCCTGCTGGCCGCCACCATCGAGTTCCTGCACACCGCTACCCTGCTGCATGACGATGTGGTCGACATGTCCGGCATGCGCCGTGGCCGCTCCACCGCCAATGCCATGTGGGGCAATGCGCCCAGCGTATTGGTGGGTGACTTCCTGTATTCGCGCTCCTTCGAGATGATGGTCGAACTGGGTTCGATGCCGGTCATGCGCATCCTGTCCCAGGCTACCCGGGTCATCGCCGAAGGCGAAGTCCTGCAGCTGTCCAAGGTGCGCGATGCCAGCACCACCGAAGAAACCTACATGGAAGTCATCCGCGGCAAGACTGCGATGCTCTTCGAAGCCTCGACCCACAGTGCCGCGGCCCTGGCCGGTGCCACACCGGAACAGGCCGAGGCCTTGCGAACCTTCGGTGACCACCTGGGCGTGGCCTTCCAACTGGTCGACGACCTGCTGGACTATCGCGGTGACGCCGAGACCCTGGGCAAGAACGTGGGCGACGACCTGGCGGAAGGCAAGCCTACGCTGCCGCTGATCTACACCATGCGCGAAGGCACCCCGGAACAGGCCGCCCTGGTTCGCCAGGCGATCCAGAAAGGCGGGATCGAGGACTTGGAAAGCATCCGCAATGCCGTCGAAGCCTCGGGCTCCCTGGACTACACCGCGCAACTGGCTCGCGACTACGTCGCTCGCGCCATCGCCTGCCTGGAAGCCCTGCCGGCAAGCGAGTATCGCGACGCCCTGGTGGAACTGAGCGAGTTCGCCGTCGCCCGTACCCACTGACAGGCTCCCGGCCCCTGCCTGCAGCAGGGGCCGGCTCCGCGCCACAGCCCTGCTCGCCCCCTGCCCGGCAAAACCCTGTACAATGTGCGCCTTTAGCCATCCTGACCTTGAGGAGCTTAAGTGAGCACTTTGCCACCCTGCCCAAAATGCAATTCCGAATACACCTATGAGGACGGCATCCAGCTGATCTGCCCCGAGTGCGCCCATGAGTGGTCCGCCGGCGGCGAAGCCGAAACCGTATCCGCTGAAACTGTGAAGAAGGATTCGGTGGGCAACGTGTTGCAAGACGGCGACACCATCACCGTGATCAAGGACCTCAAGGTCAAGGGCACCTCGCTGGTAGTCAAGGTCGGCACCAAGGTCAAGAACATCCGCCTGTGCGATGGCGACCATGACATCGACTGCAAGATCGACGGTATCGGTCCGATGAAACTCAAGTCCGAGTTCGTCCGTAAAGTCTGAATCCCTTCCCTCTCGCGCCCGGCGCGAGAGGGCCCCGCCCCGCCTCCTCCCCCGTGACGTAGCAAGCGAAAGGCCATGGTCTTTGCGCGACAGCAACTCTTGGGCAGAAAAAAGCAGAAACCGCCAATAGGTACTTGCTATTCATTGAATAAGAATTATTCTCATTGAACCCCCAATTCAAGGAGATGAGAACCATGACTTATTTGATCGATGCCTGGCTGGACCGTCCACATCCCTACCTGCGAATCCTGCATCGGGAAACCGGGGAAGTCTGTGCAGTACTGGAAGAGGAAGCCCTGAACGAGCTGCAGGACCAGGGAGACCTGGACCTCAATGGTTTGAGCTCCAGCGAGCCGCTGGTACTCAAGGAGTTGGTGCGTAACCTGTTTTTGTTCTGCTACGCCAGAGCCTTGCGGCCGACCGGCGCCGAAAGCCAAGGCCTGAGTGCAAGAATCCGCGTATGAAACCCAAGCCGATAAAGGAGCCTGCCTGCTGGCGATGAACCATCCGCGGCCAAGCCGCCATCGCTCGCAGGTCGGCTCCTCGGGGAATTACAGAACGTCCAGCAGCTCGACGTCGAACACCAGAACGCTATGCGGCGGGATGCTACCTACGCCTTGTGCGCCGTAAGCCAGTTCGCTCGGCACGTACAGACGCCATTTGCTACCGGCGTTCATCAGCTGCAGCGCTTCAGTCCAGCCCGCGATCACACCACCCACCGGGAACTCGGCAGGTTGGCCACGCTCGTAGGAGCTGTCGAATACGGTACCGTCGATCAGGGTGCCGTGGTAATGGGTACGCACGCTGTCTTCACGGCTCGGCTTGGCGCCTTCACCCTGGGTCAGCACTTCGAATTGCAGGCCGGAGGCCAGGGTGGTGATGCCTTCGCGCTTGGCATTTTCAGCCAGGAAAGCCAGGCCAGCGCCTGCTGCGGCTTCAGCCTTGGCAGCGGCTTCAGCCTGCATGATTTCGCGGATGACCTTGAAACTGGCGGACATTTCTTCCTGGCCCACACGGCTTGGCTTGCCGGAAAACGCATCGGTCAGGCCAGCCAGGATCGCTTCCAGGCTCACACCTGGTGGTGGGTTGTCACGCAGTTGGTCGCCCAGCTGACGGCCAATGCCGTAGCTGACGCGGGTTTCGTCGGTAGACAGGTTTACTTCGGACATGACGCTGCTCCGCTGTGCGGACGGCTCGGGAAAGGCCGTGCAGACACAGCGCATTCCGGAGCGCCCGGAACCAAAAGGGCGAGCAGACTAGCACAGAAGGCCGGCGCGGATCATCGCCGCCCGGACTCAACCACCGGAGTGCAGGACGATGGGAACTTTCAGATTGTCCTCGACAGTACCGGACAAGCCGCACATCTCATCATGCACCGAGGTATGGATCAGGTTGAATGGCAAGTCGGGAAAAGCTTGCAGCACCTCGCGAGCATGCTCCACCGAGCGCAGGTGGAACGTCTGCCCGTGGGCATCGCTCAGTGGATAGGCCGTCCCGCGCATGCGCGCCTCGAGCAGGTAGATCCCGCCTTCCAGGGAGATCAGGTTCAGTTCGTCGAGTTTTCCGGCGATGGCATAGGCATTCATTTCCTGCAGGTTCATGAGCGCACCTCATGCATTCCAGGCCCGTGACACCTAAAGGGATATGCCGCGACCAGGAAAAGCACAAGCCACAAACGACACCGCCCGTCCGTTTCACAACGGCCGGGCGGCTTACAGGCAATCAAGAGTTCTTCAGTGCTTGGTCAGCTTGTCCAGGTAGCCCATGGCAAACGCCGAGACCACGAAGGTCATGTGGATTACCACGTACCACAGCAGGTACTCCGTAGGAGTGTTCTTGGCATCCATGAACACCCGCAGCAGGTGGATCGAGGAAATCGCCACGATGGATGCCGCCACTTTCATCTTCAGCGACGAGGAATCCATCTTGCCCAGCCAGCTGAGCTTTTCCTTGTTTTCGTCGATATCCAGTTGCGATACGAAGTTCTCGTAGCCAGAGATCATCACCATCACCAGCAAGCCGCCCACCAGTGCCATGTCGATCAACGACAACAGGACCAGGATCAGCTCGGACTCAGCCATGGCGAACACGTTGGGAATGACGTGGAAAACTTCCTGGAAGAACTTCAATGCCAGCGCCAGCAGGCCCAGTGACAGACCGAAGTAGATCGGCGCCAGCAGCCAGCGTGATGCATACATTGTATTTTCGATAAAACGTTCCATTGGAATCTCGCAGCCGGTGTGAAAACGGCGGCGAGTATATCAGCGCCCCAAAACCCCATAAACCACAGGTCCACGGGTTTTTCCGGGCGTTTTTTCTGCTAGTGTCGAAGCCACTCCAACCGCCCACCGACCCTGGACAGGAAAACTGGAAAATGGATTTGCGATTGCCTTTGGCGAGCCTCGGCCTTGGTCTGGCCCTGCTGAGTAGCGGCGGCTGTTCGCCCAGCGATGAAAAGCAAGAGGCCAACCTCAAGGACGAAGCCGCGCAACTGGAAAAGTCCCTTGCGGCCATCCAGGACCCCAAGCTCAAGGATGCCTTCGCCGACCTTGGCGGTTCGCTGCTGTTGCTGGAGCGAGCCCAGCTCAAGCTCGCCACCAAGCCCATCGAGACCGAGTACGGCGATGACAGTCTCGCCGTGCTCAAGCATTACCCAACCCCGCAGGCCCTGGTGGATACCTATGTCAACGGCCTGTTCGTGCTGCGCAAGCGTTCGAACTCGGACTACCTGACCGACCTGCAACCGATCTTTCCCTTCAACTTCAGCATCCCCGGGCACTTCCCTTTTCCCCATGGCCTGGAATGGCAATCGGTCACCCTGAGCAACAAGAAAGTCGTGGACTTCCAGCCTGAATGGTCGGAAACCGACCCAGGTATCCAGCTGAGTCCTTCCAGCTCGAACATGACCAACCCGGATGACCTGACCGTCGCCTACCCCTTCGTCGAAGGCCTGGAAATCGACAACAAGAGCCAGCCGCAACCGGTCTCCCTGCAAGGCAAGCTCGAGGTCATGGCGCCCCAGCGAGTGCTGACTTTCGAGCTGGCCAAGGCCGACATCGGCAAGCCTCGCAAGGACGGCAACATCAGCCTGACCCTGCTGGCCCTGGAGAAAAACGTCGCCGAGATCGAGATGAACAACAACGCTCCAGTACTCGAGGAGGCCAGTGACGTTTCGGTCAATACCCTGATGGTGCAGGCTCGGGACAGCAGCGGCCAGGTCCTCTCGCGTTCCGGATCGATCAACGAGGACGCCGAGCAGATCGCCTTCTACCGGCGCCAACTGGCCGCAATGCAAAAGCAGAGCACATGGAGCGATGCCTTCGAAAAGCAACTGGAAGATGAACAGCAAGCCTTCGACCGCAAGCACACCCGACGCTACGCCAAGGTCTACTTCAACGGCATGGTGGACAAGCTGGAGGTCGCGGTACTGGATTTCTCCAAGGCACAGGTCACACGCAAGGATCTTGACCTGCCGGTATTGAGTTTCGAACGCAACACCACCGACAAGACCATCCAGGCACTACCAATACCGGTGGTGGTCTATGACGACCAGGCGGCCAGCTACCTCAAGGGAGCGCAGATCGACGAGGAGTCGCTGAAGAAGTCAGTGACCATCAGCCAGTCGGTGGAGGACGCCAGTGATGCACGCATCGAGTTCAGCCATCCGCGGACCTTCAACGACGAGCTGCTGGGCGGGCAGTTCAGTACAGGCGACACACCACTGACTTTCTTTACCCAGAACGCCCAGGGGCAGCGTGGCGAGCCCATCGAGTTGCCGGACGAAGCATTCGAGATCGACGCCTTGCGCGGCTTGATTACCTATGACCTGAACCTGTTCCCGGAAACCCCCGCCTATGCGGTCGGCTCGATCCCATTGTTCCTGGCCAATATCGAGAAGCAGACCCTCACTGCGCAGCAGTTGCCCAAGGGCTTGGAGCTCAAGGGCAATGCATTGATCGTCGACCAGCAGCTCTTTGCCTCGGATGCCTGGCGCTTCTATGCCAAGGATGCGAGCGGCCAGTACCTCAAGGAGATCCTCGCCGTCTCCCACAGCGCGCCGCATGGCGGCCCGGCGTTATATGACGTGCATTACTTCTACGGCCAACCGAGCCAGCTGGAAAGCTACAACCGCACGGAGCTGAACACCGTGGAATACGGCTTCGAGGTCAAGCTCGACAAGGTCGAATCCGCGCCTGCCGCGCCATAGCCGGGCATCGAGGCCCGGCTTTCAGTGCTCGGGATGGAACTGGAAGTCGCCACTGTTGCGCCCCCGTTCCCCGTTGATCTGACGCAACTGGGCCTGCAGGTGCAGGCACCAGATCTGCGGATCGTCCGCCAACTGGTAGCCATGAGTAGTCAGGCTTTCAACGATGGAATCGAGGATGGACTCGGCCACCACCGGACCGCAGAACGGTCCCTGGGACTTGATTGCCGAAGGTTGTTCACCGGCCATTCCGGCGGCGAAGAGCAGGGTCCACATACCGTTGTCTCCCGCCAGTGGGCGGACGCAGCATTCGATACGGGTGACGAGGCCAAGGCATTGGCGAGTGAGGCAAAGGTTGCGCGACATGGCGGCGACCCTCGGGTAGATCCACTATTCAGCCTTCGGTCGAAGGCTGTTTCGATCCAGCGACGGTTGTCGTTCTCCTTGCCCTGAGAATAGAAGAAAAGCCCGATAAACAAAGTTGACCGATCCAACAGGCGCCGAATGGTCTACTTTGAAAAATTGGCGTCAGCGCATCGACGCCGATGGCGAGAGCCAATGCCCTCGCCATCGTCCGTCATCAGGCCGGCTTGGCTTCTGCCAACGCCTCCTGCGCCGACTCCTTCTCCGCCTCCTTCAGGTCTTCCTCGCTGATCATCTCGGCGATCACCCGCAAGCGCTCAACCACCCGGGCGTTCACGCTGCCCTCCGGAAACTGGCCATCGGCATCCGGTTCGCCGGCAGGTTCGCCCACCAGCAGGCTCAGGGCCTCGTCGGCCTGGCGCACTGCATACACATGGAACATCCCATCACGCACTGCCTGCAGGACCTTCTCGTCGAGCATCAGGGTGGCGACGTTGGCCTGGGGAATGATCGCGCCCTGCTCACCGGTCAGCCCACGGGCTTCGCACAGGCGGAAGAAGCCTTCGATCTTCTCGTTGACCCCGCCGACCGCCTGCACTTCCCCGAACTGGTTGATCGAACCGGTGATGGCGAAGCACTGCTTGAGCGGCGTCCTCGACAACGCCGAGATCAGCGTGCAGGCCTCGCCCAGCGAAGCACTATCGCCATCCACATAACCGTAGGACTGCTCCAGGGCGATGCTTGCCGAAATCGCCAGGGGGAATTCCTGGGCATACCGGCTGCCCAGGTAGCCGGTCAGGATCATCACCCCCTTGGAGTGGATCGGCTGCCCGAGGTTGACCTCGCGCTCGATGTCGACGATGCCGCTGCCGCCGGGGTAGACCGTGGCGGAAATCCGCGCCGGCACGCCGAAAGCCGAATCACCCACCTCCAGTACGGTCAGGCCGTTGCACTTGCCCACGGCCGCGCCATCGGTGTCGATGAGGATGATGCCGGCCAGCATGTCGTCGAGAATCCGCGCCGAGACCCGGCCGGTACGGGTGGCCTTGGCCTTGAGCGCCCGCTCGATATGCCCCGCATCGGTCATTTCGTCCGAGGCCAGGTGGCGGATGAAATCGGCCTCGCTGACCAGCTGGAACAGGTCGCCGATCCGCGCCGACAAGCGCCCCTGGTGCTCGGCCAGGCGCGCGCTGTAGGTAGCCAGGCGCGCCACCGCATCCGCGGTCAGAGGCGCCATGCCCTCCTCCGAGGTACGGGTCTTGAGCAACTGGGCGAACTGCTCGAGGCTCTCGTCCACCATCGGGATGTCTTCGTCGAAGTCCACCAGCACGCGGAACATTTCCTGGAAGTCCGGATCCAGGTCCTGCAGCGTGTAGTACAGCTGGCGAGCACCGATGATGATCACCTTGACCTGCAGCGGGATCATCTGCGGCGTCAGGGTCACGGTGGCCAGGCGGCCCATTTCCCCCAGCGGCGACTCCATCTTCAGCTTGCGCGACTGCAAGGCGCGCTTGAGCGCGTCCCAGACGAAGGGCTCGCTGAGCATCTTCTCGGCTTCCAGGATCAGGAAGCCGCCATTGGCCCGGTGCAGGGCGCCGGGGCGCAATTGCCGGTAGGTGGTGTAGAGCGCGCCCTGGTCGGTGCTGTACTCGATCCGCCCGAACAGGTTGTCGTAGGTCGGATGGGGCTCGAACACCACCGGGGCACCGCCGCTGGCGGGATGGCCGACCACCAGGCTCGGGCAGTACTGCTCCTCCAGCAGCTTGCGCGCCACGGCGTCGGTCTTGCTGTCATCCACCAGTTGCTCGACCACTGTTTTCAGCAGGTAGACCTGCATGGCCTGCAGGTAGCCACAGACCCCGGCGTTCTCCGCGTACTTCTCAGACAATGGCGCCAGCAACGGCTGCAGGGCCAGGGTGATGGTTTCCTCGTTGAGCTGGCGCAGCTGGTTGCTCGACTCGCGCTTCCACTGCGGCAGGCTCGCCAACTCTTCGTTGAGGCGCTCTTCAAGGGCAGAAATGTCCTCGTGGAAACGTTCGCGATCGGCCTCCGGCAACTGGGCGAACTCGGCCTCGTCCAACGCCTTGCCTTCGTACATCGGGGTGAAGGCGATATTGCTGCTATCGCGATACAGCGCCACGTCCTTCTCCAGGGCCAGGCGCTCGATCACATCCAGGGCACGGTCATAGCGCTGGTTGAAGGCGCGGTCGATGGCGCTCTTCCTCTGCTGGTAGGACGGGTGTTCGAAGACCGCTGGAAAGGTTGCCAGCAGGTTGTCGATCAAACCGTTGATATCGGCGATGAAGCTGCCCGCGGCCCCTGCTGCCAGTTCCAGTGCCCGCGGCTCGCGCGGCTCGTCGAAATTATTGACGTAGACCCAGTCCGATGGCGTCTGCAGGCGCTTGCCCTCGGCCTTCAGGTAGCGCTTGACGAAGGAAAAGCGCCCGGTGCCCGGCTCGCCCATGACGAATACGTTGTAACCGGGGCGGGGCATGGCCACGCCGAATTGCAGGGCCTCGACTGCGCGTTCCTGGCCAAGCACACCGCGAAAGGGCTCCAGATCATTGGTGGTCGAGAAGCTGAACTGCTCAGCGGAGAACGGACGGGTCAAGGCCTCAGGCGCGAGACGCAGGCTGGCGGCAACAGGATCAGGCATCGGACTTCCTTACATCAGGCGGGGCGGATGGCGGCATTCTGGCGCTGGCCAGGCCCGGCTGGCAAGGCGCGCCTGATGGCCGAACAGGGACGGACCGCAGCCTGTCCCCCCATGCCAGGGGCCACCCGGCATTTCCGGTATTGCGTTGCAAATACTTACGGAACCGATGGAATCTGCCTAAACTCCAAACTGCGCGACCGGATAAATAACCGGTCCCCTGGTGCCGGCACGGACCAACCTCCCTGTCCATTATTGGTATGCACAAAGAGAACAACGCTATGAAACGGATTCTTCTCGGTACTCTCTTCACCGCCGTCTCCCTGAACGCCATGGCCCAAGCGCCAGGTGGCCCGGACTGCGGTTGGGGCAACATGCTGTTCAAAGGCCAGCGCGGCACTCCTGCCCACTTCCTGGCTTCCACCACTAACGGTACCTCCGGCAACGCCACCTTCGGCATGACCTCCGGCACCAACGGCTGCTCCACCAACGCCGCCCTGACCTACGGCGGCAAATCCTGGTTCGCCATGAACGGCATGATGAACGAGCTGTCCGAAGACATGGCCAAGGGCCAGGGCGAAGCCCTGACCACCTACGCCGTGGTCCTGGGTGTAGCTCCAGAAGACCGTGCGCACTTCGCCGCGGTTACCCATGAACACTTCCAGCAGATCTTCAGCAAGGCCGACGTGACCGCCGAAGACGTGCATACCAACACCCTGGCCGTACTCAAAGGCGATGCTCGCCTGGCCAAGTACGCCACTCCAGCCTAAGCCGGCCCCCGCCCGCTCCTTTCGGGGAGCGGGTTTTTCTTTCTGATCCTGCCCCTTCCGGGCTTTTGTATTTCCGACTCAAGTTGCCCACCATGCTCAAACGCCTTGCCTACCTGGCGCTCTGTGCCTGCGCCCCGCTGTACGCCGCGCCCCACATTGACTCACAACGTTTGCAGCAACTGGCCAACGACCCCTTCTGGATCTCCATCGGCCACTACGAGACCGCCAAGCTCGGCGGCTGGCGCAGCTATGTCAGCGATCCGCGCTTCTTCCTCGCCGCCGACGGCGCCCATCATCCCGATGCCGAGCTGAGTGCGACCCTCGATGCTCTCTATGCTCCAGCCAGCACCGGCGAACGCCATGCCCAGTGCGTCTACCCGGCCCGCACCCGCTGGCTCAAGGCGCAGCTGGGGCTCAACGACCTGCCTGCGGTCCAGTGCAACGAGTTCAGCCAATGGTTCAAGGACGTCGCCCCCCACAGCACGGTGATGATCTTCCCGGCGGCCTACCTCAACAGCCCTTCGTCGATGTTCGGCCACACCCTGCTGCGTATCGACCAGGCAGACGTGCAGAGCAACCACACGGCCCTGCTCAGCTACGCGATCAACTTCGGCGCCTATATCGAAGGTTCGGACAACAGCATCCTCTATGCCTGGAAAGGCCTGATGGGCGGTTATCCCGGGCTGTTCGCCCTGGTCCCCTACCAGGAGAAGCTGGCGGAATACCGCAGCCTGGAAAATCGCGACCTGTGGGAGTACCGACTGAACCTGACCCAGGAAGAAACCGAGCGCATGGTGGAGCATGTCTGGGAACTGAAGCAGATCAAGTTCGACTACTTCTTCTTCGACGAGAACTGCTCCTACCGCTTGCTGGAACTGCTCCAGGTCGCCCGCCCGAGCCTGCGCCTGACCGGCCAGTTCCCGCTCACCGCGATCCCCACCGACACGGTCAAGGCTGTCAAGGACGCCGGGCTGGTGGAGCGCATCGACTACCGTCCGTCCCGCGAGCGCGAGCTGCTCAGCCGCGCCCAGCCCTTGAGCCATGAAGAACAGCAGTGGGTACTCAAGGTCAGCGCCGACCAGAAACAACTGCAAGACCCCGGCTTCAAGGCCATGCCCCGGGACCGCCAGGCCCTGATCGTCGACGCGGCCTACCGCCTGGAACGCTATCGGGCCAACGGCCAGGAGCGCGACACCGAACGTTCGCAGCGCAGCTTCGAGCTGCTCAAGGCCATCAACCAGAACCCGGCGCCGGAGTTGCAGATCCAGCGTCCGGGTCTGCCTGAGGACGGCCACCAGTCCCGCACCTGGCAGCTCGGCGTCGGCACGCGGGACGACAAGGCTTTCGCCGAATACGGCCTGCGCATGGCTTATCACGATCTCAACGACAACGCCGAAGGTTTCCCCCTCGGAGCGCAGATCGAGATCCTGCAGATGAAACTGCGCCAGTACGAAGGCAATCACTGGCAGCTGCAACAGCTGGACCTGGCGACCATCCGCTCCCTGACCCCACGCAACGAGTTGCTGCAGCCATGGTCCTGGCAAGTCACCGGTGGCCTGGAACGGGTACCTGGCAAGCACGACGATGAAACCCTGGTCAGCCACGTCAACGGTGGTGCCGGTGGTACCTGGCAATTGGGCGAAAACACCCTGGGCTTTGTCCTGGGCACGGTACGGGTGGAACACAATGCCGACTTCGCCGGCTTCATCGCTCCGGCAGCCGGCTTCGATTCCGGCATCCTCTGGAAAAACCCCCTGGGTAACTTCAGCCTCGAAGCCAAGGGCGACTACTTCACCAACGGCGAAGTCCGCCGCAGCCTGAGCCTCAACCAGCAATGGGAATTGTCACGCAACCTGGGCCTGCGCCTGAGCGCCCAGCGCGAGTTCAGCCAGCTGGCCAGCCCGGTCAATGAAGTCATGCTCGAACTCAAGTGGTACCACTATTAACGGCAGCTGCTAGCGTCAAGCTCCTAGCGACAAGGTTTTCACGCGTCGCCGACAAATGCCCTTCTAGACTTCACTCATGTGAAGTCTGGGAGCTCCTCGATGTGGCGTTACGCTTGGGCATTGCTGGCACTGGCCCTGATCGGTGGTTGTGAGTCGAACCACGAGTATTTGCTCAAGCAAGGCTATCCGCCGGCCTTTGCCGATGGATTCGACGACGGCTGTGTCAGCGGCCGACAGGCAGCCGGCTCCATCAGTGGAGAGTTTCGCAAGGACGTCCCCCGCTATCTCAAGGATGCGCAATACGCCGAGGGCTGGAGCGACGGCTTTCGCCAGTGCCAGGCCATGCTGGAGAACCAGGACCGCGAACAGTATCGCCAGCGCCACTGGGATGAGCGTGAGCGGGCCTGGCAGCAGGAGAAGGATCGCGATGCCGCCCGGGCCTATCGTTCGCAATAGGTCGCTTTCAGGCAACGCTCCAGGCCTGGGACCTGCCACCATGGCCAACCCCAACCAGGGAGAACCGCCATGAGTCGTGCTTTCGTCAACGAAGACCAGGCCGCCGCCCAAGCCGCACAACCGGTGGAGCGCCAGGTCAGCAGCCAGCCCAACTACGTTACGCCACAGGGGCTGGTGGAGCTCCAGGACAAGGTTGCGCAGCTACAGCACCAGCAGCGCGGGCTGCAAGATGCCGGCGATCCCCAGCGCCTGGCGGAGCTGGAACGGGACCTGCGCTACTTCACCCAGCGCCTGCACAGCGCCCAGGTGGTACAGGCGAGCGCCACCGACCGGGTACAGATTGGCAGCCGGGTGACTTATGTGGATGAAACAGGCGACCAAAAGAGTGTGCAACTGGTCGGCGAGGACCAGGCCGATGTCGCCAGGGGCCTGGTGAACTGGGCCTCGCCCCTGGGTCGCGCCTTGCTGGGCGCGCGTCTCGGGGACGAGGTCTGGTGGCAGCGGCCGGCGGGCGACCGCTTGATCGAGGTCATCGGCATCGAACCGGCCTGAACCGATTCAGACAACGCCCTGGGCCAGCATGGCATCGGCCACCTTGACGAACCCGGCGATGTTGGCGCCCTTGACGTAGTTGATCCGGCCGTTTTCTTCGCCGTAATGCACGCAGGCATGGTGGATCGACTGCATGATGGCGTGCAGCTTGCTGTCCACTTCGCCGGCGGTCCACAGCAGGCGCATGGCGTTCTGCGACATTTCCAGCCCGCTCACCGCCACCCCACCGGCGTTGGAGGCCTTGCCCGGGGCGAACAGGATGCCAGCGTCGATGAAGATATCCACAGCCTCCAGGGTAGTGGGCATGTTGGCGCCCTCGGCGACACAGATGCAGCCATTGCGCAGCAGCGTGCGGGCCGCCTCGGCGTCCAGCTCGTTCTGGGTGGCGCAAGGCAATGCGATATCGCAAGGCAGGTCCCATGGCGTCTTGCCGGCACGGAACTCCAGGCCGAAGCGGCTGGCCAGTTCGCTGATGCGCCCACGCTGGACGTTCTTGAGCTCCAGCACCGCTTGCCATTGTTCTTCGCTCAAGCCGGGCTCGCAGTACAGGGTGCCTTCGGAGTCCGACAACGAGATCACCTTGCCGCCCAGGTCCATTACCTTGCGGGCGGCGTATTGCGCCACGTTGCCGGAGCCGGAGATCGCCACGCGCTTGCCTTCGACCCGGTCGTCACGCCGCTTGAGCATTTCCTCGGCGAAGTACACGCAGCCAAAGCCCGTGGCTTCCGGGCGAATCAGGCTACCGCCGTAACTCATGCCCTTGCCGGTGAGCACCGAGGTGAACTGGTTGCTCAGGCGTTTGTACTGGCCGAACAGGAAGCCGATTTCCCGGGCACCGACACCGATATCCCCGGCCGGCACGTCCACGTCCGCACCGATGTGCCGGTACAGCTCGCTCATGAAGGCCTGGCAGAAGCGCATGACTTCGGCATCGCTCTTGCCCTTGGGGTTGAAGTCCGAGCCGCCCTTGCCGCCGCCCATGGGCAGGGAAGTGAGGGAGTTCTTGAAGGTCTGCTCGAAAGCCAGGAACTTCAGCACGCCCATGTTCACCGACGGATGGAAGCGCAGGCCGCCCTTGTAGGGACCTATGGCGCTGTTCATCTGGATGCGGAAACCACGGTTGACCCGAACCTTGCCCTGGTCGTCGACCCAGGACACACGAAACACCACGGCACGTTCCGGCTCGCAAATCCGCTCCAGAATCCCGGACTCCAGGTAATGCGGGTTGGCTTCGAGAAACGGCCATAGGCTACGCAGTACCTCCTCCACCGCCTGGTGGAATTCTGGCTGGTCCGGATCGCGCTTTTTCAGGCGGGCGAGGAAGTCTTCGACGGATTCGATCATGGAAAGTCTCGGCGGATTTATTGTCGTTAAGGGGGAGATTTGCCAGGGACTTTAGCAATTCAATCTGCACTGGGACAGAGCAAAATGTCGCAGTTATGAATTTAAATGGTGCAAAAAATATAAATCGACCCGATCTGCGGGCTTCGTACGCACTGGATTGGTGACAAAACGCCGCAGCTTTGCACTCACTTTGAACGTGCTCCACAGCCGGGAAATTACCCCGCCGATACATTCTCCAGGCATAAAAAAACGGAGCCCAGTGGGCTCCGTTTTTCTCCAGCAGCGAGCCGATCAGGCCAGCTTCTTGTGCCGTACACGGTGCGGTTGCGCCGCGGCTTCGCCCAGGCGCTTCTTGCGGTCGGCTTCGTACTCGGTGTAGTTGCCTTCGAAGAATACTGCCTGGGAATCGTCCTCGTAGGCCAGGATGTGGGTGGCCACGCGGTCCAGGAACCAGCGATCGTGGGAAATCACGATGGCGGCGCCAGGGAAGTCCAGCAGGGCTTCCTCCAGGGAACGCAGGGTCTCGACGTCGAGGTCGTTGGACGGTTCGTCGAGCAGCAGGACGTTGCCGCCCTCCTTCAGGGTCAGGGCCAGGTGCAGGCGGCCACGTTCACCACCGGAGAGGTCCTTGACGAACTTCTGCTGGTCGCCGCCCTTGAAGTTGAAACGGCCGACATAGGTGCGCGACGGGATCTCGTAGTTGCCGATGCGGATCTGGTCGGAACCGTCGGAGATCTGCTGGAACACGGTCTTGCTGCCATCCAGGTCCTCACGGCTCTGGTCCACGCAGGCCAGCTGCACGGTTTCGCCGATCTCGATGCTGCCCGAGTCCGGAGTCTCCTTGCCCATCAGCATGCGGAACAGGGTCGACTTACCGGCGCCGTTGCCGCCGATCACGCCGACGATGGCGCCCTTGGGCATGGAGAACGACAGGTTGTCGATCAGCACGCGATCGCCATAACCCTTGGTGACGTTCTTGAACTCGATGACCTTGTCGCCCAGGCGCGGACCGGCCGGGATGTAGATCTCGTTGGTCTCGCTGCGCTTCTGGAATTCCTGGGACTGCATTTCCTCGAAACGCTGCAGACGGGCCTTGGACTTGGACTGGCGGGCCTTGGCGCCTTTGCGCACCCACTCCAGCTCTTCCTTCATGGCCTTCTCGTGGGCCGACTGCTGCTTGGATTCCTGGGCCAGGCGCGCCGACTTGGCCTCCAGCCAGCCGGAGTAGTTGCCTTCGTACGGGATGCCCGCGCCACGGTCCAGTTCCAGGATCCAGCCAGCGACGTTGTCGAGGAAGTAACGGTCGTGGGTAATGGCTACCACGGTGCCCGGGAAGTCGTGCAGGAAGTGCTCCAGCCAGGCCACCGAGTCGGCATCCAGGTGGTTGGTCGGTTCGTCGAGCAGCAGCATGTCGGGGGCCGACAGCAGCAGGCGGCACAGGGCCACGCGGCGTTTTTCACCCCCGGACAGGTGCTCGACGCGGGCGTCCCAGGCTGGCAGGCGCAGGGCATCGGCGGCGACTTCCAGCTGGCGTTCCAGGTTGTGGCCGTCGCTGGCCTGCAGGATGGCCTCCAGCTTGGCCTGTTCGGCGGCCAGCTTGTCGAAGTCGGCATCAGGGTCGGCGTAGGCAGCGTAGACCTCGTCCAGGCGGGCCTGGGCGTCCTTGATCACGCTGACCGCTTCCTCGACCACTTCACGCACGGTCTTGGACGGGTCCAGCTGTGGCTCCTGGGGCAGGTAGCCGATGTTCAGCTCCGGCATCGGCCGTGCTTCACCTTCGAATTCGGTATCGACGCCAGCCATGATCTTCAGCAGCGTGGACTTACCCGAACCGTTGAGGCCCAGTACGCCGATCTTGGCTCCGGGGAAGAAGGACAGGGAGATGTTTTTCAGGATTTCCCGCTTCGGCGGAACGACCTTGCCCAGCCGATGCATGGTGAAAACGTATTGAGCCAAAATATGGACCTCGTGAAAAAGGTGAAAACAGGCCTGCTAAGCCTCGTGGTGCGATACACAGCACTCCCAACCTTCAAGGTTAACCTAACTGAGCGACGGCGGGCAGACCGCCGGGAGCTTCAGCCGCGCTTTTTCTTGATGCAGCCCCTGTGGCACAAGGCCCCTGCCAATAGCCCAAGAGCTTATAGAAACAAGGCCATGGGCAAGCTCGGGCATGAGCCTGCCATCGAGCCACTGCCCGGCCGGTGGTCAGTTTTCCTCGAAAGCGCTCTCCAATGCTTCTAGGCTACCTTTCGCCCCTCTCCATGGAACAAGACAGGCAAGCCCTATGGAACGTGCCTTCTGGAGTACTCCCTACCTCACCTCCCTGGATGCTCGCGTGCTGAGTGTCGAAGGATCCGACGTCATGATCAGCCCAACGATCTTCTTCGCCGAGTCCGGCGGCCAGGAGTCGGACCAGGGCACCATCGATCGCATCCAGGTCACCCAGGCCACGGTCGTCGGCGAGCGCATCGTCTATCGGCTGGCCTTGGCGCCGGACTTCGCCGTGGGCGACCTGGTCAATGTGCAAATCGACTGGCCACGGCGCTATGCCCTGATGCGGCTGCACTTCGCCGCCGAAATCGTCCTAGAGCTGTTCTACAAGAAATTCCCCGGGCTGGATAAGATCGGCGCCCATATAGGCCAGGCCAAGGCACGTATCGACTTCACCATGGACGGCAACATCAGCCAGTACTTTCCCGAGATCCTCGCCGAGGTCGAACGGCTGGTGGCGGCCGACCTGCCGATCGAAAGTCGCTTTACCGATACCGAGCATCTGCGCCGTTGCTGGCTCATCGAGGGCTTTTCCCAGGTGCCCTGCGGCGGTACGCACCTGCGCAGGACTGGCGAAGTCGGGCGGATTCGCCTCAAGCGCAACAACATCGGGGCGCACAAGGAGCGCGTCGAGATCTACCTGGTGGATTAGCCGCCGCCAGTCGTTCGTGGCCCGGTGGACTCTGAGGAAACCGCTTGCATGCTGAACATCATGTCCGCACTCGGACTGTTGCTGCTGATGCCGGGGCCGACCAACACCCTGTTGTTGCGCTCGGGGGCACTCAACGGCTTCAGGCGCGCCTGGCCCTTGAGCCTGCTGGAATGCCTGGCCTACCTGTTGCAGATATCCTTCTGGGGTTACCTGCTGGGTCATATCGGCAATGGCGCCCCCTGGTGCCTGCAGTTGATGCAACTGGTCTCGGTCGGCTACCTGGCCAGGACCTCGTACCTGCTCTGGCGCAGGCCCGGCGGCGGCCTGCCAGGTTCACCGGAGAGCCTGGTGTCCCGAGGGCATTTTTTCCTGCTGACCCTGATCAATCCCAAGGGCTTGCTGGTGGTGTCGTTCATTGTCCCGCTGCAGACCTTCGCCGATTTCGAGCTGTACCTGCATTTCGTCGCACAGTTCACCGCGGTGGTGATCCCGGTGGGTTGCGCCTGGGTGCTGTTCGGCGCCCGGATCAAGCGCAGCGGCCACGCCTGGTTGACGCCCCACGCCATCAACCGCACGGCCTCGGTGGTGATCTGCTGCTTCGCGCTAGCCATTCTCTGGCGACTGGCGGATTTGCAGCTCGATAGCAGGCTGACTCTATAGTCGGCCAGGTGGGTCTGGCACTTTGCCACAACTCAAGGCATGCTAGCCGCCCTTCGGGCGTCCGGCTTATAGTGCACGTCGCGCCAGCCCAGCCAAACCGCAGGATCACAGCTTGTCCAACGTTACTTCGCCACAGCCAGCGCGCGCTAAAGCCCCTGTGTCGGCCCCTCCTTTGCGCGGCACTCTCAAAGGCGCACTGGCGACCCTGGTGCTGCTGCTCCTGGCCCTGCTGTTCTGGCAGTTGCTCGACCAACTGCAACAGGCTCGCCAAGACCAACGCCAGCATGCCATCGACTACAGCGCCGACCTCGCCGACCACCTGAGCCTGAACCTGGCGCTCAATGCGCAGATCGCCCTCAACCTGCTGCCGATCGTCGAAGCCCCCCAGAACAACCAGCAACAACAGCAACTGCTGGAGAAACTCCAGCGTTCCCTGCCGGATGTGCGCAGCTTCGCGCTGCTCGATGCCCAGGGCGAAATCATCAGCGATACCGCCGAGGGCAGCCAGGATGCCGTCTGGCTCGCCGAACTGGTGCAGCGCAGCCGCTCGCAGCGCTTCTATTACAGCAACCCCGCCGACGGCTCGGTGGTGCACGTGCTGCTGCACCAGGCCAGTGGCTCGACCCGTGGCTACTGGATCCTGCGCATGGCGCCAAGCTTCCTGCAGAGCCTGGTGCGCCAGAGCGAAGACGGCTTCAAGCCGAGCTGGGTGATCGAGAACCGCCTGAGCCGCCAGGTGATCAAGCGTGACGAGCGCAGCACCCCGACCCCCGGCATGCTCGACCCCGACGAAATGGCCAGCAGCGTGCTGCTGTTGCCCCTGGGCAACAGCGACTGGCAATTGCGCGGTTTGTTCGACCAGCGTGCGGTACTCGAGGAACTGCTGCCGGCCTTCATCGGCAAGTGCCTGCTGGGGCTGGCCTTCTCCTTGCTGCCGGTGATCGCCCTGCTCAACATCCGTCGGCGCCAGCGCCAACTGCACGAGGGCCGGCGCCGCTACCAGGACATTTTCGAGGGCACCGGCGTGGCCCTCTGCGTGCTGGACATCTCCGGCCTGCCAGGCCTGTTGGAGAAACACCACCTGCATTCGCTCAACCAGCTCAAGCGCTGGCAGGACGGTCATGCGGAGCAATACCGCCAATTGCTCCAGGAACTGCGCATCACCGAAGTCAACCAGGTCGCCCTGAGCCTGCTCAACGTCCACTCCGGCGACGAGGCCTGGCAATTGCTGATCGAAGGCAGCCCGAATCCCGGCAGCGCCATCGGCGGCCAGTTGCTCGAGGCCCTGGTCAACCAGCACAAGCAGCTGGAACTGGAGATCAAGCTCAGCGACGCCCAAGGCAACGATCAGCACCTGTGGCTGGTGATGCGCCTGCCGGAACAGCCCGACGACTTCAGGGCGGTGATCCTCAGCATCAGCGACATCACCAGCCGCAAGCTGATCGAACTGTCGTTGCTGGAGCGCGAGGGCTTCTGGTCGGACGTGGTGCGGACCGTGCCCGATCACCTGTACGTGCAGGACGTGATCAGCCAGCGAATGATCTTCAGCAACCACCATCTGGGACAGACCCTGGGCTACAACAGGACCGAACTGCAACAGATGGGCGAGTACTTCTGGGAGATCCTGCTCAACCCCGAGGATGCCGACCTCTATCACCAACTGCGCCAGGACCAGCGACATTCCGGTTATGCCCAGCTGCTGCAGTGCCAGTTGCGGTTCCGCCATCGCAGCGGCCAATGGCGGCGCTTCGAGATCCGCGAACAGGCCCTGGCCCGGGACCGTTATGACCAGGTGACACGCATCATCGGCGTGGCCAAGGACATCACCGACCAGATCGAGGCGAGCGAATCCCTGCGCGACAGCGAACAGCGCTACCGCATGCTCGCCGAGAGCATCAGCGACGTGATCTTCTCCACCGACAACAAGCTCTCGCTGAACTACGTCAGCCCATCGGTGCAGTCGGTGCTCGGCTACGACGTGGAATGGGTGTTCCAGAACGGCTGGCAGTCGACCATCGCCAACCCGCAGCAGCTGACCGGCATCTACGTGCTGATGGACCGGGTCAGCAAGGCCCTGGACAAACCCGAGCAACTGGCACAACTGCGCAGCCAGGTGCAGACCCAGCTGTTCCTGTTCGACTGCCTGCGGGCCGATGGCCGCAAGATCCCCATCGAACTGCGCCTGGTGCTGGTCTGGGACGAACACGGCGCCTTCGAAGGCGTGCTCGGGGTCGGCCGCGATATCAGCCAGCAACGCCGGGCGGAAAAAGACCTGCGCATGGCGGCCACGGTATTCGAGCACTCGACCTCGGCGATTCTCATCACCGACCCGGCGGGCTACATCGTCCAGGCCAACGAGGCTTTCAGCCGGGTCAGCGGCTACGCCGTATCCCAGGTGCTGGACCAACTGCCGAACATGCTCACCGTGGACGAACAGCAAGAAGCCCACCTGCGCTACGTGATCAAGCAGCTGAACCAGCACAGCACCTGGGAAGGCGAAGTCTGGCTCAAGCGCCGTGATGGCGAGCACTATCCGGCCTGGGTCGGGATCACCGCCGTGCTCGACGACGAAGGCGACCTGGCCAGCTACGTGTGCTTCTTCAGCGACATCAGCGAACGCAAGGCCAGCGAACAGCGGATCCACCGCCTGGCCTACTACGATGCCCTGACCCACCTGCCCAACCGCACGCTGTTCCAGGACCGCCTGCATACCGCGCTGCAATCGGCGGAGCGGCAGAAGTCCTGGGTGGTGCTGATGTTCCTCGACCTCGATCGCTTCAAGCCGATCAACGACTCCCTGGGCCACGCCGCCGGCGACCGCATGCTCAAGGAGATGGCCGTCCGCCTGCTGGGTTGCGTCGACGATGACGACACCGTGGCGCGCATGGGCGGCGACGAGTTCACCCTGCTGCTGCAACCGCGCGCCAGCCGGGAAATCGCCCTGAACCGGGCGATCCACGTCGCCGAGCAGATCCTCGCCAGCCTGGTCAAACCCTTCGTCCTCGAAGGCCGGGAGTTCTTCGTCACCGCCAGCATCGGCATCGCCCTGAGCCCCCAGGACGGTAACGAACTGAGCCAGCTGATGAAGAACGCCGACACCGCGATGTACCACGCCAAGGAACGCGGCAAGAACAACTTCCAGTTCTACCAGGCGGACATGAACGCCAGCGCCCTGGAACGCCTGGAACTGGAAAGCGACCTGCGCCATGCCCTGGAGCAGCAGGAGTTCGTGCTCTACTACCAACCGCAGTTCAGCGGCGACGGCAAGCGCCTGACCGGTGCCGAGGCCCTGCTGCGCTGGCGCCATCCACGCCGTGGCCTGGTGCCACCGGGCGACTTCATTCCGGTGCTGGAGGAGCTGGGGCTGGTGGTGGACGTCGGCGACTGGGTGATCAGCGAAGCCTGTCGCCAGCTCAAGGCCTGGCATGTGGCCAAGGTACGGGTACCGAAGGTTTCGGTGAACATTTCGGCCCGGCAATTCTCCGACGGCCAGTTGGGCATGCGCATTGCCACCATTCTCCGGGACACCGGCCTGCCGCCGGCGTGCCTGGAGCTGGAACTGACCGAGAGCATCCTGATGCGCGAGGTCAGCGAGGCGATGCAGATCCTCGACGGCCTGAAGAACCTGGGCCTGAGTATCGCGGTAGACGACTTCGGCACAGGCTATTCATCGCTGAACTACCTCAAGCAGTTCCCCATCGACGTACTGAAGATCGACCGCACCTTCGTCGACGGCCTGCCGTCCGGCGAACAGGACGCGCAGATCGCCCGCGCCATCATCGCCATGGCCCACAGCCTGAACCTGGCGGTGATCGCCGAAGGGGTAGAGACCCACGAACAGCTGGACTTCCTGCGCGAGCACGGCTGCGACGAAGTCCAGGGCTACCTGTTCGGACGGCCGATGCCGGCCAACCGCTTCGAAGCGCAATTCAGCAACGACGCCTTGTTCATGTTCGACTAGCGGCAGCGGCAAGCTACAAGCAGCCAATCGCAAGGGAAAGCGATCCGCTTGCAGCTTGCAGCTCGTCACTTGAATGCGGCTTCTGTGCGACATGATGTCCTTTCATATGCCATCCAAAACCCATTGGGTTAGAATGCCTGCCTTTTCTGCCCCCCGATCCTTGAGGACCGCCATGTTCAGCCGTGATTTGACTATTGCCAAGTACGACGCAGATCTCTTTGCCGCCATGGAGCAAGAAGCTCAGCGCCAGGAAGAGCACATTGAGCTGATCGCTTCGGAAAACTACACCAGCCCAGCGGTGATGGAAGCTCAAGGCTCGGTACTGACCAACAAATACGCCGAAGGCTACCCAGGCAAGCGCTACTACGGTGGTTGCGAGTACGTCGACGTGGTCGAGCAGCTTGCGATCGACAGAGCCAAGGAGCTGTTCGGTGCCGACTACGCCAACGTCCAGCCACACGCCGGTTCCCAGGCCAACGCCGCGGTCTACCTGGCCCTGCTGCAAGGCGGCGACACCATCCTGGGCATGAGCCTGGCCCACGGCGGCCACCTGACCCACGGTGCTGCGGTTTCTTCCTCCGGCAAGCTGTACAACGCCGTGCAGTACGGCATCGACGCCAACGGCCTGATCGACTACGACGAAGTCGAGCGCCTGGCGGTCGAGCACAAGCCGAAGATGATCGTCGCCGGCTTCTCCGCCTACTCGCAGATCCTGGACTTCCCACGCTTTCGCGAAATCGCCGACAAGGTCGGTGCCTACCTGTTCGTCGACATGGCCCACGTGGCCGGCCTGGTAGCCGCTGGCGTGTACCCGAACCCAGTGCCGTTCGCCGACGTGGTGACCACCACTACCCACAAGACCCTGCGCGGTCCACGTGGCGGCCTGATCCTGGCTCGCGCCAACGCCGACATCGAGAAGAAGCTGAACTCCGCCGTATTCCCTGGCGCCCAGGGTGGCCCGCTGGAGCACGTGATCGCCGCCAAGGCCATCTGCTTCAAGGAAGCCCTGCAGCCTGAGTTCAAGACCTACCAGCAGCAAGTGGTGAAGAACGCCCAGGCCATGGCCAGCGTGTTCATCGAGCGCGGTTTCGACGTGGTTTCCGGCGGTACTGAAAACCACCTGTTCCTGCTGTCGCTGATCAAGCAGGACATCTCCGGTAAAGATGCCGACGCCGCCCTGGGCAAGGCCTTCATCACCGTGAACAAGAACTCCGTGCCAAACGACCCACGCTCGCCGTTCGTCACCTCCGGCCTGCGCTTCGGTACTCCAGCCGTGACCACCCGTGGCTTCAAGGAAGCCGAGTGCCGCGAACTGGCCGGCTGGATCTGCGACATCCTGGCTGACCTGAACAACGAAGCGGTGATCGACGCCGTACGTGAGAAGGTCAAGGCCATCTGCAAGAAGCTGCCGGTGTACGGCGCTTAATCAGCACCGCACCGCAACAGAAAAGCCCGGCCTGGCGCCGGGCTTTTTCATGCCCGCAGAAAACTCCCTCTAGCGGCTAATGCAGGCGGCGACGCGCCCCGCAAAAAACCTCCAAGGCTCTGCAATGGACCTTGCATGGCTCCTGAAAGCCACCAGGCCGAAAGTCCGGGTAGACGGTGCAAGGCCACTGGTCAGACCGGTAAAGCCAACTTTCCCGATCCCTCTTGTAAACCCAAAAAAACCGAGCGTAGACTGCGCCTGCACTGGACAAACCGGTAAGACCACAATAATTAAGTCCGCCACCCGCTGCGTCTCGAATGCACGGCAGGCCGGACACCGACCAGGACTCCTCCCATGCTCAAATGGTGCTCGCGTTCGATCTTCCTCCAAGTGGTGCTCGGGCTGTTGCTCGGCATCGTGTGCGGCCTCACCCTCCCCGAATACTCCTCGCAACTCAAACCCCTGGGCGATGCCTTCATCAAGCTGATCAAGATGCTCATCGGCCTCATCGTGTTCTGCGTGGTGGTCAGCGGTATCTCCGGCGCCGGCGACCTGAAGAAGGTCGGCCGCATCGGCCTGAAATCAGTGATCTACTTCGAAATACTCACCACCCTGGCCCTGGTGATAGGCCTGGTCATGGCCTTCAGCACCGGCATCGGCAGCGGCGCCAACATCCACCTGGAGCAGCTGTCTCCCGCCGACATGGGCGATATCGCCCAGCGCAGCGAGCATATGCACACCACCACCCAGTTCCTCATGGACCTGATCCCCTCCTCGGTGCTCGGTGCCTTCGCCGAGAACAACATCCTCCAGGTGCTGCTGTTCTCGGTGCTGTTCGGCAGCGCGCTGAACCTGGTGGGCGAAGCCGCCTCGGGGATCTCGCGCCTGATCAACGAACTGAGCCACGTGATCTTCCGCATCATGGGCATGATCGTCCGCCTGGCACCCATCGGCGTGTTCGGCGCCATTGCCTTCACCACCAGCAAGTACGGCCTGGACTCGCTACAGCACCTGGGCAGCCTGGTGGGCTTGTTCTACCTGACCTGCAGCGCTTTCGTCGCGCTGATCCTGGGCCTGGTGATGCGCCTGTCGGGCCTGCGCATGCTGCCTTTCCTCAAGTACCTGCGCGAGGAGCTGCTGATCGTCCTTGGCACTGCGTCATCGGACGCGGTACTGCCACAGATCATGCGTAAGCTGGAACACTTGGGGATCGGCAGTTCCACCGTGGGCCTGGTGATTCCTACCGGTTACTCGTTCAACCTCGACGGTTTCTCCATCTACCTGACCCTGGCCATCGTCTTCATCGCCAACGCCACCGGCACGCCGCTGTCCATGGCGGACCTGCTGACCATCCTGCTGGTATCGCTGATCACCTCCAAGGGCGCCCATGGCATTCCCGGCTCGGCCCTGGTGATCCTGGCGGCGACCCTGACCGCGATCCCGGCGATCCCGGTGGTGGGCCTGGTACTGGTGCTGGCGGTGGACTGGTTCATGGGCATCGGCCGGGCCCTGACCAACCTGATCGGCAATTGCGTGGCCACGGTCGCCATCGCCCGCTGGGAACAGGACATCGATCTCCAGCGAGCCGACAAGGTGCTCAGCGGCCAGCAAGGCTATGGTTTCCAGGCCCGCAAGGCTGCGAGCGGGAGCCAGCAGGAATTCTGATCCATCCTTGTGCCGGCCCGCGCCAGGCACAGCAATCAGCGCGCGACAACGCGCGCCCCTTACATGGAGTCGACAGTGATCAGCTCGTCAACGGTTGTGAACTCAGTGGTAGAGAAGCTGCGGGCCGCCCTGGCCCGCGGCCAGTGGCGCTCCGGCGATATGCTGCCCGGACAGCGTGAACTGGCCGAACAGCTGGGGATCAGCCGGCCCAGCCTGCGTGAAGCGGTGATCGTCCTGGAAACCCTGGGCCTGGTGCGTTCCATGCCCGGCAAGGGCGTGCTGGTGCTCGATGCTCCCCTGGACGAGCTCCAGGGCCCGGAAGCCACGCTGGCCGGCGCCAGCCTGGAGGATGTATTGCAGCTGCGCTATACCCTGGAGCCCTTCATCGTCGGCCTGGTGGCGCAATCCATCAGCAGCCGGGAGATCGGCCAGCTACGCCTGACCCTGATGGACATGCGCGAAGCCCTGGAAGCCAGCGACGCCGAAGCCGGGGCCAATGCCTACATCGCTTTCCATGAAGAACTGTTCACCCTGACCAGCAACCCGATCTTCCAGAACGTGGTGCAGCAGACCAGCAACGCCCTCAGGCAGAGCGCGCGGATCCTGCGCGAGTCTCCCGAGCACCTGGCCGAACGCCTGGAGGAAAACGAAGCGGTGGTCCGGGCGATCCGCAATCGCAACAGCGCCCAGGCCAGCGCCGAGATGCGCCGGCACATCCTCCAGGAGGGCCAGCGCATGGGCATCGAACTGAACATCCCGGACGACCACCTGGGCCCGGACGCCCGGTAACCCATCCCGTATCAGCAACTGGACCGGAGACCGGCCATGGTCAGCCACGCCTTGGAAAACCCTCGCTTCACCCCGGTAGCCAACCTGCGTCGACGTGGTGCGAAGAAGCTGTTGGTGGACGATGTCTACCCGCAGATCTTCGATGCCATCCTCGAGCAGCGCATCGCCCCCGGCAGCCGCTTCACCGAGGACAGCCTGGGCCAGGCCTTTGGCGTCAGCCGCAGTATCGTGCGTCAGGTACTGGCGCGCCTGTTCCACCAGCAGGTAGTGATCCTGCGACCCAACCACCGGCCCCAGGTGGCGGCACCGGACCTGGAGCAGACCCGGCAGATCCTCCACGCCCGGCGCCTGGCGGAAATCGCCCTGGTGCGCCTGGCCTGCCAGCAGCCACGCAAGCGCTTGCAGCCCTTGCACCAACTGGTTTCCCGCGAGCGCGAGGCCATCGAACGCGGCTGGCATGGCCCGGCCATCCGCCTGTCAGGGGAGTTCCACCTGCAACTGGCACAACTGGCCGGCAATGCGCCCCTGGCCAACTTCCTCGGCAGCCTGGTGCCCCTGACCTCCCTGGCCATCGCCCAACTGGCGGGCCAGGCCTTGCAGCATTGCGCCTGGCAGGAACACGCCGCCATCGTCGAGGCGTTGCAGGAAGCCGACACCACGGTGGCCGAGGCGTTGATGCAACAGCACCTGGAACACCTGCAACTGCGCTTGCTCAGGGGCCTGGAGGAGCAGGCTGCGCAGCGCCGTGTCAGCCGGCCAGCATCCGCGCGAAGCCCTGGCGAATCTTCTCTTCCGGCAGGTCATCGGCGATGAACACCATCACACTCTCGCGAACTTCGTCTGCAGCCCACTCGCTGTCCCAGTCGAAGCCGTAGAGCTTGAGCACCCCCTGGAACACCATGCGCCGGGGTTCGTCGATGACGTTCAGCACGCCCTTGTAGCGCAGCAACTGCTGGCCGTGCTCTTCCAGCAGCTCATTCATGAATTCGCTCAGGCGCGCAAGGTCCAGCGCCTGCTCGGTGCGCAACACCAGGCTGGCGATGCGATCCACCGATGGCGCCTTGCTCACCGGACGCAGGCTGATGCCCCCACCCAGGTCGGCATTGAGATTGAAGCCGCGCACATCCAGCAGTTGCGCCAGCTCGATACTGCCGTGATCAACCACATGGATCGGCGCCCGGCGGTTGATCCGTGTCAGGCGCTGGCAGAGGGCCTCGAAGCTGTCCTGGTCCACCAGGTCGCGCTTGCTCACCAGCAAGCGGTCGGCAAAGCCGATCTGCGCCTGGGCGATGGTCTGGCTCAGGTGGAACTCGGCGTGTTTGGCATCCACCAGGGTGATGATGCCATCGAGGATATAGCGCTCGCGCAGCTCTTCATCGATGAAGAAGGTCTGCGCCACCGGCGCCGGATCCGCCAGGCCAGTGCACTCGATCACCAGCCGGTCGAAGGCGATCTCGCCGCTGTCCAGGCGCTCCAACAGCAAGTACAGGGCCTTGCTCAGGTCGGTGTGGATGGTGCAGCAGACACAACCATTGGACAGGGTCATGACTTGAACCGGCTCGGTGCCCAGCAACTGGCTGTCGATACCGGCGTCGCTGAATTCGTTTTCGATCACGGCGATCTTCAAACCGTGCTCGGCCTTGAGCAGATGGCGCAACAAGGTGGTCTTGCCGGCGCCGAGAAAACCGCTGAGAACGGTGACGGGAACAGGATTGTGCAAAACAGGGTCTCCCATGCCTGAAAACGCAGGAGCCGGCGAACCTGGCGAGAGCGCTCCTTGGAACGCCATCGTCGGGCCCGCCGGCTCCTGCCGGGGTATTGCCTAAACGCAGTGCCTCAACAGCACTTCGGACCGCCCTTGCCGCCGTAGCGTGCCTCCTGGCGTTCCCGGAAGAACGCCTCGTACGACATCACCGGCTTGTCCGGGTGCTTGGTTTGCATGTGTTCGACATAGTTGTCGTAGTCGGGCATGCCGACCATCAGGCGCGCGGCCTGACCGAGGTATTTACCGAGGCGACTCAGGTCATTGAACATCGTTGCAATCCTCGGGTCAGGCGTCCGGTACCGCTTGGTATGGCGATTCCTTGTCCGTGCGCTCCTTGCTGCCCCAGGCGGCGACACCGACCTTGAGCGCGTAGAACAGGACACTGAATACCACCAGCAGGAACAGGCCGGTCAGGGCCGCGTTGGTATAGGCGTTGAAGATCACGTGCTGCATCTGCGTGATGTCCTTGGCCGGGGCGAGGATCTGGCCGTTGGCCAGGGCATCGCTGTACTTCTTGGCCAGGGACAGGAAGCCGATCGCCGGGTTGGCGTCGAACAGCTTGATGAAGCCCGCGGTGGTGGTGCAGATCAGCAGCCACACAGCCGGCAGCAGGGTGACCCAGATGTAGCGCTGGCGCTTCATCTTGATCAGGATCACGGTGCCGAGCATCAGGGCGATACCGGCCAGCATCTGGTTGGAGATGCCGAACAGCGGCCACAGGGTGTTGATACCACCCAGCGGATCGATCACGCCCTGGTACAGCAGGTAGCCCCAGAGGGCCACGCAACCGGCGGTGGCGATCAGGTTGGCGCCCCAGGATTCGGTGCGCTTGAGCGCGGGGACGAAGGAGCCCAGCAGGTCCTGGAGCATGAAGCGCCCGGCCCGGGTACCGGCATCCACTGCGGTAAGGATGAACAGCGCTTCGAACAGGATCGCAAAGTGGTACCAGAACGCCATGGTGTTCTCGCCCGGCAGCACGTGATGGAGGATCTGCGCGATCCCCACCGCCAGGGTCGGGGCACCACCGGCACGGGCCAGGATAGTGTTCTCGCCGATGTCCTTGGCCACTGCCTGCAGTTGCTCGGGGCTGATGACGAAGCCCCAGCTGCTGACGGTCTGGGCGACCGCGACCACGTCACCACCGACGATGGCGGCCGGGCTGTTCATGGCGAAGTACACGCCAGGCTCGATCACCGAGGCCGCGACCATGGCCATGATCGCCACGAAGGACTCCATGAGCATGCCGCCGTAGCCGATGTAGCGAGCGTTGGTTTCGTTATCCAGCAGCTTGGGCGTGGTCCCCGAGGAGATCAGCGCATGGAAGCCGGATACCGCGCCACAGGCGATGGTGATGAACAGGAACGGGAACAGGCCGCCTTTCCACACCGGGCCGGTGCCGTCGGTGAACTGGGTCAGGGCCGGCATCTTCAGTTCGGGCATGGTGATCAGGATGCCGATCGCCAGGGCGATGATGGTGCCGATCTTGAGGAAGGTCGACAGGTAGTCCCGTGGCGCCAGGATCAGCCAGACCGGCAGCACCGCAGCGACGAAACCGTAGCCGATCAGCATCCAGGTGATCTGCACGCCGGTGAAGGTGAACATCTTGCTCCAGACTGGATCGGCCGCCACCTGGCCACCCAGCCAGATGGAAGCGAGCAGCAGGATCACGCCGATCAGCGAGATCTCGCCGATGCGGCCCGGGCGGATGTAGCGCATGTACACGCCCATGAACACCGCGATCGGGATGGTCGCCATCACCGTGAAGATGCCCCATGGGCTCTCGGCCAGGGCCTTGACCACGATCAGCGCCAGCACCGCGAGGATGATGATCATGATCAGGAAGCAGCCGAACAGGGCGATGGTCCCGGGAATGCGCCCCATCTCCTCGCGGACCATGTCGCCCAGGGAGCGGCCGTTACGCCGGGTGGACAGGAACAGCACCATGAAGTCCTGTACCGCGCCGGCCAGGACCACGCCGGCGATCAGCCACAGGGTACCGGGCAGGTAGCCCATCTGCGCCGCCAGGACCGGGCCCACCAGGGGACCTGCGCCAGCGATGGCCGCGAAGTGGTGGCCGAACAGGATGTGCTTGTTGGTCGGCACATAGTCCAGACCGTCATTGTTGAGTACGGCGGGGGTGGCGCGGGTCGAATCCAGCTGCATCACGTTGTTGGCGATGAACAGGCTGTAGTACCGGTACGCCACCAGGTAGATGGCCACTGCCGCGACCACGATCCACAAGGCGTTGATCGCCTCCCCTCGACGCAATGCAACTACGCCAAGGGCGCATGCTCCTACGATTGCCAGCACCAGCCAGGGCAGGTGGCGTAGCGGGCTATTATTGTTTTTCATTTTTATATTCCAGCCAGGTGGACAGAAAGATAGCGCTTGCGAGTGTAGCGCTACTCCACCCAAAGGCCAGCCCCCACGTTGGTCTAGAGCATTCTTTCCCGCACCGTGGCAGCTTCGCGGGCCTGCTTCGCACTGGCGGCGAATGTCTCCCGGGCAGCGCTTACGGCGACTGCTTCGCAAGGCGCGACATGGGTTGTAGCGGCGGGCCGGTGCCGGGGTCTATAGTCAGTGCACCACGCAGAGGGCCAGTCCATGAGCGAGCAACACGACGACCGCCGACGCTTCAAACGTATCGCCTTCGATGCCAAGACCGAACTCAGCCAGGGCACCCACCGCTGGCCGGTGCAACTGCTGGACCTGTCCCTCAAGGGCTTGCTGATCGAGCGCCCCGCCCCCTGGCTGGGAGATCCCAAGCGCCCCTTCGAAGCCGATATCCACCTGGGCCAGGACGCCGACGTGCGCATGGATGTGCAATTGGCCCATGACAACAACGGCCAGCTGGGTTTCGTCTGCCTGCATATCGGCCTGGAGTCCATCGAGCACCTGCGGCGCCTGATCGAGCTGAACCTGGGCGACCCCGAGGAGCTGGAGCGGGAACTGGGCGCGCTGATCGATATCTGACCTGCCGCAGGGAGTCAGGGAAACAGCGCGGGCTCGGGGAAATCGTGCTCCATGTCCCAGTAGCCCGGCTGTTGTCGGGAAACCGCCGTCCACTGTCCATCGACATAGCGGAAGGTGCGATAGGTCGTGATGAACTCATCGTCCACCATGGTCGAGGCCGACGACACCTGCTGGATGGTTTCGGTCCCGCCCCCGCTGGCGGGCACTATCTGCCAGGCCGCCTTGCCGGTATGGCTGAACATCAGTGGCCGTTTCTCGCCGCTCTCGTCCTGGCATGGCACCGGGTCCAGGCGGTTCTGCGCCGGCACCAGCACCTCGGTGAGCGGACCGCTGTAGCTGCCCAGGGGGGCGGTCTGGTCGATGGACAAAAAGAAGGTCGGCGATGGCAGGCCGCTGAGCGGGGCCTTCTTCACATTGGCCAGGGGATAACCCAGGGCCCGCTGCGCCAGCACCTGGCCACTGTCCGAGACCAGGCGCGCCTGGGCTTCCAACGGCTCCGCCGGCTGGCCGTCCGCGGCCTCTGGGAGATTGTCCGCGTCCATGCCGCTGCCCCAGTTTTCGTCATGGACCTCCTGGGTGATGCGTTGGTCTTCCAGCACCTGCAGCGTCGTGCCATCCCCCACCGGAAGTTGTTGCGCGATCCAGTAGCCCGGCGGCGCCTCGGCCTGCTGGGCCAGGGCCAGGCTGCAGCCGCAGAGCAAGCCGAACCCCAGCAACCAGTCCTTCATGTTTGTCATGCCCATGTCGTGTGCGTCCCTTCAGTAACAGCCCGAGTTATTCGAAAAGTGCATCCAGTGCCTGCTCCAGGCGGGTCACGGCGATGATCTTCAGCCCTGCCGGCGGCTCCTTCGGCGCGTTGCCCTTGGGCACGATGGCCCGCTTGAAGCCATGCTTGGCCGCTTCCTTCAAGCGTTCCTGGCCACTGGGCACCGGGCGCACCTCGCCGGACAGGCCCACCTCGCCGAACACCAGCAGGTCATGGGGCAACGGCCGGTTGCGCAGGCTCGACATCACCGCCGCCATCAACGCCAGGTCGGAGGCGGTCTCCAGCACCTTGACCCCACCCACCACGTTGAGGAACACATCCTGGTCGTGGGTCGGGATGCCGCCGTGGCGGTGCAGGACCGCCAGCAGCATGGACAAGCGGTTCTGATCCAGGCCCAGGGTGACCCGGCGCGGGTTGGCCAGGTGGCTGTCATCCACCAGCGCCTGGACCTCCACCAGCATCGGCCGGGTGCCTTCCCAGGTGGCCATGACCACGCTGCCCGGCACTTCCTCCTGGGCCCGGGTGAGGAAGATCGCCGACGGGTTGGAGACCTCCTTCAGCCCACGGTCGGTCATGCCGAACACGCCAAGCTCGTTGACCGCGCCGAAGCGATTCTTCACCGCCCGTAGCAGGCGCAGGCGACCATCGGACTCACCCTCGAAATACAGCACGGTGTCTACCATGTGCTCCAGTACCCGCGGGCCGGCCAGGGCGCCTTCCTTGGTCACGTGGCCGACCAGGAAGATCGCCGTGCCGCTCTGCTTGGCGTAGCGCACCAGCAAGGCGGCGCTCTCGCGAACCTGGGACACACCGCCTGGGGCCGATTGCAGTTGTTCGGTGAAGATGGTCTGGATGGAGTCGATCACCATCACCTTGGGCTTCTCTACCCGGGCCGTGGCGATGATGGTCTCGATGCAGGTCTCGGTCATTACCCGCAGTTGGTCCTGGGGCAGGCCCAGGCGACGGGCGCGCATCGCTACCTGCTGCTGGGACTCCTCGCCGGTGACGTACAACGCCGGCATGCGCGTGGCGATGTTGCACAAGGTCTGCAGCAGGATGGTCGACTTGCCGATCCCCGGATCACCGCCGATCAGCACCACCGAGCCATCCACCAGGCCGCCGCCGAGCACCCGGTCGAGCTCGCCGGAAGCGGTGGAGAAACGCGGGATCTCCTCGACGCTGACCTCGGCCAGGGTCTTGATCTGCGCCTGCTGCCCGGCCCAGCCGGTACGCCCGGCGGGCGCCGCGGCACCGCCGCTTTCGATCATGGTCTCGACCAGGGTGTTCCAGGCGCCGCATTCACCGCATTGCCCGGCCCATTTGGGAAAGGTGGAGCCGCACTCGGTGCAGCCGTACATGCGCTTGGCCTTGGCCATCTGAACCCCCGGCAAAAACCGCGATGATAGCTCAGCTGGCGCCGATCAGCGCGGCGCGGCGGTGCGGATCTGCCCGCTGGCCAGGCGCGTGGCGCTATTGCCCAGCGGGTCCTCGGCCTCAAGATCGGCGCCCTTGGCCGCCAGGGCCTGGAGCAACTCGGTACGCTTGAACAGGCCGGCGTACATGGCCGCCGCCTGGCCAGCGGCATTGCGCTGGTCAGGGCTGCAATCGGCCGCCATCAGGCGCCGGGCTATCCGTACCTCGCCCTTGAAGATCGCCCCCATCAACGCGGTATTACCGCGCTCATCCTGGGCGCAAGCATTGGCGCCGGCGGCCAGCAGGTGCTCCACCGCCGTCCCGTGGCCGTGATAGGCGGCCAGGATCAGCGCGGTATAGCCCTTTTCGTCGCGGGTATCGAGGGCGTAGCCGGCCTCGATGAAGGTGTCGAGGATCTGGATATCGCCGCGGCGGGCGGCATCGAAATAGTAGTTGGCCAGCTGGGCCTTGACCGCAACCGGGTCGGCAACGCCCGCTTGCTCCGCATGAGCCCCCAGGGAGCAGGCGGCCAGCAGCAGTGAAATGAACAGGCGCATGGTGCGACTCCCTTTGTTTCAAGAAACTCCGTAAGCGCGAGGCTTGCCACCGATGCCTCCAGCCCGGGAAACAGGGCTCCAGGCAGAATCGGTATTGGGGCCGCTGTGCGGCCCATCGCGGACAAGCCTCGCTCCTACAAGGAAAAGGTGCGTCACGCCCGAGAGCGTGACGCGGGTCGAAGTCAATCTGCCAGTTTGGCGGCCAGGGCCTTGACCCGGGCCAGGTCGCCCTTGGCCACCTTGGCCACGCCAGCGCCGTACTCGGGGTCGGCCTTGTAGAGGAACGACAGCATGATGTGCTTGCTCTGGTCGTCAGTGTCGGCCAGGGACTGGCCGAAGCTCTCGATCAGGTCCTGGCGCTCCTTCTTGCTGTAGGAGCGGTACAGGTCGCCGGCCTGCTTGAAGTTCTGCTCACGCTGGATCTTCGCCTGCTGGGTGCTGCCCGCCAACGCCTGCTGGCTGTAGCGCGCCGCCGCGGGCTCTTCGCGTGGCTCAAGCCGGCTCGGCTGGTAGTTGACCCCGCTCTGGGTGTGCCCCGGGTTCATGGCGCCATCCTGGTTGCCATTGTTCACCGCAACTTTCGGCGCATTGATCGGCAGTTGCAGGGCGTTGGCCCCCAGGCGGTACATCTGGGTGTCGGCATAGGAGAACACCCGGCCTTGCAGCAGGCGGTCCTCGGAGGGCTCGATACCCGGCACCAGGTTGGCCGGAGCCATGGCCACCTGCTCGGTTTCCTGGAAGACATTGCCCGGATTGCGGTTCAACACCATCTGCCCGACCTTGCGCTCGGGAATGCCGGGCCAGATCTTGGTGGCGTCCAGCGGATCGAACTCGAACTTGGCCAGGTCTTCGGGCTTCAATACCTGGACATACAAGTCCCACTTGGGAAAGTCCCCTTTATTAATGTGGGATACCAAGTCATGGGTCATATGGCTGTAATCGCGCCCCTGGACCTCGACCACTTGTTGCGGATCGAGATTCTTCACACCCTGCAAACTCTTCCAGTGGAACTTCACGTAGTGCACTTCGCCCTTGGCGTTGATCAACTTGTAGGCGTGCACGCCATTCCCGTCCATTTCCCGATAACTGGCCGGGGTCCCGGAGTTGGAATACAGCTCGGTCAAAGTGCGGGTGGCTTCGGGAACATGGGAGAAGAAATCGAAACGCCGCGAATCATCGTCCAGGTTGGTACGCGGGTCGGGCTTGAAGGCATGGACCATGTCCGGGAACTTGATGGCGTCACGGATGAAAAAGGTCGGGAAGTTGTTGCCCACCAGGTCCCAATTGCCGTCCGCGGTGTAGAACTTGGTGGCGAAACCCCGTGGATCGCGCAGGGTTTCCGGGGAATGGTTGCCATGCACCACCGCCGAGAAACGCACGAATACCGGGGTCACCTCGCCAGCGGCGAACACCTTGGCCCGGGTCAGGTCGGTGAGGTTGTCGGTGACGGTGAAGGTGCCGTGGGCGCCGGTGCCGCGGGCATGCACCACCCGCTCGGGAATACGCTCGCGGTCGAAACGCTGGAGCTTCTGGATCAGTTGCACATCCTGCAGCAACACCGGTCCAGTGGCGCCTGCGGTCTGCGAGTTCTGGTTGTCGCCTACCGCCGCGCCGTTGTCGCGGGTCAGTGTGGCGGCCTGTACGGAAAGGGACAGCATACTGGCGGCGAGCACGCCCAGTACGCCGCGCGGGGAAAGATTCCCCAGGCCAATGGAAACAGTCATGTCGGATTCCTCTAGTTATATAAGGCGTATCTCGATACGCCTGCTAGAGGCTAGTGGCTAAACATTTGAAAGCTAAATAGAAAGCCCGCAAGCGCTTGATTGACAGAATGTTGTGGTTATAGCGGCAATGACGAGGTATATCGCGCGCGAAAAATGATGGCACTTTGATTAAACTCTTCGCCGATATATCGGTCATACGCCGCGAGCTGTAGAAAGTTGAGTCGGCAAAATGCTTTTTGCTGACTTACACTGCTTTAACCAACCTCATCTGCAACAAGGAAATAACCTATGGGCGTGTTAAGTGAGTTCAAGGCCTTCGCGGTCAAAGGTAATGTGGTCGACATGGCCGTCGGTATCATCATCGGCGCCGCATTCGGCAAGATCGTCTCGTCTTTCGTCGGTGACGTGGTCATGCCGCCAATCGGCATGCTGATCGGCGGCGTGGATTTCGCCGACCTGGCCATCACCCTCAAGGCGGCCGTGGGCGACACGCCAGCGGTGGTCCTGGCCTATGGCAAGTTCATCCAGAGCATCATCGACTTCATCATCATCGCCTTCGCCATCTTCATGGGCGTGAAGGTGATCAACCGCCTCAAGCGCGAAGAAGCCGTGGCACCAGCGGAGCCGCCGGTTCCGACCAAGGAAGAAGTGCTGCTGACCGAGATCCGCGACCTGCTCAAGGCCCAGAACGACAAGTCCTGAGGCACGCCGTAGCGACCCGTGGCCGCGCGAAGCAGCGGCCACGGGGCTTTTCCCCTACCAATAGGTTTCCACTGCCACCTGTCCCGGGCGTCGGCTCAGGCTCAGGTTCAGGCCCCGCTGCTTGAGCAGGGCCCGGGTGTCGTCGATCATCTGCGGGTTGCCGCAGAGCATCACCCGCGAGTGTTCAGGACTCAGTTCCAGGCCCGCCGCACGCTCCAACTCACCGTTCTCGATCAGCTGGGTAATGCGCCCGTTGAGGCTGCCCGGATGCTGTTCGCGGGTAACGGTGCTGATGAACTGCAGCTTGTGGGCAACTTCGGCCAGGTATTCACGCTGGGGCAATTCGGCGAGCAATTGCTGGTAGGCCAGTTCCCTGGCTTCGCGCACGCTGTAGACCAGGATGATGCGCTGGAATCTCTCCCACACCTCGAAGTCCTGGAGGATCGACAGAAATGGCGCAATGCCGGTACCTGTGGATAACAACCAGAGGTCGCGCCCATCGACGAAACGGTCCAGGGTCAGGTAACCGAAGGCCTGGCGATCCACCAGCAGGCTGTCGCCTTCACGCAGGCGGCTCAACTCGCTGGTGAACTCGCCGTCGGGCACGACGATGGAAAAGAACTCGAGGAACTCGTCGAACGGCGAAGACACCATGGAATAGGCACGCCACACCGTACTGCCGTCGGCCCGGGTCACCCCGAGGCGGGCGAACTGGCCGGAACGGAAGCGAAAGCCCGGGTCCCGGGTGGTGCGCAGGGTGAACAGGCTGGGGGTCAGCGGCTGGACATCGAGCAGGGTCTGGCGGGTGTACTTTTCTTCACTGGCAGTCATGACGAACTCCACAAAACCGATGTTCCTAGTGTCCCGCAAAGCGTCGTGCACAAACACCGGTGGTTTGTAGTGGCATAGACGGCGGGCAATCCCCGGCGAAAAAACGTAAAATCGCCGCATTTGTACAAGCCCACCCGCGCATTGCAACAGCGCTGCCCCAAGGCTCCTGTCCGCCACGGTCCCGCGCCGACAGGCCCACCTATTACCTAGAGTCCGCCCATGCCCCTGCTTGCCAGCCCCTTCGCCCAGCTCGACCTGATCCGCCAGCCCGAACAGCAGAACGAGCCGCTGCAAGCCTTCGACGCCGCGGACGAGTACCTGCTCAGCCACCTGGCCGAACAGCAACCGAGCAGCGAGACCCGGGTCCTGGTGCTCAACGACAGCTTCGGGGCCCTGGCCGCGAGCCTGCTGGGCAAGGTCCAGGTCACCAGCAGCGGCGACTCCTACCTCGGCGCCCTGGCCCTGGAAAAAAACCTGGCACGCAATGGCCTGCCCTTCGATGCCGTGCAGGTGCTGCCGGCCAGCGAACCACTGGAGGGCCCCTTCGACCGAGTGCTGGTCCGTGTCCCCAAAACCCTGGCCCTGCTGGAGGAGCAACTGATCCGCCTGCAAGGCCAGCTGGCTCCCGGGGCCCAAGTGGTGGCTGCGGCCATGGTCAAGCATCTGCCCCGGGCCGCCGGCGACCTGCTGGAGCGCTACATCGGCCCGGTCCAGGCGTCGCTGGCGGTGAAGAAAGCCCGCCTGCTGATCGCCACCGCCGAGGCCAGGCCGCCGTTGGCCTCGCCCTACCCGACCCGCTATCGCCTGGACAAGCCTGCTGTCGAGCTGCTCAACCACGCCAACGTGTTCTGCCGCGAAGGCCTGGATATCGGTACCCGCGCCTTCCTCCCGCACCTGCCGCAGAACCTCGGCAATGCCCGGGTCGCGGATCTGGGCTGCGGCAACGGTATCCTGGCCATCGCCAGCGCCCTGGACAATCCACAGGCCCGCTACACCCTGGTTGACGAGTCGTTCATGGCGGTGCAGTCGGCCCGGGAAAACTGGCAGGCGCTGCTTGGCGAGCGCGAAGCCGTGATCCGCCCCGGCGACGGCCTGGCCGGCCAGGAGCCGCAATCCCTGGACGTGGTGCTGTGCAACCCACCGTTCCACCAGCAGCAGGTGGTGGGCGACTTCCTCGCCTGGCGCATGTTCCAGCAGGCCCGGGAAGCCCTGGTGGTGGGCGGTGCGCTGTATATCGTCGGCAACCGCCACCTGGGATATCACAGCAAGCTGGCCCGCCTGTTCCGCGGTGTTGAGCAGGTGGCGGCGACGCCCAAGTTCGTCATCCTCAAGGCCCGCAAGTAACCCCACCCTGCCCCGTAGGCGCAAGCTTGCTCGCGGTGAGTCCCCCGCGAAATGCCAAGTACCGCGTTGTCGCTCATCACGAGCCCAACGGCTGCACCTGCAAAGAAAAGACGTAGCAAGCCCAGGTCAAAAAAAACCCTCCAATGGAGGGTTATAAACCGCGCCGCACGACACGGGATGGGATGAGCGGTAATGAAGATCAGTGCGTGGTCAGGCCCGCGGCGTTCATGAACATGCGCATCAGGCTGGCCACCAGGAACAGGGCCAGGACGCTACCGCCCCAGATCATGGCCAGCCAGCCCAGGCGCTGCCAGAGCGGCTTCTTTTCCGCCTGTTCGATTTCCTGCAATGAATGTTTACCAGCCATCATCGAATGCTCCTTTCGCAAGGGGGGGGCGATGGCGCCTGCAAGGGCGCCGTCGCGAGCAGGCTGCGCTCCTCTGGAGGAGCGAGGCCTGACTAGTGGTAGCCGTCCTCATGGGTGACCTTGCCGCGGAACACGTAGTAGCTCCAGAAGGTGTATCCCAGGATGAACGGAATGATGAACAAGGTGCCCACCAACATGAAGCCCTGGCTCTGCGGCGGTGCGGCGGCGTCCCAGATGGAGATCGACGGCGGCACGATGTTCGGCCACAGGCTGATGCCCAGGCCGCTGTAGCCGAGGAAGATCAGTACCAGGGTCAAAAGGAACGGCGTGTAGTGAGCGTTGCGCGCCACGGCCCGGAGCAGCCCGTACAGGGTCACCAGCACCAGGATCGGCACCGGCAGGAACCAGAACAGGTTCGGCAGGGTGAACCAGCGCGCGGCGATCTCGGCATGGGCCAGGGGCGTCCAGATACTGACCACGCCGATCACCGCCAGCAGGACGAAGGCCAGGGGCCGCGCCAGGTCATGCATCTGCAACTGCAACTTGCCTTCGGTCTTCATGATCAGCCAGGTGCAACCGAGCAAGGCATAGGCCACCACCAGCGCCAGGCCGCAGAACAAGGTGAAAGGCGTCAGCCAGTCCATCGAGCCGCCGGCGAACTGGCGGTTGACCACCGGCAGGCCATCGATGAAGGCCCCCAGGGCCACGCCCTGGAAGAAGGTGGCCGCCGCGGAACCGCCGATGAAGGCCTTGTCCCAGATATGGCGCTTGGCTTCCTTGGCCTTGAAGCGGAACTCGAAGGCCACGCCACGGAAGATCAGCCCCACCAGCATCAGGATCAGCGGCATGTAGAGTGCCGAAAGCACCACCGAGTAGGCCAGCGGGAAGGCGCCGAACAGCGCCGCCCCGCCCAGTACCAGCCAGGTCTCGTTGCCGTCCCAGACCGGGGCGACGGTGTTCATCATTACGTCACGGTCGCGGCTGTCCTTGACGAACGGGAAGAGAATCCCGATCCCCAGGTCGAACCCGTCCATGACCACGTACATCATGATGCCGAAGATGATAATCACGGCCCAGAGCAGCGGAAGATCGATACCCATGACTCAATTCCCCTTGTTCAGGCTGGTGCTGTGGTCGTCATCGTCGGCCGCGGAAAGCGGACGGGCCGGCGTGCGTTTGCGGCCGGGGCCACCATGGCTGGTCTCGGCGCCTTCGTTGGTCACCGGTCCCTTGCGCACCAGGCGCATCATGTAGCCGATGCCCACGCCGAACAGCGCGAAGTACACCACCACGAACAACGCCAGGGTGATGCTCATCTGCACCAGGCTATGCCCGGAAGAAGCATCGGCGGTGCGCATCAGCCCGTAGACCACCCACGGCTGGCGACCGATCTCGGTGGTGAACCAGCCCGCGAGGATCGCGATCAGCCCGGACGGCCCCATCCACAACGCCAGGTACAGGAACGGCCGCGAGGTGTAGAGGCTGTCCCGCTTGCGCAGCCAGAGGCTCCACAGCCCGGTGAAGATCATCAGTATGCCCAGGCCGACCATGATCCGGAACGACCAGAAGACGATGGTCGAGTTGGGCCGGTCCTCGGGCGGGAACTCCTTGAGCGCCGGCACCTGCTTGTCCAGGGAGTGGGTGAGGATCAGGCTGCCCAGGTAGGGGATTTCCACGGCGAACTTGGTTTTCTCGGCCTTCATGTCCGGCCAGCCGAAGAGGATCAGCGGAGTCGGCTCGTTACCGACGTTCTCCCAGTGACCTTCGATGGCGGCGATCTTCGCCGGCTGGTGCTTGAGGGTGTTGAGACCGTGGAAGTCACCGATCACTGCCTGTACCGGGGCCACGATCAGGGCCATCCACATGGCCATGGAAAGCATGCGCCGGATCGCCGGGTTGTCCCGCCCGCGCAGCAGGTGCCAGGCCGCCGACGAGCCGACGAAGAACGCCGTGGCCACGAACGCGGCGACCGCCATGTGCGCCAGGCGATAGGGGAAGGACGGGTTGAAGATCACTGCCAGCCAATCCACCGGGATCACCTGGCCGTTGACGATTTCATAGCCCTGAGGAGTCTGCATCCAGCTGTTGGACGAGAGGATCCAGAAGGTCGAGATCAGGGTACCGATGGCCACCATCACCGTGGAGAAGAAGTGCAGCTTGCGCCCGACCTTGTTCCAGCCGAACAGCATCACCCCGAGGAAACCGGCCTCCAGGAAGAATGCGGTGAGCACCTCGTAGGTCAGCAACGGACCGGTGACCGAACCGGCGAAGTCGGAGAACCGGCTCCAGTTGGTGCCGAACTGATAGGCCATCACCAGGCCGGACACCACGCCCATGCCGAAATTGACGGCGAAGATCTTCGACCAGAAGTGGTAGAGATCGCGGTAGGTATCGTCGTGGGTCTTGAGCCACAGGCCCTCGAGTACCGCCAGGTAGCTCGCCAGGCCGATGGTGATCGCCGGGAACAGGATGTGGAACGAGATGGTGAATGCGAACTGGATTCGGGCGAGATCAAGAGCCTCTAAACCGAACATAAGCTTTCCTCTGTCAGGTAATACCGGCTGCCGGCCAGAGGCCTGCACCCACTGCCCCCACGGATATGGAGTGCGGCGAATTCGGATTCGTTCTTTTAAACCATCGCTACGCAGGGATCCTGGCCTTGCGGCCACCACACCAACCCTCGAAAAAGGCCTTGATCTGGATCAATCAACGTTAAAAGAGTAGTCCTAATTTTGCCGGGCAACTCTGTGGTTATTTGCCGCGTGACAGCTTGCCTCACCTTGTCAAAACCGGGGTTTCCCAGCACTTCTCCAGCACACATCGAACCTGTAGCCGCTGCTGAGCCTGCGAAGCTGCGACAAGGCCCCCTGGGCCTTCGGCGTCCGCCCGGTCAGCCGGGAACCTGCGGTCGCGGCGACAGGGCCTCGCATCGAAAAAAGGAGCCAGAAACGAGATAGATGCGCGGCTAACGATTTTTCCTGGACTGCAACCATTGGTTACATCTTGGTGATAACCTCGTCCCCCTCCCCGCTCAGATCTACCTGCCGATGCCCAGCCCAGAACCCTTGCTGCTCCGCCACCACCGCCCGTTCATCGCTTTCTGGATAGCCCGGATCTTCACCGCCAGCGGTTTCCAGATGCTCACGGTGGCCATCGGCTGGAACCTCTATCAACTGACCGGCAACGTCCTGGACCTGGGCCTGGTGGGGCTGGTGGAGTTCGCCCCACGGGTGCTGTTCATGCTGCATACCGGACATGTGGCCGACCGCTACGACCGACGCCGCGTGGCCGCCATCTGCCAGTCGCTGCAAGCCTCGATCGCCCTGTCCCTGGCCATCGGCAGCCTGACCGACAGCGTCAGCCGGGAGCTGATCTTCATCCTGGCGTTCCTGCTCGGGGCCGCGCGCTCCTTCGAGATGCCCACCACCCAGGCCCTGCTGCCGAGCATCGTGCCCGCCGCACTGTTTCCCCGGGCGGTGGCCGCGGCCCAGTCGGCCCAGCAATCGGCGACCATCGTCGCCCCGGCCCTGGGCGGCTTGCTCTACGCCTTCGGCAGTGTCTGGGTCTACGGTCCGACCGTGGTGCTGTACCTGATCGCCTGCCTGCTGATGCTCAACCTGCCAGCCCGCCAGGCCGCCCTGAACAAGGGCAAGGCCACCCTGGACTCGCTGCTGGCGGGCATCCGCTTCATCCGCAGCCGGCCGGACATCCTCGGCGCCATCTCCCTGGACCTGTTCGCCGTACTGCTCGGCGGCGCCACCGCGCTGTTGCCGGTATTCGCCAAGGACATCCTGCTCACCGGCCCCTGGGGCCTGGGCCTGCTGCGCTCGGCGCCAGCAGTGGGCGCCCTGCTGATGTCGCTGTGGCTGGCGCGCTTCAGCGTCGAGCGCAAGGTCGGGCGGGTGATGTTCACCGCCGTCGGGGTGTTCGGCGTGGCGACCATCGCCTTCGGCCTGTCCACCTCGTTCTGGTTCTCCCTGGCCGTGCTGGTGGTACTGGGGGCGGCGGACATGATCAGCATGGTGATCCGCGCCTCCTTCGTGCAGCTGGAAACCCCGGATGAGATGCGCGGCCGGGTCAGCGCGGTGAACGGCCTGTTCATCGGCGCCTCGAACCAACTGGGGGAGTTCGAATCCGGGCTCACTGCCCACTGGTTCGGCACGGTGCCGGCGGTGGTGCTGGGCGGAGTCGGCACGCTGCTGGTGACCGGGACCTGGATCAAGCTGTTCCCGACCCTGGCCCAGCGTGACCGGATGCACGAACCACAAATGGAGCAAACCCGGGCTGGCTAGCTGGCCGAACCGGGACCGCCGGCGGCCTACTTGATGTAGATTTCTGCGCTCATGCTGTTGCCCGGCGCATTGATCGAAGTGTTGCTGAAGCGGAAGGTGCCTTCCTTCTTGTCGGCCAGGTCGAAGATATAGAGGTAGCCGGCGGTGATCCCGCCAGGGGCGCAGGGTTCGTAGCTGGAGCCGTCTTCGCATACCGGGGTCCGGGTGCCATCGACCTCGAAGCCGTCCAGGGTCACGTAGGGCTCGCGGCCGTAGCCGATCTCCAGCACATAGACCTTGATGCCCGGCCCGCTGTGGTCGCACTGGGTCCGCTCACGACCGTCGGAGACATCCTCCAGCCCGCAGGACGACGACAGCACCTTGAGGATTTCCACCTGGCTCAAGGGCGCGGCGGAACCGGCCGGGGCCGAGGCGGCGAACCAGCAGGCCGCAGTTCCCAGCAGCGCCAAGGCGGTCATTTTCACTGTACTGCGCATAAATCCCCCCTCGAAATCAGGGCGCAGTATGCGCTACTTGCCCGCCCGGCAAAACATCGACGACGATCGCAGCCATTGGCCCACGCTGCTGGTATGATGCGCGGCTTTTCCCGACCCAAGGCAAATCCACAGGCGCATCAGGCAGTCTGTGCTTTGCTGTTGGAGTCGATACATTCACGGCGCCCGGCGGCGCCACGGGGAGCAGACATGCTGGAAAGGCTGTTTCAACTCAAGGCACACAACACCAACGTGCGCACCGAGATACTTGCGGGCGTTACCACCTTCCTGGCCATGGCCTACATTCTTTTCGTCAACCCGAGCATCCTCGGCGAGACCGGCATGGACAAAGGCGCGGTGTTCGTTGCCACCTGCCTGGCGGCGGCCATCGGCTCCACCGTCATGGGCGTGATCGCCAACTACCCGATCGCCCTGGCACCCGGCATGGGCCTGAACGCCTTCTTCACCTACACCGTGGTCCTGCACATGGGCCATACCTGGCAAGTGGCGCTGGGTGCGGTGTTCATCTCGGCGGTGCTGTTCTTCCTGCTGTCGATCTTCCGCATCCGCGAATGGATCATCAACAGCATCCCCCTGCCCCTGCGCTCGGCGATTGCCGCCGGTATCGGCCTGTTCCTGGCGCTGATCGCCCTGCATAACGCGCAGATCGTTGTGGGCAACGAGTCGACCCTGGTCGACCTGGGCGACCTGAGCAAACCGGCCCCTATCCTCGCGGCCCTGGGTTTTGCCCTGATCGTCGCCCTGGAAGCCCTGAAAGTGCGTGGCGCGGTGCTGATCGGCATCCTCGCGGTGACCGTGGTGTCCATCCTATTGGGCGTTACTCCGTTCGGCGGCGTGACCTCGATGCCTCCGTCCCTGGCCCCGACCTTCCTGCAACTGGACATCAAGGGCGCCCTGGACATCGGCCTGGTAAGCGTGATTTTCGCCTTCCTGTTCGTCGACCTGTTCGACAACTCCGGCACCCTGATCGGCGTGGCCAAGCGCGCCGGCCTGATGGGCAAGGACGGCCACATGCCGAAGATGGGCCGGGCCCTGATCGCCGACAGCACCGCGGCCATGGCCGGTTCCCTGCTGGGCACCTCGACCACCACCAGCTACATCGAATCCGCAGCAGGCGTGAGCGCTGGCGGCCGCACCGGCCTGACCGCCATCGTGGTGGCGATCATGTTCCTGCTGGCACTGTTCTTCTCGCCACTGGCGGCCAGCGTTCCAGCCTTCGCCACCGCACCGGCACTGCTGTTCGTCGCCGTGCTGATGACCTCGGGCCTGGCGGAAATCGACTGGGAAGACATCACCGTCGCCGCTCCCGTAGTGATCACCGCCCTGGCCATGCCGTTCACCTATTCCATCGCCAATGGCATCGCCTTCGGTTTCATTGCCTGGACCGTGATCAAGCTGCTGTCGGGCCGTGCCCGTGAGCTGAACGCGCCCCTGGTGATCCTGTCGATCCTGTTCGTGATCAAGCTGGGTTACCCCGCATGACTTTCGACGCCGCAAGCTACAACACCCAGTTGCAGGAAAAGGTCACGCGCTTGCGTGGCCTGCTGGCGCCCTTCGACGCACCCGAGCCCCAGGTCTTCGATTCGCCGCTGCAGAACTTCCGCCTGCGCGCCGAGTTCCGCCTGTGGCGCGAAGCCGGCGAGCGCCACTACGCGATGTTCTCCCAGGAGGACAAGCGTACGCCGATCCTGATCGAGCAGTTCCCCATCGCCAGCCAGCGCATCAACCAGTTGATGCCGCAGCTCAAGGCCGCCTGGCAAGCCAGCCACGCCCTGAGCCACAAGCTGTTCCAGGTGGAGTTCCTCACCACCCTGGCCGGCGATGCGATGATCACCCTGTGCTACCACCGCCCGCTGGACGAGCACTGGCACCAGGCCGCGAGCCAATTGGCCGCCGAGCTGAAAGTCAGCGTGATCGGCCGCTCCAAGGGCAAGCGTGAAGTCATCGGCCAGGACTACGTGGTGGAACGCCTGGAAGTGGGCGGTCGCAGCTTCAGCTACCGCCAGCCCGAAGGCGCCTTCACCCAGCCCAACGGCACGGTGAACCAGAAGATGCTCGACTGGGCCTATGCCGCCCTGGGCGAACGCCAGGATGACCTGCTGGAGCTGTACTGCGGCAACGGCAACTTCACCCTGCCCCTGGCCACCCGGGTGCGCAAGGTGCTGGCCACCGAGATCAGCAAGACCTCGGTCAACGCCGCCCTGAGCAACCTCAGCGAAAACGCCGTGGACAACGTCACCCTGGTGCGCCTGTCCGCCGAGGAGTTGACCGAAGCGCTCAATGAAGTACGGCCGTTCCGTCGCCTGCAAGGCGTGGACCTGAAGAGCTACGAGTTCGGCAGCGTGTTCGTCGACCCGCCACGGGCCGGCATGGACCCGGACACCTGCGAACTGACCCGACGCTTCGACAACATCCTGTACATCTCCTGCAATCCGGAAACCCTGGCGGCCAACATCGCCCAGTTGCACGACACCCACCGCATCGAGCGCTGCGCCCTGTTCGACCAGTTCCCCTGGACCCACCACATGGAATCCGGGGTCCTGCTGACCCGGCGCTGATCCGCTGCCCAACCAACGGCCGTCCTCGTGACGGCCGTTTTCATTTCTGGCTATCGGCTTATCGCAGTCCTGCGGCTTCATCATCCCGTCAAGAGTTGACGTACTAGCACCCTGTATAGCGCTCCCTTGAAGTCTCCCTCGCCCCATGGCGATGCCCTAAGGTGCCACGGGCCTAAAAAGGCAGCCCCTGAACACTGGAACGATAGCGGACGGCAGTTTCCAGGGACCTGAAAATTCCTAGGGTCGGGGGAAATCCGCCCCTTAATGATGACTAGTTTCTCTAAGCAGCTTAATATCTGCCCTTTACCTATGAAGCCAACTCTCGCCATGACGCGCGGGGCCGGGAGGAAAACCACAAATGGCATTGTTTCCTACTTTCTTGTCGGTCGTATATATCGTCCGTAATCAAGGTAGCCGACTTGAAAGCATTCTCCGAAATGCAGAGTTGCAACTGACCTCGCTTGTCAGTGATTATGAGTTGATTATCGTCGATAATGCCTCTGACGATGATAGCATCGGAGTCTTGAAGGATTTAACTGCCCAGGCGGGCCTGCCAAACCTTCAAATCTATGCACTGACCAAGGAAGTTAATACCGATACTGCATCCTGGGTCGGACTTGAGAATGCGCTGGGTGACTTTGTGGCGGTAATCGATCCTCTTGTAGAAGATATCGGTTTTCTTCCTGAAATGCTTGACAAGGCACTCGACGGGGCAGATGTAGTATTTGCCAAAAACAAGCAAAAAGCACGGCAAAGCTTTGCTTATCGGGCGGCATGCGGAATTTTCAATCACCTATATAAGTCTTTTAACGGCATCCACCTGGCCAACGAAGCGCCTCAATACAGATTACTCAGCAAGCGAGTAATAAACTTCATTCTTCAACACCCTCAACCCGCCATCGCCTATCGACACCTTCCTGCCACAGGTGGCTTCTCACGCGTCAATATGGAATATAGCTCAAAGCCGCTTGCAGAGAATACAAAACGGTTGGGGGAAAGCATTGACAGAGGCATGCGCCTGCTTGTCTCGACAACACAAGCGCCTATGAGGTTAGTGACTTCACTGTCTCTCTTCGGTGCTGCCTCAAACTTGATCTACTCGCTATACGTCGTAGCGATCGGGCTTTTCAAGAGCGATGTAGCACCAGGCTGGGTCAGTATGTCGCTACAACATTCCGGCATGTTTTTTCTTATTTCTCTGGTCCTGCTGGTTCTGGGCGAATACATACTACACATGGCAAGCCTTACCAATGAAGGACCGACCTATCACGTGGCTCAAGAGTTCACGAGTGCTCGCATGACTCGCCGTGAAAAACTGAATATTGAAGAAGTCGCCTTTCCCCCTAGTAACGGCTCTGGAGTCTCCGAGCGGATCAGCATATGACGCAGGGGAAAACCATAATAGATGCTGTGGTGATTGGCGGTGGTTTCTACGGAACCGCAATAGCAATCTATCTCGCAAAACAACGAGGTCTACGCCGGGTAGTCCTACTTGAAAGAGAAGCGGACCTGCTGGTCCGCGCCTCATACAACAATCAGGCGCGCGTACATAACGGATACCATTACCCGAGGAGTTTCACAACGGCGTTTCGCAGCCGTGTCAACTTACCCAGATTCGTGCGTGATTGGCCTCAAGCCATCAAGCAGGATTTCACCAAGCTGTACGCCATTGCCCGGCGAAATTCCAAGGTTACCGGAAAGCAGTTCGAGCGTTTCTGCAATGAAATAGGTGCGGAAATAACTCCAGCGAATACTGAACTGAAATCTTTATTCGAACCTCGGCTTATTGAAGAAGTTTTTGTTACCAAGGAATATGCCTTCGACACCACAATACTTTCGCAATGGTCCAAGCAGGAACTCCTGCAGAGCGGAGTCGAGGTACACTTCAAATCTCGTGCGACAGCCATCTCCAAAACCCCTGGGGGCCATATGAGCGTCGCGGTAAAAAAAGACGACGGGCATCTGGATGCATTCGAGTGTCGTTATATTTTCAACTGTACCTACAGTGGCCTTAATCAGTTCCTAGGAGATTATCCGGGCACACGGAGCGGACTTAAGCAGGAACTTACCGAAATGGCCCTCATCAAGGTTCCAGAGGCATTGGAAAATATTGCCGTGACTGTCATGGACGGGCCATTTTTTTCCATGATGCCGTTCCCCGCCCGCGGCCTGCATACTCTCTCCCATGTCCGATACACTCCTCACTTCAGTTGGCAGGACGAACCTGGGGTTGACCCATACCAAAAATTGAACAGCTATGCTCGCGAAACTCGAGTAGATCGCATGTTGAGAGATGTTGGTCGGTATCTTCCGTCTATTCTTAACTCAAAATACATCGACTCGCTATTTGAAGTTAAAACCATTCTGGTGAAAAACGAAGGGGATGATGGGCGTCCGATCCTTTTCGAACAGCATTCTGAACTGCCAGGCTGCTACTCAGTCCTGGGAGGCAAGATCGACAACATTTATGACGTACTCGAGAAACTCGATACAGAAGACTTCAAGGGTTCGAAGGAGTAACGATGACAAAGGCATTAATTGGATTTTCCGGTTATGTGGGAAGTACTCTCCTCAAGCAGACAGACTTTGACGCTCTTTATCGCTCAATCAACATTCAAGATATCGAAGGTAATGATTTCGATCTCGTGGTTTGTGCGGGTGCTCCGGCTCAGAAGTGGATTGCCAACCGCGAACCTGAGGAAGATCGAAAAAAAATTGATGCATTGATAGATCATCTGCGCACGATCAAATGCAAGACCTTCATCCTGATCAGTACCGTCGATGTCTTCAAGAGTCCAATCGAGGTGGACGAGTCCACAACTGTCGATGAAGAGGGATTGCATGCTTACGGCCTGCATCGCCGACTTCTAGAAAAATTCGTGGAAGAGAATTTTTCCAAACACTTGATCATCCGTCTGCCCGGATTGGTCGGCCCTGGGCTACGCAAGAACGTGATATTTGACTTCCTGAACGAGAATAACCTGAGTGCAATTGAAAGCCGTGGTGTCTTTCAATTCTATCCAATGGTAAACCTCTGGTATGACATCCAGACTGCCTTGCAGGCAGGCCTTAAACTGGTTCACCTTACCGCGGCTCCAATCAGTGTGGCCGATGTTGCTCTTGATGGATTTGGAAAAATATTTGATCAGGAGTTGGCCAACTCGCCTGCTCGTTACGACATGCAAACCTGCCATGCTTCCGTATTCGGGGTGCAAGGTCGACATCAGTACAGCAAACGCGAAACTATCCAGGCAATTCGCGCGTATGCCCAGTCGGAAACGATGGCCCAAAAGAGCGAGTCAGGAGTGACATCATGAGACTCGCCATTTCAAATATCGCCTGGGATGTTTCTGAAGACCATGTCATTGCAAATCAGCTGACACAGTACAGCATCGACGCTATCGACATTGCCCCTGGTAAATATTTCCCCGACCCTGCCTCTGCTACTCCGCAAGACATAGCAAAGGTCAAGCAATGGTGGCTTGAACGCGGAATAGCCATCACCGGCATGCAGGCACTGCTGTTCGGTACAACAGGCCTGAATGTGTTTGGAACAAGCAGTTCTCAGGATGCTCTACTCAATCATCTTGATGCAGTTTGCCGCATCGCGGCAGGTCTCGGAGCCACACGCCTTGTGTTTGGCTCGCCCAAAAACCGGGACCGCTCAGGACTGGACGATGAACAGGCCATGAGCATTGCTGTAGTTTTTTTCAGGCGCCTGGGAGACATCGCTCAAAAACACGGTGTTTTTATTTGCCTGGAACCCAATCCGACTTGCTACGGTGCCAACTTCATGACTACCAGCGCAGAAACGGCACGGGTAGTACAAGGCGTTGCTCACCCTTCTATAAAAATGCAACTCGATACCGGGGCGGTGCTCATCAATGGTGAAAACGCCGAGGCCATACTCGGTGAATACGCTCATCTGATCGGACATGTTCATGCAAGCGAACCTGAGCTGTTGCCCCTCGGCGATTGCGGTTCCGACCACCAGTCAATAGCTTCTGCGATAGCAAAGCACCTGCCCGGTCATCTGGTTTCCATTGAGATGGTAGCCACCAAAGAGGAACCTCACCTCATATCCATCGAACGTGCGCTTTCCTGCGCGGCTCAATACTACCGTTCGATTGAAGGGGACCTGAAATGAAGTGGCTGATATTACTGCTAGGTATCGCCGCTAACGCCTCTGCAAGTGTTTTGGTAAAAATGGCGATGATGCCCCCTCGCAAATTCCCCTCCATATCCGACCCTTTGTCTGCACTGACCAACTGGCCCTTCTGGCTGGGACTTGGACTTTACGGCGGTGCGTTCCTATTGTATGCGGCCGCATTGAGCCGCTTACCGTTGAATGTAGCCCATCCTGTATTGACTGCCGGAGCAGTTGCTACTGTTGCCCTTTTTTCAGTTTTGATCTTTCGAGAACCTTTTCATTGGAGTACGGGCGCAGGCATCTTGCTGGTAATCGCTGGGGTTGTACTCATTACTTATCGAGTAGTTTGAATTTTATGAACACGACATCCGTTACTTCAATCGAAGGCCGTGAAGCCTGGCAAGTTCCTGCAATGGAGGTTCTGCTGTGGCAGGGCCGGCAACATCCTTGGTGTGTAGTTATTCCTGTTATTAACGAAGGCCAACGAATTAAAGATCTTTTGAGCAAAATGCAGGATCAGAAAATCTCAGAAATAGCTGACATCATCATCGTAGATGGCGGAAGTAAGGACGGATCGCTGGAACTCGAGGCCTTGAAGCAAATCGGTGTCAGCGGCTTGATCGAGAAGAAAGGCCCTGGGAAGCTCAGTGCCCAGCTTCGCTGCGCCTACGCTTTCGCACTGGAACAGGGATATGAAGGTATCGTTACCATCGATGGAAATAACAAGGACGATCCTGAAGCAATACCCAGGTTCATTTCCGCTCTGAAAGATGGAGTGGATTTTGTTCAAGCCTCTCGGTTCATCAGCGGAGGCATTGCAGAAAACACACCGAAATCTAGAGACTTCGCGATTCGCTTCATTCACGCGCCCTGCCTGAGTCTGGCCTCTGGGTTCAAGTGGACAGATACCACCCAAGGATTCCGGGCCTACAGCAGAAAGATGTTGCTAGATCCAGAAATTTCTATTTTCCGAGATATTTTTTCAAAATACGAACTGCTCGCCTACTTGTCCTATCGCGCACCAAAACTAGGATATAAATGCGTAGAGCTTCCTGCCATCAGGAAGTACCCCGTTGACGAGGTACCGACAAAAATTACCGCTTTCAGGGGAAACCTTGATGTTTTGAAAACCCTGTTTTCCAGTTGCCTGAAAAAATACAACCCTGAAGAGAAGCAACTGAAATGAAGGATAAACCCTATTACTTGATTATTTTACTGATTATAGCAACAAACATCTTCATTGCTGCTCAGTACACGTCAATCTCACCTCTGGTCGATGGATGGGCGGTCTGGAATCGTGTCATGCTGCTCAACTTCAATGAACTGTCGTTCATTGATTACTTACTGAATTTCTTTGGTGCCCATCCGCACTCGGTTGTCATGCTTCTTGCCTGGATCGACTATCATGTCGGTAGCGCCAATCAGGTAATTCTTTCTATAGTATCATTTGCTGCAATCGCAGCGTTTGCTCTGTTCTGCACCCAGCGCTTTCTGATCTGGGCAAAAAAGGTCCATGCTCCGAGCTACGGCATTATCCTGGGTGGAGGGGCTATTGCCCTATTGGCAACGACTCTTGCTGACCAGCAGGTCCTGACGATTCCCTTTCAGGCAGTGCTGGCAATATCCAGGCTCAGTTACATCGTATTGCTATGGGCATTGATCCGGTCCTTACGAGAGAGTTCGACTTGCAATTTGTCTATCGTGACGGCCATTTCCTGCATTGCCGTTACCTTTCACGGATCTGGGCCAATATTCTCCCTTCTGTTCATTCTCATACACTTGATGATGTACAAAGGCTCCATACGGTTCATCACCGGATTGATGCCACTGGCCGCGACTATGATCCACTCTTACTTCTACAAACCTGGAGGGGAGTTGGATAACCTTGCATCGTTAATCTCGATAGATGGGCTGGCTAGCGTTTCAAAAGCTCTATTTGGCTACTTTGCGTCTATATTGTTTCCCTTCTTGGGGATTATCGGCGAAAAAGCCGCTCTGGCAATCGGAGCTATGGTTTTCGTTTTCACAGCCTGCCTTGCTTGCTACTGCATGATCGGGTTGATAGTCGCTCGTTTCAAAATCTCTGAAGTCCGCACTACCGATGACGAGAAACTGTTTGCCGGAATCTTGAGCGTTTTCATCCTGCTTTCGGGAGTGGCCGCAGCCATCCTCATGACAGTACGAGTAGGACCCGACTCGTACAAAGCAACCCTGTCTAGTTCTCGCTATATCGCCTATTCATTACTGTCCTATGCACTGATCATCTGCCTGCTGATTTACTCTCTAAGAGATAAAAAACTTGGAAATATTTTTAAACTGGCAGGTGTGACATTAATTGGCGCAGTAGGTCTCTATCCTGCTTTGACCTTTAAGAACAGCTACTCATTTGACATTGAACTCAACAAGGCTGTAGCAGCCATATCTGTTGGAATATCTCCTCTCGTCCAGCCCGCTGACGCTATCTGGCCCTCGGCCAAAGAGGATTGGTACTGGGTAAACTCTCTCCCCCAGACAGTAAACTATCTCAGAGAGGAGAAACTTGGCCCGTGGTCAAAAATCCCATCTCTGCACGAGATATACATGGGCAAGAAAAAACCAAAAAAAATAAACACCATCAGTTTGTCGAAGGTACCACTATCCTGTACGAGTGAGATTTATCAATTTTCTGGAGTGCTACCGGCACCCGCACGCAGACAGTTTTCCAGAAGCAAGATCATCAGTCTTCTTGACGAAGGAAACAAAGTCATTGGGTTTGCCGTCCTGATCAAGCCACAACAAAGAACTGATGATTCGCAACTCCAGGGTTATATCTTGATCTCCGGTGCCCAAGCGCCAGCCCAGATTTTCATGGGACCACCCGGGGATGCTTATGTGGGTAACGACAGTCTGGCTCTCGTCACCTCCCACAATCTGACAGACAACACATGGCAAAACGGTATTGCCAGGAACTGGCCTGGCTTCTTCCTCGATGACACGCAAGCAAACAGGCTTCTGCTGGTTCCCGGGAGTACACTGAAGTTTGCAGATGGCAGCTACCGCCTGCTGACAGAGCAACTAGCCGCCAACGGTTTTCTGAACATTCGCATGAATGGCACCCCTCTGAACGCAGAGTCCGTAGGTTATCCAAAACCAATCAGCGTCATGAAACCTGCATGCCAGTGAGAGCTGGCATCATAAGGCAGTAAACCGCCAACGGCCGTCCTCATGACGGCCGTTGTCATTTTGGCCAAGCTTCCGTGCCGCTGCCGAAGGCTGCGCATGGCCGCAGTGAGGGTAGGGCGGTGCGATTGTTGAAGGCCCTGGTCAGCCCAGGGGGTGGAAGTAGCCGGCCAGTTGCGCAAGGTCCTGCTCGTTGAGCAGTCCGGACTGGTACTTGAGCTGGATACGCGCCAGCAGATAGGCGTGCCGGGCATCGGCCAGGTCACGGCGGGCGCCGAACAGCTGCTGCTCGGCATCCAGCACATCGAGGTTGACCCGCTCGCCGCCATGCACGCTTTTCTGGGTCGCGGCCACCAGTGCCTGGGCCGAGTCCACCGCCATCTCGTAGGCCCGGACCCTGGCTGCGGCGCTGATATTGAGGTTGAACTGCTTGCGCAACTCGTTGAGGGTAGTGGCGGTCTGGGCGTCCAATTCGTACTGCGCCTGGGACAACTGGCTGGCCGCCTGACGAGTCGAGGCCGTCACCGAACCACCGGCGAACAGCGGCAGGCTGACCTGGATGCCGATGGTATTGGTGTCGTATTTCTGGTTGTAGGAGCTCTCCGAGTCGGAGCTGGTCTGGCGGCTGCTGGCGTACAGGCTGACCTTGGGCAGATGCCCGGCGCGCTTGCGCTCCACCTCGTATTCGGCGGCTCGCAGGGCCTGCTGCTGGGACGCCAGCAGCGGATTGTTGGCCATGGCCAAGTCCCGCCAGCTATCGAAGCGATTGGGTTGCAATGGCTGGATCGTGAATTGCCGGGTCAGCGGGTCCAGTTCGTCGATCTGCACCGGCTCCCCGACTATCGCCTGCAACTCACGCAGGGCGGCATCCTGCTGGTCCTGGGCCTCGATCTCTTCGGCCAGGGCCAGGCTCAGCCGGGCCTGGGTCTCCAGCACATCGGTGCGAGTGCCTTCGCCATCCTTGAGCAACCGCTGGTTGAGTTGCAGGCGCTCGGCATAGGCCCGCTTCTGCGCCTGGCTCAGCTCGATGCGCTCCTGGGCCAGCAAGGCCTGGCTGTAGGCCTCCAACAGGCGCACCGCCAGTTCTTGGCTCTTGCTACGAAAACGCTCGTCGGCGAACAGCGCCTGGGCCGCGCCCTGGCGAAACCGTGCGTAGGCTTCGTAATCCAGCAAGGGTTGCTGCAAGGTCAGGGTCGAGGCGTAGCTGCGGTAATCGCGATTGCTGGTGAGATCGCCACGCAGGGTTTCCTGGGTCACCTGCGAGCGATTACGCGAATTGTTGTAGCTCCAGGACAGGTTCGGTAGCAGCCCGGCACGCCCGATGGCGCGGTTCTCCTCCCCGGCGTCACGCTCCTTGATCGCCGCCTGGAAGGTCGGGTCGTTGCGCAAGGCCAGGTCGTAGGCTGCCAGCAGGCCCAAGGCCCGGGCACCGGGAGCGAACAGCAGGCACAGCAGCAACAGGTAGCGGCACCGGATCATTCTTCCACCAACGCCATGTGGGTCCGGTCCAGCAGCGGCTTGAACAGGTAGTTGAGCATCGAGCGCTCACCGGTGCGGACAAAGGCTTCCACCGGCATGCCCGGGCGAATCTGCAAGCCTTGCAACTGCTGCATGCCCTGGGGGCTGACCACCGCCCGCAGGCTGTAGTAGGGCTCATCGGTACGCTCATCGACCTGGCGATCGGCGGAGACCAAAGTCACCTCCCCTGCCACCCTCGGCGTGGTGCTCTGGTTGAATGCCGGGAACATCAACTCCACTGCCAGGCCCGGGTGGACCTTGTCGACCAGTTGCACCGGCACCCGGGCTTCCACCAGCAAGGGCTCGTCCTGGGGCACGATATCCATCAGCGGCTGGCCGGGCTTGATCACCCCACCCTCGGTGTACACCTCAAGGCCCACCACCACCCCGGCGGCCGGGGCCCGCACCTGGCTGTTGGCCAGTTCGAACTCGGCGGCAGCCAGGCGGTTGCGCAAATCGTCGGTACGGATACGGGTCTCGGCCAGCTGGCTGCGCAGGTCTTTCTGGAAATCCTCGGCTGACTGGCGGATGCGCAGGCGCAGTTCGAGAACCTGGCGCTGCAACTGGCCGATGCGACCGAAGTCCTCGGCGATCGAGCCCTCGACCTGGGCGTATAAACGTTCGCTGTCCAGCAGGCGGTTACGCGGGATGTAGCCGTCCCGGGCCAACTCCCGCAGCCCCTGCAGTTGCTGGTTCAGCGCCTGGCGCTGCTGGATCTTGCTGGCCTGGAAATCCCGGGTCCCGCGCAACTGCGCCTCGGAGCCGGCGATGCTCTCGGCCATCCCCTGCTGCTCCATGGCCAAGGCCTGGCGCCGGCTCTCGAACAGCTGCCGTTGCAGCGCCAGGCTGGCTGCCACGTCCGGCTCTTGCGCCAGGGCCTGCAACTGCGGATCGAAGAGAATTTCGTGTGCGCCGTTGCGTTCGGCGTCGAGTCGCGCCTCACTGGCCAGGGACCCGAGGTACTGGCTGCGCAGCGACTGTACCTGGGTGCGCAGCGGGGTTTCGTTGAGCCGCAGCAGCACCTGCCCGGCGCTGACCCGTTGACCCTCCTTGACCTCGATCCGCTCGATGATCCCCCCGCCCTGGTGCTGCACCGTCTTGCGATGCCCCGAGACCATGACCTTGCCCGATACCGCCACGCCCTTGTCCAGCGGGGCCAAGGCGGCCCAGCCGAGAAAACCGGCGAACCCCGCCAGCACCAGGAACCACCCGAGCCGGGAATAGCGCCGGTCATCCAGGACCAGCACATTGCGGGCCGCGGTCCCCTCGGTGGCGCCTGTGGATAAAGATGCCTTCATGCCTTTTTACCTTCTGCCCCGGCCACGCCCAGGCGGTAATTCATGTTCAAGCTGGCCACCGGGTTGCTCGCCGGCGCCGCCGGCGGTGGCGCGGCCTTGACCTTGGTGCTGGCCTCCAGCACCCGCGCCGTCGGCCCGAAGGCTTGCAACTGGCCCTCACGCAGGATCATCAGTTGGTCGGTCAGGCTCAGCACGTTGGGTTTGTGAGTGATCAGCACCAGCGTCCGCTGCAACTGCTTGAGCTGGGCAATGGCCTGCAGCAACGCCTGCTCGCCGGCCTCATCCAGGTTGGAGTTGGGTTCGTCGAGCACGATCAGCGCCGGCAAGCCATACAGGGCCCGGGCCAGGCCGATGCGCTGGCGCTGGCCGCCGGACAGCCCGGCCCCGCCCTCCCCGAGCCGGGTGTCGTAGCCCTGGGGCAATTGCAGGATCAACCCATGCACCCCGGCCAGTTGCGCGGCTTGCAGCACCAGGTCCGAATCCACCTGGCCGAAGCGCGCGATGTTCTCGGCGATGCTGCCGGCGAACAGTTGGATGTCCTGGGGCAGGTAGCCGATATGCGGACCCAGCTGCTGCTTGTCCCACTGGGCGAGGTCCGCGCCATCGAGGCGCACCTTGCCCGCCAGCGGGGTCCAGGCCCCCACCAGCAGCCGCGCCAGGGTCGACTTGCCACAACCGGACGGCCCGATCACCCCCAGGACCTGGCCAGCCGCCAGGCTGAAACCAAGATTGGCCAGGGCCGGCCGGCGGCTTCCAGGAGCGCAGGCGCTCAGTTGCTCGACGCTCAACTCGCCCTTGGGCGTGGGCAAGCTCATGCGCAGCGGCCGCGAAGGGTGGGCCTGCAACAGTTCCGACAAGCGCTCATAGGCCAGGCGCGCCGAGCTCCACTGCTTCCAGACTGCGATCAGTTGGTCGATGGGACTGAGCACCCGCCCCATCAGGATCGAACCGGCGATCATCATGCCCGGGGTGATCTGGCCCTCTACCGCCAGCCACGCCCCCAGGCCCAGCACCAGGGATTGCAGGGCCATGCGCACGCCCTTGGACCAGGCGCTGATGGCCGCGGTCTTTTCACTGGCCAGGTTCTGCTGGGCGAGGAAACCCTGGTGGCCGACGAACCAGCGCGCACGCAAGGCTCCCAGCATGCCCATGGCCTCGATCGCATCGGCGTTGCGCAAGTTGGCGCTGGCTTGTTGGCTGGTGGCGATGGACAACTGGCTGGCCTGGGCCAGGGGGGCCTGGCAGATGTGCTGGTTGATCCAGGCCAGCACCACCAGCAGCACCGCACCGCCCAGGGCCAGCAACCCGAGCCAGGGATGAAAGAGGAAGATCACCAGCAGGTACGCCGGGAACCACGGCGCATCGAAGAAGGCGAACAAGGCATTGCCGGTGGCGAACTGGCGCAGCGCCGTCAGGTCGCTCAACGCCTGGCCGGCCGCCTGCGTGCTGCCCTTGAGCTGGGCCTCGAACGCGGCGTCATAGACCCGCTGGTTCAGGCGCATGTCCATCTGCGTGCCGAGGTGGATCACCAGCTGGCTGCGCACCCACTCCAGGGCCCCCATCAAGCCGAACAGGCCGAGGATCATCAGCGTCAGCATCAGCAGGGTCATCTGGTTGCCCGAGGCCAGGACCCGGTCATAGACCTGCAGCATGTACAGAGCCGGGGCCAGCATCAGCAAGTTGATCACCGCCGAGAACAGGCCGATGTTGAAGAAACCGTTCTTGTAGGCCGCCAGGGCCGCCAGCGTCTCGGAAGCGGCAAGTGAGTTCGGCCTGCTCATCCAGATGTCCTGTGGAAAATTAACGGATAGGTAGCCCTCCACCCAGGCAGGATGGAGCGGTAGGAGGCACGCCCGGCACGTTGACAGGCACCGCGGCGCTCCCCAGAATTTGCCACCGCCGCCGCCCTGGCCTTCGACAACTCGGACGGCGGCGGTGAGTCAAGCCAGCGAATGGAGGAGCGATCCTGCATTCGCTTTTTTTTGCCTCAAGCCTGCTCTCAGGCGACCAGCGCCCAGTCCTGGGCCACGTCTTGCACACCCACCAGGCCCACATCGGCGGCGGCCGGTGCCGGATTGACATGGGCGACGCCGGCGGCGGCCAGGTCGTCGAAGGTGGAGTTCACCGACAGGCTCGGATCGATCGCCTTGAGCAGTGCGTCGATTTCCCCTGCCAGCGCCGAGCTGTCGCCGCCCATCAGGCCGTAGACCACCTTGTGCACTTCGCCCGCACGGCCTTCGTCCTTCAGGCTGTTCAGGCCCAGGTTGCTGAAGCTGACTTCCTGGCTGACCAGACTGTAATTACTGCCCGAGCCACCGGTGAGGGTGTCACCCAGGGAGACGGTATCCAGCGAGCCCCACAGGGTATGGCTCGGCTGGTTGAACAAGGTGTAGTGCAGGTTGCCATCGGCGACGAAGGCCGCGTCGCTGGCGGTGCTCTTGATGGCGTACTGGGTACCGTCGAACGGACCTGGATTGAAGCCACCAGTGTTGGTGCCGTCGACCACCTGGCCTGGACGATGGTTGACGTCGCCGAAGTAGGCCGACCAGTCGTTCAGGTACTGGGCGACAGTATTAGCGCCGTAGGTCGCGCTGTAAGAGATCGAAATGCTCATGCAAAACTCCAATACATGGGTGGGTCATGTCCGCAGCACGCCGATGCCTGCTGCGGTTTTGCCCGTCACTGGGCAAAAGCGGTCAGAACTGGTATTCCACGGTGCCCTGCATGGTTCGGCCACGGCCAAGAGTGAAGGCCAGCACATCGCCCATGGGCACCAGGTAGGCGCGGTCGGTGACGTTCTCCATGGCCAGGCGCAGGGTCAGTTCATCGGTGACCCGGTAGCTGCCGTAGAGGTCGTAAACGGTGTAGGGCTTCCAGTCGGCTGGATAGACACCGGACTGGCTGACAGTCGCGCCACCGGCGACCGAGTACCCGGCGCTGTAGCGAGCACGGGCGCCGACATCCAGCTTGCGCTCGAAAAAGCGCGCGCCCAGGGTCAGGGTGCCGCGGTCCATGGGCATGTGTTCGGCGGAGCCGAGGATCGCGGCCTTGCATTGAGTGGCGTTGTTGGCAGCATCGTCGGGACGCATGCCGGTGACGATCGCCTTGCGCCCGGTACCGTTCTTCACCGGCTGGGTCACGCCGCCCATCCATGCGGTCTTCATGCAGTAATCGTTGTCGCCGATCATGTGGGTGTAGTTGAGCTGGCCATAGGCGCGGCCGGTGTCATAGTCCAACTGGTATTCGACGCCCCTGAAGCGCGTGCCGCTCAGGTCGTTGACATAGGCGCTGTTGCCGATACCGGCCATGCCATAACCCGGGGGCTGTACACCCATGGCCATGTAGATGAAGTCTTCGACCCGGGTATCGAAATAGGCGACCTTGATCCCCAGGCGATCCTCATCGACCCAGAGGTTTTCCTTGAAGATATTGAAGCCCACCTCCCAACTGCTGGAGCGCTCGGGCTTGAGGAAAGGGTTGGGATACATGCTCTCCGAACCGCCACCATGGGGACGACCGATGATCATGGTTTCGGTCACCGCCGGCGGGCGCCAGCCCTTGCCGTAGCTGGCGAACAACTGCAGCCACTCCACCCCTGGCTTGACCGACAGGCCGAAGGTCGGCGAGAAGCGCCCTTCCATCCTGTCGATGTCGTAATCCACGGGTACGGTGACCTGCTGGGGCGTCTTGCCGATCACGAAGGTGCGGGTGTTGATCCCGGTTTCGCCGCGCAGCCGATAACGGTCGTAGCGCACGCCGGCATTGAGGTTCAGCCAGCCGTCATAGTCGTAGTCCAGGCGGGTGAACAGGCTACCCAGGGCCCGGTCGCCCTCGGGGGTCATGCTCGCCGCGGGCGAAGCACTGACGGCCGAGCCCGTGGGCACCGGCTGGCTGGAGTCCGGGCGAACCTTGTCGTAGAAGAACTCCAGGCCGTAGTTGGCCTTGATCGTGGACAGCTCGCTCAGGGCGAAGGTCGAGGTGTTCTGCGCCTGAACGCCATAGGTATCGGTCTGGTAGGTGATCGAGTAGCCGGGGCTGATCCCCCGCTTGAGGGTGCTCTGGTCGTTGCGGTTGTCGACGTAGTAGAGCTTGGCCTTGAAATCGATCAGCGGATTGTCCGGGGCGTAGCTGTAGTCGAGGGCGAAGTTCTGCGAACGCACATCGCTGCCGCCGAGTTTCTCCCATAGCCGGTCCTTGTTCTGGGTATTCATCATGTTGGCGTCCTCGTAGGACACCTGGGTAGTCAGGTAGCTCAGTTGCAGGCGCTGGTCCTGCGGCAGGTTGAGTCCCAGCTTGGCCAGGCGCGAGCGCATCACCGAACCTGAATAAGCCACCTTGGAATGCTTCACTCGATCATTGATCGTCGGATCCATCCAGCTCCCGGTGCGCAATTCCCCGATCCCGCCCCGGGTACCCGGATTGAAGTCGCCCAGGTGCCGTTCGCTGGCGGCCAGCAGCATGTCCCAGGCCTGGGTGCCGATGGCGAAGGCGGAACTGCCGATGAAGTGGGTACCGTTGCGCCTGCCGCCCAGGCCGGTGGTGGCGCGGATCCGCCCGCCGATTTCCTGCCCGGGCTTGATCAGGTCGCGGGCCTCCAGGGTGCGGAAGTTGGCAATGCCGCCAATCACCCCGGCACCGCCCATGGTAGAGGTGGCGCCCTTCTCCACCACCACCTCGGACAGCAGTTCCGGATCGATGTACAAGGTGCCGTTGCGCTGCTGGTGACCGCTTTGCTGGTAGTTCTGGCGCATGCCGTCCACCGCCATGTTGACCCGGCCGTAGTCCTGGATTCCCCGGATGTTCACCGACAGGCCCGGGTCCTGCTGGCTGACCGCCGAGTACACGCCGGAGGTTTCCTCCAGCATGTCGGCTGCATGGCGTGGCGGGTTGCGGTCGAGTTGTTCGCGAGTGACCTGGCTCACCGAGCGCGGCGCGGTATAGGTCCAGTCCCGCTCGCGGGCTTCGAGATTGCCGGAGATCGTGGTGGGAGCCAGGGCCAGCGCGCCGCCCTGCTCGGTATCCACCCGGCTCAGGGTCACCTGCCGTTCGCTGGTGAAGTGGTACTTCACCGGGGCAGTGCCGAGCAAGCGGGCCAGGCCCTCTTCGGCGCTGTAGCGCCCCTTGAGCGACGAACTCTGCAGGCCATGCAGGCGCTGGCTGTCGAACAGCACTTGCACCCCGGCCTGCTCGGCAAAGGCCAGCACGGCGCTACCCAGGGCCTGGGCGGGGATGTCGAAGTCCAGGCCATTGCGCCGTTCGGCTTGCTGCCCGGCGCCGTCCAGGGGTTGCGCCGCATACAGCGAGCCACTTCCCGCCAACAGCCCTGCTACACCCAGGTGGATGGCCAGGGCCAAACGACCTGCAATGTGAACTCCAGTGCGACTGCCCAACCTCATGTTCGTCATTCCTGCGTCGGCCATTCCTGTTTATGCGAATGCATCTCAGTTAGCTAGACGTGCCAGGCAGGAAAACTCAGTAAGGTTTTTTCCGATTATTTTTCAAGAAGCTGGAAAAAGGCCCGCAGACCCTAGTAAATCAGGCTGACTCCGGCCAGGTCGAAACGCCGGACCTGCAGCTCCTGCGTCAGGCTGGCCAGGGCCGCGTCGAGCATGTCCAGCTGGAATACCCCGCTGACCTGGCGCTGGCCCAGGGCCTCGTTGGTCAACACCACTCGCCCAGGGCGATAGCGGTTCAAGCGCTCGATCACCGCGGCCAGTGGCTCGCGGTCGAACACCAGCACGCCCCGGCGCCAACTGGTAGCACGCTGCAGGTCCAGCCCATCCAGGGATACCACTCCCGAACCGGGGCTATAGCGTGCGCTCTGGCCTTCCTGCAGGACCTGCGCGCAAGCGCCCTGTCGCGCCGGGGTATCCAGGCTCACCGCGACACTGTGCTGCAACACTCCGACCCAAGCCTGCTGCGCACCTTCCCGGCCGACCACGAAGCGAGTCCCCAAGGCCCGGGTCTGGCCACCGGCGCTGCTGACCACGAACGGCCGCTGTTCGTCGCCGGTCATGGGCGCCACGTCGAACACCGCCGAGCCGGCGAGCAAGCGGACCCGGCGCTGGCTGTTGGTGAAATCCAGGCCGATGGCGCTGGATGCGTCCAGCTCGACCGTACTGCCATCGGCCAGGTGCACGGTACGTAGCTCGCCCTTGGCGGTCTGGTAGTCAGCCTCCAGGTACAACCATGCCTTGGGCGCTTGCCAACCGCCCAGGGCCACCGCCAGGACCAGCACCGCGGCATTGGCAGCCCGAGGCAGCCAGCGCCGGCGAAGAGGTCGGCGGGCCACGGCCGTGGTACTGCGCAAGGGCCGACGTGGGGTGTCGCCAGTGCCAGGTTGCGGATCCAGGCGCAGTTCGCCCAGGGCCTCCCAGGTCTGCTGGGCAAAAGCCAGGGCCTGGCGGTGGCGTGGATCGGCGGCCTGCCATTGGGCAAGTTCGGCCTGCTCGACGGACCCCAATGGCCCGGCGTGCAGACGCACCGCCCAGTCGGCGGCGGCCTCGGTAATACTCTGCTCTTGCGAACCCTGGCTATTCACGTGTGAATCTCGATTTCTCGTTATGTATAAGCAGTGACGTCTGAGTTCGGCGTTTACCGTAACTCACGGGTCGCCCGGCCGACCGTCGGTAGCCTGCAGGCGCTGCATGACATAAGCCAGGGCCTTGGACAGGTGCTTCTGCACCGAGCTGTCGGAGATGTCCAGGTGTCGCGCGACCTCGGCGTGGGTCATGCCTTCGATACGGTTCAAGCGGAAGATCTCCCGAGTTCGCCCAGGTAGCTCGGCCACTGCCTGTTTCAATGCCATGCGCTGTTGCAGAGCCATCGCCTGTGCCTCCAGCCCGGCTCCGTCATCCTCGATCTCGGCCAGTACTTCATGGGGCACGGCTTCGGTCTTGCGCCGGGCTTCCTGCCGGACATGATCGATCAAGAGATTGTTCGCCGTGCGATAGAGATAGCCCTGGGAATTGTCGATCGGCGCGCCACGGGTCTGCTCGGCCAGCCGCAGGAAGCTCTCCTGCACCAGGTCAGCAGCCAATTGCGGGTCCCGTACTCGGCGTGCCAGGTACCCACGCAAGGCAGCGGCATGCTTGAGAAACAGTCCCTTGAGATCCACGTCCGACAAACCGACTCCCTGGCGCATATAGGAAATTGCCGGGCATCTTACGGCTAGTCGAGAATGATTTTCAATTGCCATAACCATCAGCCACAGGTCACGCCTGGGGCCGATGGCTCATTCGGACTTGAGCTGCAAACGCGAGAGCAGGCCGAGCAACAGCACGTTGAAGAGGATCAGCAACATGCTGCTGAGAATGCCGAGCAGGTTGATCAGCTGGGTCGGCAGCCAGTCGAGCAGGCTGATGCCAGCCATGGACAGCAAGCGCTCGCCGAACCAGAAACCGTCGACGACGATCATCAGGATCAGGATGATTTTCAGGGTGGGGACGGGGTTGCCCATGGAGCCTTCCTTGTCGAGGGAAATGTCATGGAGCCGGCTGGCTCGCGCATGCGATTTTAATGGGCGGCCATGGCCCATGCCAATGCCGGCGGCCACTCAGGCTTGCAGGTAGCGCAGCACCGATTCGCAGATCATTTCCCGATGCCGGCGCTTGACCGTCTCATCCGGCAGGTCGAGCTGGAAGATCTCGCCGAAGGTATGGCGATTGGAAACCCGGAAGAAGCAGAACGAACTGATCAGCAAATGCACATCCAGGGCATTCAACCCACTGCGAAACAGGCCCTCTTTGACTCCGCGCGCGAGGATTTCGTCCAGGGCATGCAGGACGCTGTTGTTCATCGCCTTGATCACCTGCGACTGCTTCACGTACTCGGCGTTGTGGATGTTCTCGATGCTGACGATCCGCACGAAATCAGCGTTGTGATCATGGTGGTCGAAAGTGAACTCCACCAGGCGGCGAATGGCCTCCGGTGGTGTCAGCTCCGTCAGCTGCAGGCGACTCTCGGTGCTGCGGATATCGCCATAGAGCTTCTCCAGCACTTCGACATACAGCTGCTCCTTGCTGCCGAAGTAGTAATAGATCATGCGCTTGGAGGTATGGATACGCTCGGCGATGGCGTCCACCCGAGCCCCGGAAAGCCCCTGTTGCACGAACTCGATAACCGCCTCCTGGAGGATGTTCTCGCGGGTCTTTTCCGGGTTGTTCTTGCGGCTCTTGCGCGGCGCGAGAGCAGCTTTGTCAGGCACAACGGAGCGTTCACTGGTCATTGTCATTCTGGGCTCACAGCCATCACTCACAAGCCGGCGATTATGGGCTGCGTCAGGTCGCGAAAGAAAGCGCCGAGGGGGGCCGCCAGCCCCCTCGGTTACAGATCTTCTACAACTTGGAACCCACGCTGGACCGCCAGCCGGAGCGCACCAGGGCAACGACCTAGAAATCGAAGAACACCGTCTCGCCCTCGCCCTGAAGCCGGATGTCGAAACGATAGGCACGCAGGCCATCGACCTCGCAAGGCCACGCCAGCAAGGTTTCCCGGCGCTGCGGCTGCTCGATCAGGTTCAGCACCGGGCACTGCTGGTTGGCTTGCGGCTCATCGGCGAAGTACAAGCGGGTATGCAGGTGGATGTTGATCCCCCGGGCGAACAGCATCACGTTGATGTGCGGCGCCATGGGCAGGCCGGCGGCATTGTTTACAATTCCAGGCTTGACTGTATGCAAAACCCACTCTCCAGCATCGAAAGTGGTGGCGGCCCGGCCGAAGCAGTTGAAGGGTTTTTCCGTATCGAAGATCGGGTCATGGATGCCTTCATGATTGGCCTGCCAGAACTCCAGGAACGAGTCGCGTACCAGGTGGCCATTGCCATCGTAGACGTGGCCCAACAGCTGGATGTGCTCGCCCGGAGCATCCTCCCTGGCCAGCCGATTGCAGATTTCCTCGGGCCGGGAGGGATTTCCCGCGGCGGCCAGGGCCAGGCCGATATGCACGTAGGGCCCGGCGGTTTGCGAGGGGGTTTCCGGCAACAGTCGAACGGGCATGGCGGGTTCCTCAGCAGTTCTCGAAATGGGTCCGGCGCTGGCCACGCAGCACGATGTCGAAACGATAGGCCAGGCAATCCATGGGGTTGGCGTTGCTCATGTCCAGCCGGGCGATCAGGCTCTGCACCGCCTCCGGGCTGGCGATCGACTTGACGATCGGGCACAGCGGGATCAACGGATCGCCTTCGAAGTACAGCTGGGTGACCAGCCGTGTGGCGATCGCCGGACCGCTGATGGAGAAATGAATGTGCGCCGGGCGCCAGTCGTTGGGAGCGTTGCGCCATGGATAGGGCCCAGGCTTGATGGTGCGGAAGCTGTAGTAGCCATCTCGGTCGGTGAGCGTACGCCCAACGCCGCCGAAGTTCGGGTCCAGGGGCGCCAGGTAGCGGTCGTTCTTGTGCCGATAGCGGCCGCCGGCATTGGCCTGCCACATTTCCACCAGGGTATGGGGCACCGGCTTGCCGTATTGGTCGCATACCCGCCCGGCGACGATGATCCGCTCTCCCACCGGCAAGCCGCCGTTGTCGAAATTGCGCAGCAGGTCGTTGTCCAGGCGTCCGAGGCGCAGTTGGGAAAAGTCCGGACCGCCGGTTTCACTGGGCGATTGGGCAATGCTCACCAGCGCCTGGCGCGGGGAGCGGGTGATGGAACTCTTGTAGTCGGGCGTCAGGGCCTTGGGGTGCCAGTCACGGTCGCGCATCACGAAGCGACTGCCGTCTGAATCGGACATGTCGATCTCCTGTTGTTTGAGTTCTGGAGCGCAGCTTGCAGAGTTTCAAACAAACCAGGCCGGCGGAATATTGAAAAACCGGCGCTCATCCATAACCGCAAGGTTAAGGATATCGCCCCTCGCGATAGGCCAGCCCGACCTCCCGCAACACCTGCACCGCCCATTGCGCCGCCAGCGGCAACGGCAGGCTGGCATTGCTGGAGATCCCCACCGAGCCACCGGGCTCACGCAACCCCAGGTCCAGCTCCAGCAGTTCGCCGCTGGCCAGGTCCAGGCGCACCGCATCCAGCGGCGCGATCCACAACGCATCGCTGGACAAGGTGTAGCGCCGGCCCAGGGCCAGCGACAGGGTTTCCAGGCGTTGTGGCGACTGGGCGATGCCGCACTGCACGAACAGGCTGTCGGCATGCTTGCGGATACTGGTGCCAGCCAGCGGCAGCACCAGCGGATAACGGCCGACGGCCTCACGGTCGAGCAGTCCGCTGGCCAACGGATGCCCGGGGCGCGCCACCAGGGTCATCGACTCGTTGTACAGATGCTCGAAGCTCAGGCCCTGGATCTCCGGGCTCTCGGTCATGCGCCCCACCACCAGGTCCAGGTCGCCGACCCGCAGTTGCGAGAGCAGGTAGGCGCTGGGGCCGGTGACCACGCTGAGCGTCAGCGCCCCATGCCGCTGGTGCAAACGCCGCAGCACCTCCGGCAGCAACAGGCTCTCCACCGTAGAAAGCACGCCGATACGCACCGCCTGCGCGGCATGCTCGCCACCGCGCAAGCTGCTGACCCCTTCCCGCAGGGCCTGCACCGAAGGGCCGGCATAGCGCAGGAAGGCCCGTCCGGCCTCGGTCAGGCTGAGCCCGGCCTTGCTGCGCTCGAACAACCGGGTGTCCAGCAAGGTCTCCAGTTCCTTGAGGGTCTTGGACATCGCCGGCTGGCTCACCGCCAGCACATCGGCGGCCCGGGCCAGGCTGCCCTGGCGGGCCATTTCAAGAAAACCCACCAGGTGACGGAATTTGATGCGGGTATCGATGTTCAATAGGGAGCCCCAAAATGCGCTTGCAACCGGCCGACCCGGTGCCGGGTCATGGTAGCGTGGGCAAAAATCCCTGACGACCGGACTGGCGCCGGTTCCAGCCAGCAGCAACACTGACCAGCAGAAGAAACGAGGACTCCCCCATGCTTTGGAAAAAAGGCCGGCGCAGCGACAACGTCGTGGATGTGCGAGATGACAGCGGCGGCGGCGGTGGTGGCGGCGGCTTGCGCTTCGGCGGCGGCAAGGGGGTGAGCCTGACGGCGATCGTGCTGATCGTCGGCATCGGCTGGGCCACCGGCCAGGACCCGCTGCAGATCCTCGGGCAACTGCTCGGCCAGGGCGGCGGCCAGGTCTCGGCCCCGGCCACCACCCAGGAACGCAAGGCGCCACCGGCCAACGATGAACAGGCGGAATTCGTCCGCGCGATCCTCGGTGATACCGAGGACACCTGGGGCCAGGTCTTCCAGCAGGCCGGCCGCCAGTACCAGGCGCCCAAGCTGATCCTGTTCCGTGGCCGGGTCACGTCCGCCTGCGGCGCCGCCACTTCGGCCAGCGGTCCCTTCTATTGCCCAGCCGATCGCCAGGTGTACCTGGACATGGATTTCTTCCGGGAAATGGCCCAGCGCTTTTCCGCCGCTGGCGACTTCGCCCAGGCCTACGTGATCGCCCATGAGGTGGGCCACCACGTGCAGACCTTGCTCGGTGTCTCGGCCAAGATGCAGGCGGCCCGCCAGCAGGGTCGGCAGATGGAAGGCGACGGTGGCCTGCTGGTACGCCAGGAGTTGCAGGCCGACTGCCTGGCCGGCGTCTGGGCCTACCACGCGCAAAAACGCTTGAACTGGCTGGAACCCGGGGACGTGGAAGAAGCCCTGAACGCCGCCAACGCCATCGGCGACGACCGCCTGCAGCAGCAGGGCCAGGGCCGGGTGGTACCGGATTCCTTCACCCACGGCACCTCGGCCCAGCGGGTACGCTGGTTCAAGACCGGTTTCAGCCAGGGCCAGGTCGGCCAGTGCGACACCTTCGCCGCCAAGAGCCTGTAGATGCGCCGCCTGCTCGCGGCGCTGCTGTGCCTGGGCAGCCTGGGCGCCCAGGCTGCGGGGCATGGGGTCAAGATCATCAGCCCCGGGCGACTGGAACTGCCAGCCGGTGAACTGGCCCTGGGCCTGAGCCAGGACTGGCGCCAGCCATTGCCGGACATACAGCGGGCCCTGGTGATCGTCCATGGCCGCCTGCGCAACGCCCAGACCTACCTGCACAGCGGCGAAAGCGCCGCCAGGCTGGCCGGGCAAGACGCCACGACCCTGGTGATCGCCCCGCAGTTTCTCAATCAGCACGACATTGCCCGCCATCACCTGCCCAGCAGCCTGTTGCGCTGGCAGGGCAACGCCTGGATGGGCGGCGAGCCAGCCACCGCCCCCCAGGCGCTGAGCTCCTACGCGGCACTGGACGCCATCCTGCTGCGCCTGGGCGATCGCCAGCGCTTTCCCAACCTGCAGGAAGTGGTGGTCGCCGGCCACTCGGGCGGTGCCCAGGTGGTGCAACGCTACGCCCTGGCCAGCGGCAACCATGCCGAACTGCAGCGGGCCGGAATCGGCCTGCGCTTCGTGGTCGCCAATCCTTCGTCCTACGCCTACTTCGACGCCTGGCGCCCGGTAGCCGTCGAGCCAGCCGCCTGCCGCGGATTCAACCAGTGGAAGTACGGCCTGGAGCGACGCCCGGCCTATGTCGCCCGGCTAATGCCGGAACAGCTGGAGCAGCGTTATGCGGGGCGGGATATTACCTACCTGCTGGGACAACAGGACATCGACCCTCGGCACCCGGCCCTGGACAAGAGCTGCGCCGCCGAGGCCCAGGGCGCCTATCGCCTGGCGCGCGGGCACAACTATTTCGACTACCTGCTAAGGCGTCATCCCCAGGGCCTGGCCCAACGCCTGGTAGAGGTGCCGGGGGTCGGTCATGACGGGGACAAGATGTTCACCTCGGCCCAGGGCCAGGCGGTGCTGTTCAAGTAGAACCGCGCCCGGCCTCAAGCCCGCAACAGGCGGTGCAACTGCGCGCAATCCTGTGCATGCCAGTCGGTCAGTTCCGGCCAGGGGTTGTCCGGCAGGTTGACCAGCACCGTGCGGGTACCGGCGGCGCGGCCGCAGTCCAGGTCGAAGCGGTAATCGCCGACCATCACCATGCGCTGCACAGACACATCCCAGGCCTGGGCCAGCTTCAGCAGGCCACCAGGATGGGGCTTGGGCGGGGCCTCGTCGCGGCCCAGCACATGGGCCTCGGCGAAGCAGTCGGCCAGGCCGATGGCTTGCAAGGTCACGTGGGCCAACTCGCGGGCATTGCGAGTGAGGATGCCCAGGCGATATCCGCGCCCGGCCAGGTCCCGCACCAGCTCCACCGCGCCCGGCGCCGGGCGCGACCCCAGGGCCAGTTCACGCTCGTGCTCCAGCAGCCAGGCATGCTTGGCCGCGGACTCATCCGCCGGCAAGGCCGCCAGGTGCGTGAGGATGTCTTCATCCGCCGGGATCGACAACGCCTGGCGGATCGCTTCGAAGTCATGCACGGCGATGGTCAGGGTGCCGTCCATGTCGAACACCCAATGCTCGATATCCGAAAGGCTCATGCCCAATCCTTGCGATGGCGGATCAACCCTTCCTGGGTCACCGAAGCGACCAACTGGCCGGCACGGTTGAACACGCTGCCGCGGGAGAAGCCCCGGGAATTGCCGGCCCATGGGCTGTCCATGGCATACAGCAGCCAGTCATCGGCACGCAGGTCGGCGTGGAACCATAGGGCGTGGTCGAGGCTGGCCACTTGCATATCCTTCTGCCAGACCGACTTGCCATGGGGCAGCAGCGAGGTGACCAGCAGGCCGAAGTCCGAGGCATAGGCCAGCAGGTACTTGTGCAGCGCCGGGTTGTCGGCCAGGGTGCCGTCGGCGCGGAACCAGACGTACTTCACCGGATCCATCGGCTGCGGGTTGTACGGGTCCCTCTCGGTCACCGGGCGCACTTCGATGGGCTTGGGGCACAGCAGTTTTTCCCGCATGTGCTCGGGAATCAGGTGCGCGCGCTGGGTGGCGATCTCCAGCTCCGAGGGCAGGTTCTCCGGGCCGACCACCTGGGGCATGCCGCTCTGGTGCTCGAAACCCTGCTCGTCGTACTGGAACGAAGCGCTGCAGGTGAAGATCGGATTGCCCTTCTGGATCGCCGTCACGCGCCGGGTGCTGAAGCTGCCGCCATCGCGGACCCGGTCCACCTGGTAGACCACCGGCAAGGCAGCGTCCCCGGGGCGCAGGAAGTAACCGTGCATGGAATGCACATGGCGCGCCTCCTCCACCGTCTGGCTGGCGGCGGACAGCGATTGGCCGAGTACCTGGCCCCCGAACAGCTGGCGGAAACCCAGGTCCTGGCTGCGCCCACGAAACAGGTTTTCCTCGATGGGTTCCAAGGTCAAAAGATCGACCAGATCATCCAGCACATGACTCATTCAGACTCTCCTCACACAGAGCAAAACCGCGCAATCTCGGCTGCGGCGGTCAAATCGATTCGGGGCAAGCAACCTCATCGGCACATTCTAAACATGCGCGATTGCTATCCATGCAAGGTTTCCAACCATTGTTCACGGGTGATGCGGTACAGCACATGCTCGCGCAACGGGTGATCGCCGGCGAGCTTGGGATGTTCGAAATCCCCCTGGACGGCATGCTGCATGCCAATGGCCTGCATCACTTTCTGCGACGCCAGGTTGGTCCGGGTGGTGAAGGCTACCACTTCGTCCAGGGCCAGGCGCTCGAACGCGCAACGCAACGCCGTCCAGGCCGCCTCGCTGGCATAACCCAGGCCCCAATGCTCGCGGGCCAGGCGCCAGCCGATCTCCACCGCCGGGGTGAAAGGCGCTTCGAAACCCACCACGCCCAGGCCGGTAAAACCGATGAAGGCGCCGTTGTCCTTGCGCTCCAGGGCCCAGGTACCAAAACCATGCTCGGCGAAATGCCCGCGTATGCGGCCGATCAAGGCGGCGCTCTCCAGACGGCTCAAGGGTGCCGGAAAGTAGCGCATGACCTGCGGATCGGCACACATCGCCGCAAAAGCCTGCAAGTCGTCGTCACGCCATTGGCGCAGCACCAGGCGCGCGCTTTCCAGTTGCAGTATCGGCTCCATCGGTGCCCTCCGTTTTCATGGGTGCAAGTCTACATCGCTGGTAGGATCCTTCACGGGTCCTTCTAAGAAAATGCCATGACATTGCCGCTGATCTACCACGACGACTACAGCCCGGAATTCCCCCCGGAGCACCGCTTCCCCATGGACAAGTTTCGCCTGTTGCGCGACCACCTGGTGGATAGCGGCCTCACCCGGGATACCGACCTGCTGCGCCCGCAGCTGTGCCCGGCCGAAGTCCTGGCGCTGGCCCACGACCCTGGGTATATCGAGCGCTACATGAATGGCGAGTTGTCCCGGGAAGACCAGCGGCGCCTGGGCCTGCCCTGGAGCGAAGCCCTGGCCCGGCGCACCGTGCGCGCGGTCGGCGGTTCGCTGCTGGCCGCCGAGCAGGCGCTGGAACACGGCCTGGCCTGCCACCTGGCCGGCGGTACCCACCACGCCCACTACGACTATCCAGCCGGCTTCTGCATCTTCAACGACCTGGCGGTGATCAGCCATTACCTGCTGGAAAGCGGGCGCGTTGGACGGGTACTGATCTTCGATTGCGACGTGCACCAGGGCGACGGTACCGCGCGGATCTTGCAGCACACCGCCGATGCGGTGACCGTCTCGCTGCACTGCGAAAAGAACTTCCCGGTGCGCAAGGCCCAGAGCGACTGGGACATCCCCCTGGCCATGGGCATGGGCGATGCCGAGTACCTGGAGGTGGTGGACGATGCCCTCAACTACCTGCTGCCGCTGTACCAGCCGGACCTGGTGCTGTACGACGCCGGTGTCGACGTCCACCAGGACGACGCCCTGGGCTACCTCAAGCTCACCGACGCCGGGGTGGCCGAGCGCGACGAACGGGTCATGCGCCAGTGCCTGGGCCGGGATATCCCGGTGGTGGGAGTGATCGGCGGCGGCTACAGCAAGGACCGCCAGGCCCTGGCCCGACGCCACGGCATCCTGCACCACAGCGCCCAGAGAGTCTGGGAGTCGCTAGGCTGTCGCTGACCCGACGCCCTTACCCACACCAGCTGTGGAACCGCTTGTGGATAACCTGAGTGAAAGCCTCCACAGCCCTTGTTCCACAAGGGTTAGGTTCAATCGCTCGTTTTTTGATCGAAAACCATGAACCGTCACATTCTTGTGAATCGCTTACCCCCAATCCCTGTGGAGCCGGCTGTGGATAACCTGCGGGAAACCAGCTACAGCCCAGGATCGGCAAGACATACAGGCTGACGCTCAGTTTTTGACCAGGGGTCGATCCATTCATCGCGGCCATCCATGCTTACCCCCACTCTCTGTGGAGGCGCCTGTGGACAACCTGCGTGAAACTCATCCAACCCCTTGTAGAACGTGGCCTTCAGACGATCGACTATTTTTTGACCAGAGTCATCAAGCGGTCACCCAGTCATGCTCGCTTACCCCCAATCCCTGTGGAATCGCTTGTGGATAACCTGCGAGCAAGCCGCTGTAGCCCTTGACCCACAAGGCCTGCAGCCTATCGACTAGATTTTGAGCAGTTTCACCGGCACAGCAGCCTGGCCATGGCTCGGGTAGAATGCGCGACTCACTCCACCAGCACCGCCCCGCCATGACTCGATCCCCTTCCTCCCTGTCCCACCACGTTGCCATCATCGGTGGCGGCCCGGCCGGCCTGATGGCTGCCGAGGTCCTGAGCCAGGCGGGAGTCCGGGTCGACCTGTATGACGGCATGCCCTCGGTCGGACGCAAGTTCCTCCTGGCGGGCGTGGGCGGCATGAACATCACCCATTCCGAAGCCTATCCGGCCTTTCTCTCGCGCTATGCCGAACGAGCGCCGCAAATCGCCCCCTGGCTGCGCGACTTCGATGCCCAGGCCCTGTGCCAGTGGACTCACGGACTGGGGATCGAGACCTTCGTCGGCAGCTCCGGCCGGGTGTTTCCTAGCGACATGAAGGCCGCGCCCTTGCTGCGCGCCTGGCTCAAGCGCCTGCGCGAGGCCGGGGTGGTTATCCACACCCGGCATCGCTGGCTCGGCTGGAATGCCGACGGCAGCCTGCGTATCCAGCATCCCGAGGGTGAAAGCGCGGTACGCCCCGACGCAGTGCTACTGGCGCTGGGCGGCGGCAGTTGGGCACGCCTGGGCTCCGATGGCGCCTGGATGGCGTTGCTTGCGCAACGCGGGGTCGAGGTAGCGCCGCTGCAGGCGAGCAACTGCGGTTTCGAGGTCAGTGCCTGGAGCGAGTTGCTGCAGAGCAAGTTCGCCGGGGCGCCATTGAAGAATGTCGCTATCGGCTTGAACGACGACACGCCACGGCTGGGGGAATGCGTGATCACCGCCAAGGGTATCGAGGGCAGCCTGATCTATGCCCTTTCGGCCTCGATCCGTGAAGCGATCAACCTGCACGGCCAAGGCACCATTCATATCGACCTGCTGCCGGGCAAGCCCCGGGACAAGGTCCAGGCGGCCCTGGCCAAGCCTCGTGGTTCGCGTTCGATGGCCAAGCACCTGCATAGCCAGTTGGGGATCGATGGCGTCAAGGCCGCCTTGCTGCGGGAGCTGACACCGGCCACGACCTTCAATGATCCGGCCAGCCTCGCGGCGGCGATCAAGGCGCTGCCACTGACGCTGGTGAAGCCCCGCCCCCTGGACGAAGCCATCAGCAGTGCCGGCGGCGTACGTTTCGAAGCACTGGATGAACGCTTGATGATCCGGCAGGAGCCTGGGCTGTTCTGCGCCGGAGAAATGCTCGACTGGGAGGCCCCCACCGGCGGTTACCTGTTGACCGCCTGCTTCGCCAGCGGACGCCGGGCCGGGCACGGCATCCTCCAATGGCTAGCCGAGCCCCGCAGGCCCCAGGCCAGGTAGCTGGGCGGCCAGGCCCGGACCTGCCGCCGGCAACTGGCCGCGGTGCTTACGGCTTGCGCTTGCGCGGGCCGGTGTTGAAGGCCGGCACCTTGCGCACCGGCTTCACCGCAGGCTCGGCGGCTACTTCGCCACTATCGACCCAACGCCCCAGGTTGCGTTTGCCGGCACCACCGGCAGCCTTGGGCTTCTTCGGCTTTTTAGGCTTCTTCACCACCTGGCCACTGGCGTCGGTCTCGGGCACCCGGTGCTCGGGCTCGAAATCCTGCTCCTCATGGCGCTTGAGGGTCTGGCGGGTAAGCATTTCGATCGCCGACAGCAGGTTCACTTCATCGGCGCAGACCAGGGAAATCGCTTCACCGGTGGAACCGGCACGTCCGGTGCGGCCGATGCGGTGGACGTAGTCCTCGGCGACGATCGGCAGGTCGAAGTTGACCACCAGCGGCAGATCCTCGATGTCCAGGCCGCGGGCCGCCACATCGGTCGCCACCAGGATCTGGATCTCGCCCAGCTTGAACCGGTCCAGGGCACGCTGGCGCGTGGCTTGGGGCTTATCGCCGTGGATGCCGTCGGCATTCACGCCCTGGCCCTGGAGTTTTTCCACCAGGGCGTCCACGCCGTTACGGGTCTTGGCGAACACCAGCACCTGCTTCCAGCGGTTCTTGCGCAGCAGGTGGCTGAACAGTTCCGGCTTGCGCTTCTTGTCCACCGGTACCACCCATTGCTTGACCGTGCTGGCGGCGACGTTGCGCGGGCTGACCTCGATGCTCAGCGGGTCATTGAGCATCTGCCCGGCCAACAGGCGGATGGCATCGGAGAACGTCGCGGAGAACAGCAAGGTCTGGCGCTTTTTCGGCAGGGCTGCGTAGATGCTCTTGAGCTCTTCGGAGAACCCCAGGTCGAGCATGCGATCGGCCTCATCCAGCACCAGGGTCTGCAACTGGCCGAACTTCACCGCGTTCTGCCGGAACAGGTCCAGCAGGCGGCCAGGTGTCGCCACCAGCAGGTCGACACCCTTGCGCAGCTTCATCATCTGCGGGTTGATGCTGACTCCGCCATACACCGCGTAGGTGCGCAGTGGCAGGTGTTCGGCGTACTGGCGCACGCTGTCGTGGACCTGCTCGGCCAGCTCGCGGGTTGGCACCAGGATCAGCGCCCGCACCGAATTGCTGTCGACCTTCGGACCTTCCAGGGTCAGCAACTGCAACAGCGGCAGGGCGAAACCGGCGGTCTTGCCGGTGCCGGTCTGGGCTGCGGCCATCAGGTCGCGACCGGCCAGCACCGCCGGAACCGCCTGGGCCTGCACCGGGGTCGGGGCCTGGTAGCCAAGGGGTTCAAGGGCGCGCAGCAAGGGTTCGATCAGGCCGAGAGTGGCGAATGTCATGGGGATACCGTAGGAAAGAGTCAGCACAGGAATGCAATGGGCGGCAGTTTACCCTAATTCACGGCCCCACTTACGGACCATCCCCGCCGGCCCGGGAGCGTGTATGCTCGCCCCCCAGCCGGCCCTAAAGAATGCCCCGCGCCCTGCGCACCGGACATCTTCTCGGCCCTCCCCCCCTCAAGGAGTCTCACCTCGCATGGACCAAGAAAACCCGTTCCAGGCCCCCGCCGCCGAACTGCGGATCGCCCCGACCGTCGATCAGAACCTGCGCCTCTACAGTGTCGCAGCCATCGGCCTGAGCACCTTCCTCGGCACCGCCATCGCGGGAGCCTATTTCATCAGCCGGAACCTCAAGGCACTGGGGCGCGAGGCTGAGGTGAGAAAAGCCTGGACCATGGGCATCGGTGTCTTCCTGGCCATGACCCTGGCAGGCTTTTTCCTTCCGGATAACGTTCCCGCCGTGGTCTTCATCCTGCCGCAGATCTACGGGATGAACGCCTATGCGCGCCAACTGTTCGGCCCCCAGGTGGTGGACCACAAGGCCAACGGCGGCAACTTCGTCTCGTTATGGCCAGTGGCGGGAGTCAGCCTGCTGTTTTGCCTGGCCCTGGCGGCGGTGGTCTTCGCGATAGCGCTGCTTATCGGCCTCGAGTGATTCCTTCGCGCTGAAACCACAACGCCGGGCAATGCCCGGCGTCCTTTGTCCATGGAGTCCCAATGCGCAATATCGCCCTGTCCGCACGGATGCTCGCGGGCCTGTCTCTGGCCCTGCTCCTCCCCCTTGCCGGAGCTGCCGAACTCATCGGTTTCCGTGAAATCACCGTGGCGGATGCCAGCGGCCAACGCCCACTGCATGTCGCCCTCTGGTATCCCACCGAGACACCCGCGCCGCTGCTGACATCCGCACAGACCCCGGTCTTCCAGGGCCTGCCCGCCATCAAGGATGCCTCGCCTGGCCCGGCGGCCCACCCCTTGGTGGTCCTGTCCCACGGCTATCGCGGCAGCTGGCGCAACCTCAGCTGGCTGGTACCGAACCTGGTCAACCAGGGCTATGTGGTCGCAGCTCCAGACCACCCTGGCACCACGACCTTCGACCGACGCCCGGCAGAAGCGGCGAAGCTCTGGGAGCGCCCCCACGATATGAGTCGGGTGATCGACACGCTCACTGCCGACAGCAGCCTGGCCGGCGCCGTCGATCCGCAGCGTATCGCCGCCATCGGCCATTCCCTGGGCGGCTGGACAGTCACCGCGCTGGCCGGCGGACGCTACAGTCCGCAACGCCTCCTCGAGGAATGCCGGCTGCATCCCAACCCGCGCCTGTGCGGGTTGGCTGCGGAACTGGGTATCGCTGCAGGCAACCAGGGCCAGCTGAGTGCCGACCTGCGAGACCCGCGAATCAAGGCCGTGGTGTCACTGGACCCGGGGCTGGTCCGCGGATTTACCCCACAGAGCCTGGCAGCGGTGCGAACGCCGACCTTGATCCTGGGCGCCGGGGTGAACATTGCCGGCATGCCGGTGGAACAGGAGTCGGGTTATCTGCAAGCCCACCTGCCGCCGGCCACCTCAAGCCTGCTGGTGGTCGCCGATGCCAGCCATTTCAGCTTCATGCAGCTCTGCAAGCCGGGAGCCACGGCCCTGCTCAGGGCAGATGACCCCGAGGATGAAATCATCTGCCGGGACGGCGACAAGCGCGACCGCGAAGCGATTCACCAGCAAGCGGTCCAGGTCATCGGCGGTTTTCTCGAACGCCACCTGGCCAGCCAGCCGACTCCGCCATAATCAGGCGGCCTCTTCCCGGGCCACGGCCTTGGGCTTGCGCCATTGCGGCAGGCCGATCAACACCACGGCGCTGATGATCACCAGCATCGCCAGCGCTTCTTCGAAGCCGATGCTCTCGCCGACGAAGACGATGCCCAGCAACACCGCCACCGCGGGGTTGACGTAGGCATAGCTGGTGGCCGCCGCCGGGCGTACGTGCTTGAGCAGGTACATGTAGGCATTGAAGGCGATGATCGAACCGAAGCCTGCCAGGTAGGCCAGCGCCAGCCAGCCCTCCAGGGCGGGCATGGCTTCCAGGCGCTCGCCGCGCAGCAGGCTGCCCAGCAGCAGCACTACACCACCGACGAGCATTTGCGCGGCGCTGGCCATGGCCCCCTGGGGCAGAGGCAAATGCTTGCTCCAGACCGAGCCGAAGGCCCAGGCCGCTGCGGCGAACAGCAACAGGGCCGCGCCCAAGGGGCTCGATTGCAGGTTGGAACCCAGGTTCAGCATGCCGATGCCGATCATCCCGAGGATGATGCCGGCCCACTCCAGGCGGGTATTGCGCGTGCCCCAGAAATAACCGCAGAGCAAGGTGAACAACGGCACCGTGGCCACCGCCAGGGCCGCCACTCCGGAAGCCACGCCCAGGTGCTCGGCGACCGTCACCGCACCGTTGCCGAAACTCAGCAGCAGGATGCCGATGATCCCGGCGGCCTTCCATTGCGCCCAGGTGGGCGCCGGGACTCCACGCCAGCGCAGGAACGCGTACATCAGGCTGCCGGCGAGTACGAAGCGGATACCGGCAAGCATCAAGGGTGGCCAGTATTGGACACCGATGCGGATCACCAGGTAGGTCGACCCCCAGATCACGTAGAGGGCAAAGAATGCGGCGATCAACGGCAAGGGAAAGCGGCTTTGGCCAGGCATGGGGTACGACTCAGGAGACAGGCAGGGAAGGCCCATTGTAGAAAGCCGAACGGGGCAAGCTTAAGTTACAAAACTTGTTTTTAAGAGCAGTACACTTTCCAAAACATGGAGTTCGAGGCTATATACCTTGCTTTCGAAAGCCAGGGTGTTTTGGAACCTTCCATGGACAAGTATGACCGCATGCTCTTGGCCCAACTGCTGGAAAACGGCCGGGCGACTTATGCCGAGCTGGCGCGCAAGGTCAATCTCTCGGCACCTGCCGTGGCCGAGCGGGTCGCCAAGCTCGAAGCCTGCGGCGTGATCACCGGCTACCAGGCCAAGGTCGACATGAACAAGCTGGGGTTGCCGATCCAGTGCGTCATCGAACTGCGCCTGGCCCAGCACGGCAACCAGAAAAGCTATGACGAACTGATCAAGATTCCGCAACTCACCGAATGCCACCGGGTCACGGGCGATCCCTGCGTGATCATGCAGGCCGCCGTGGGTTCGATGCCGGAGCTGGAAGAGCTGATCAACCGCGTCGCCCAGTTCGGCTTCAGCAAGACCTCCATCGTGCTCTCCAGCGCCATTGAACGGCGCCTGCCCCTGGGGCACCTGGACAGCAACGGCAAACCGTCCGGTTGATCCACCGCCGGCTCCACGGGGCCTTGCTTGCAGACTCTCCAGGCCCTCGGCCCCTGCGGCCGCAGATTCCGATGGGGCTTGCGGAGCGTCAGCGATGGCGCCGCAAGTGCTCGGGCACCTTGGCCGCCGGAACCTTCTGCAACTTGCACAAGAAATCGTGGGACAACTGGTGCAGGCCGTGGGTATCGCGCAGTTCGCCCGCCAGGTGCACCAGCAAGTTGGCCGCCATCTCGGCGTCGGCCATGGCCCGGTGGGCCTGGCCGGTATGCGGCAAGCCGGCGTAGGCGGTCAGGGTGCCCAGCTTGTGGTTCGGCGCCGCCGGCATCAGGCGCCGGGCCAGCAGCAGGGAACAGGCGAAGTTCTGCAACCGGGTGCGCCGGATCCGCCCCAATTCGAAATCCCAGAACTTCTGGTCGAAGGCGGCGTTATGCGCCACCAGCGGCGTGGTACCGACGACCTCGTTGACTTCGTTCATCACCTGCTCCGCCGAGGGAGCCCCGCGCAACATGGCGTTGCTGATGCCGGTCAATTGCTCGATGAACGCCGGTACCCGCACGCCGGCGTTCATCAGGCTCTGGTAACGCTCGACGATGCGCCCCTGTTCGAGGATCACCACGGCGATCTCGGTGGCCCGGCAACTGCTGCTCGGGGAAAGCCCGGTGGTTTCGAAGTCGATGACGGCAATGCGTTCCAAACCTGTTTTGCTCCGTATGAATCTGTTTTCAGCTTTTCAACAACAAGGCGCCTTCGATCGGCACATAGCGGCTGGCGGCGCGAATCAGCGAATTGGCGGTCAGCCCCGGCACTCCGTAGGCCACCGCGCTGACGCCATGCTTGTGGATGATGCGCTCCAGCAACAGGTCGAAATCGCCGTCGCCGGAGGCCAGCACCACTTCATCCACCTGGCTGGCGGCGTCCATGATGTCGATGGTGATACCCACGTCCCAGTCGCCCTTGGCCGAGCCATCGCTGCGCTGGATGTAGGGTTTGAGTTTTACCGTGAAGCCCAGGTTGCGCAGGATCTGCTGGAACTGCTGCTGCTTGCTGTCACCGCGATCGATGGCATAGGCATAGGCCTGGACGATCTGCCCGTGCTTGCTGATATCGGCCCACAGCGCCGCGTAGTTGAAGTGACAGCCATAAGCCTGGCGCACGGTGTAGTAGAGATTTTGCACATCGGCGAACAGGGCGATTTTTTTCACCGCTAATCCTCATGGCGCAGCAGCACGGCAACCGGATCGACCCTTGGGGTCGGAAAAGTCGTCCAGTATGCCAGCGCCAGGGATTGTTCCGCGAATTATCGGCCCGGGGCATGTTGTGGCCCCGGACCGATGGTAGGTCAGACGAAGGAATCGTCGTCGGAGAAGAACGAACTGTCGTCGTTGTCGTAGCCCGCGTCGTTGAAGCCACCCTGGTCGTTGCCGCCCCAGGAGTCGTTGTTGGCATAACGCTGTTCGTCATTGCCCCAGCCGCTGTTGTCGCTGGCCGGCGCCGGTTCTTCCTTGATGACTTCGACCACTTCCTGGGGCTGCTGGTTGCTGTGGAACAGGCTGCTGATGCCCTGAGCCAGCATCACGCCGCCTGCGACACCGGCGGCGGTCTTCAGCGCGCCACCCAGGAAACTGCTGCCAGCCGCCGGCGCCTGCTGCGGCGCGTAGTTCTGTTGCGGCGCAGCGCCGAACCCCTGCTGGGGCGCACCGAAATTCTGCTGTGGCGCGCCAAAGCCCGGGCGTGGCGGCTCACGCCAGCCACCGCCGGAAGATGGCGCCGGGCTCGCGGTCGGGGCCGGTTGCGCTTCGCGGGAGCCACCGAAGATGCTCGACAAGAACCCGCCACTCGGGGCCGGGGCCGGAGCCGCCTGGGACTTGGCCTGTTGCAGTTGGGCCTGCAGTTGCTGGACTTGCTGGGTCAGTTGCTTGTTCTGTTCGTCAAGGCTCTTGAGGGCAGCCTCCTGCACCAGGATCGCCTGGGTCATGAAATACCCGGCCGCAGGCTGGCGGGTCAGATGCTCCTTGATCCGCGCCTCGGCCTGGGCATCACGCGGGGCTGAATCCGTTTCGGCTTGCTGCAACCGTGAAAACAGTCCATCGATCAGGGTTTGCTCTTCGCTATTCATGGCGACCTCTTTAGATTGCCGGTAAAAATCCGCTCTACGGTCCGAAGGGACCGCGATACGCAACAGTTATGGGGTTGGTGCGGCGACTTTCAATGGTCTTTACCCAAGGTTTACGTTTGCTTCCCCGGGGCCTGCATCGGTTAAAGTGTCCAACCGCTTCGCCACTGCGACCCCTTCGATGAATCCGTTAGACGTTCTGCGCGACTCCCTGTATTTCTTTCGACGCAACCTCGGGCGCATCGCCCAGCTGTGCCTGCCACTGGTGATTCTCGAGGCGCTGCTGCAACAGGCTGCCGGCAAGGCCCTGGGTCCGAATGCCTTTTCCGGGTACAGCGTGATCGTCGGCCTGCTGGTGTATCCGCTGTACACCGGCGCACTGATCCTGCTCCTCGATGCCCGTACCCGTGGCGAATCGCCCCGAACCCGCGATCTCTTGGCCATGAGCCTGAGCCTGTGGCCGCGCTTCGCCCTGCTGACGGCGGTCAGTACCCTGCTGATCTTGCTGGGGCTGTCGCTGTATTTCCTGCCGGGCCTGTGGCTGATGGTGGTCCTGGCCTTCGCCGAGTACCTGCTGGTACTCAAGGGGGCATCGCCGCTGAATGCCATCACCGAGAGCTTTCGCCTGAGCCGCGGGCATTTCCTGCGGATCCTGGCGTGCATCCTGTGCGTGATGACCCCGCTCTGGCTGCTCAAGGGCATGAGCGAAGCCGCCTATCCAGACCCGACGCCGCTGGTGGCACTGACCATCGACAGCGCCTACAGCTTCCTCCAGCTGTTCACCAGCGTGGTGCTGTTCCGCCTGTTCATGCTGATCAGCCAGCAGCCGTACAAGCACTGAAATCCCGGCGCGGCCGCTCTACCCCTTGGGGGACGGCTGCGCACTCGGGTATGCTCGGACCCCATCCCGCAACGCCATAAGCCGAGCCGATGATCCGTCTACTTCGCGTGACCCTGTTGAGCCTGCTGCTGATCGGCCTGGTATTGGCCGGTCTGATCTACAGCCTGACCTGGCGTCCCCAGGCCAAGGAAACCCTGGCGGTTTCCTGTAGCGCCGAAGCCGCGCCGCTGGTACCGGGCCAAGCGTTGAAGGTGATGACCTGGAACCTGCAGTACCTGGCCGGCAAGCGCTATGTGTTCTGGAACGACCAGGCCCATGGCCAGGACGAACGCCCCACACTAGAGGACATGGCCTTCAGCCTCGACGAAGTGGCCCGGGTCATCCGCGACGAACAGCCGGACCTGGTGCTGCTCCAGGAAGTGGACGACAACGCCAAGGCCAGCGCCTACCAGGACCAGCTCAAGCTTCTCCAGGAACGCCTGGCCGACCTCTATCCCTGCAGCACCCGGGCCTACGACTGGAAGGCCGACTTCGTTCCCTCCGTGCATATCCTCGGCAGCGTCGGCCGGCAACTGGCGACCCTCAGCCGCTATCGCATCGAACACGCCGAGCGCCTGCAACTGCCGGTGGCGGACCACAACGTCATCAGCCGGCAATTCCTGCCGCGAGACGCCCTGTTGCTCAGCTACCTGCCCCTGAACGACGGCGGACAACTGGCGGTACTCAATACCCACCTGGAGCGTGCGCAGCAGGCCGGCGAGACCCAGGCCCGGCAAGTCGCGGCCATCGCCAGGACCCTGGACAAACTGGAAGGCCGTGGCACTCCCTGGCTGATCGGCGGCGACTTCAACCTGCTGCCCCTGGGCCAGTACCGGCGCCTGGATGAGAACCAACGCGCGCCCTACAGTGCCGACAGCCCCCTGCACCTTTTGTGGGACAAGTACCCGATGATCCCCAGCAATACCCAAGCCAGCGGTGCCGACCGCGCGCACTGGCTGACCCACTATCCCAACGACCCCGATCTCGATGGGCCGGACCGGACCGTCGACTACCTGTTCTACAGCCCGCGCCTGAAGCGCGTGGAGTCGCGGGTCCGCCAGGACGATACCCTGCGCATCTCCGACCACCTGCCGGTGCTCGCGCGCTTCCTGCTGCCGGCCCAGTAGAGAGCCGTACCCCGCGAGAGCGAAACCTGCTCGGCCCGGCATGGCCCCCGGCGAACTGATCGGTATCGTTTTTTCCTGCGCCTCTGCGCCGAAAAACAAAAGAATCTTGATGATTCTCTTCGTTTCAGGCGGAGCGACAACCGGTATCAGAACAACTTCACCAACCGCAAATTGAGCCGTGCGCGCTCCTTGAAGCCCTGCTCCACCTCCATGTCACGGCCCAACTGCACTTGGGCCTGCAGGTCCGGTACCAGGAAATGAGTGAGGGTCAGGCGGGCATAGGAAGTCTTGAGTTCATCGTCCTGGTCGTCACCGGCCACCCAGGTACGCGCGCCCGTGACGTAGCCACCGCCAAAGCCCAGGGTGGTGGCCGGTGCCAACTGATAGCGCAGGAACGCCTGGTACTCATAGCGGGCCTTCTGCTTCTGGTTCGCCCCGGTCGGACCGTAGTCGTGGTTGCGCGTATACCAGCTGATATCGGCCACGGTATCCAGCGCCCAGCGCTCGTCGAAGTGGTGCACGTAGGCGCCCTGCAGCATCAGGCGCCAGCGGTTTTCCCCAAGGTTCAGAGCATCGTCCCGGTCATAGCTGCCGGTGGGCGCCTGGACAAACACCCCAAGGCCCAGCATGTCACCCTGGCGCGTAGGGAGCCGGAGCTTGAACACCGATCCCAGGTTCAGGTCGCCCGATCCCGACTCGTCCCCCAGCGCGCTGGCATCGCCTGCCGTGCGCAACTGGCCGAAAGGCAGGATCGCCTGGGGCTCCCAATACAGCCGGTCGCTCAACGGCACCGATTGCACCAGGCGCAGCAGGCCCATGTCGGAGCGCATGCGAAAATCGTTCGAGACTCTATGGCCAGAACGGTAGAACGATGAGCTACGGGCATGCTGGTAGTACATCAGCAATGCAGTCTTGCCAGCCGGCACCGGCTCGTAGTCGCCCGGTGCGGTTTCCTGGGCACGGACCGTTTCGGCAAAGGCGAACGGCAGGCAGTACAACGCCATCCTGGACTTGTTCATTGATCGCTCCCGCCTGGAAATCAGCCGCGCAGCAAACCTGTGCGGCCATGGCAATTGATGTATTCGAACCACTGGGCATTGGCGGGAATGACCGCCACCTCGTGGTACAACCGCAAGGCGATCTGGAAATCGAGCGCCTGGGTATAGCGCGTGAAGCGCCCGAAGATAGCCAGGTGGGTCGGATGGCTCCTGGCCCAGGTTTCGAGCTGGGCAAGGTCGTCGAAATGCGCGAGCCCGAAGCTCTTTTCCAGTGGCGCGCCGGTACAGGCGTCCAACACCTGCATCAGGCGGCAACTGGAGCAACCGATACTGCGCCCCTCGTCCCGCAAAAAATCCATCCCCGCCCGCAGCACCGGCTGGATATCGCTCAGGTAGAGCTCCCGCTCCTGTTGCGAGGTCGCCGACCAGTCCTGGCCGGAGCGGATCAGGCATAGGTTCTGCCGTCCTGGCACCTGTACCCGGGCACCTGTCCCGGTCTTTTGCGGAGCATCACCGCGTGCACCTACCAGCTTGTCCACCTGGGCCCGAGGCAGCCGATCCCGGGCGCTCCCCCAATAGCCATGTTCACGGACCACACCACTCATTCCGCTGGCGAGATGGGCGATACCCTCGACACCGTTCAGGGACGAGAACAATGTCTCGAACCATTCCTGGCCCGGCGTCACGATCTCGACGAACCGGCCAATGGCCTCGGTCTCCCGCTCCGGCGACTGCCACCACTGGTCGAACCCGCTGTTGCTCCGCCAACGCTCGAAGGCTGCCACATCGGCCCAATAGGCGATGGCTACCAGGTTATGCGCGCCCGTCGCGTCCTGGCATTGCGCCGGGTCCCAATACAAGGGTCCGTCCACCAGGGCAAACCGCTCGATATACGGCGCCAGGCTTTCCAGCTCCAGCGGCCCAGGGGCCTGTACGCCGAAACAGGCCATCACGACCCGCTCCACCAGCGGCGTGAAGCGCGCCGTCCAGGCCGGAAATGGCACCTGGTAATTGCGTGGCGTACTGGCCGCTTCAAGGCGCGGGCACACCAGGTGCTTGGGAATAGCCGATTCGATGCTCACAGGACCTCCTGCGGTGCCATGTCCAGAATTTCGCTGATGGTGGTGGCGTCACATTCCACGACGGGGGTGTAGGCGCTGCGGTTGAACAGCAGCCGGGTGACGTCCGGACGCGCGTAATGGCCGACCGGATCGGCAGCGAGCTTGGCGCCGATCAGCGCAGCCGGATCCAGCGTCGCGTAGAGGATGCCTTCTTCATGCTCGTCCAGCGGAGTGACCAGGTCCGCGCCATCTGGCCCGAAGATTCGTGCATGGCCACCGCCGGCTTCCAGCAGCGCGCGTTGCTCGTCGGTGGCGCAGAGCAGATCGAGCATGTCCGGGGTCACCACGGCGCAGGATGCCAGCACGAAGCACTGGCCTTCGGCGGCGTACAGCCGGGAAGCCGCCAGGTTGACCTCCGGCCCCAGCGCCGCCGTACCGCGGCGATAGAGGCTAAAGCTCGGCCAGGCGGCGACATGGATCTGCTCATGCTGGGCGTACATCGCATAACGGCTGAGCGGTTGCAGGTGTTCCCAGCAGCACAAGGCACCCAGCTTGCCCAGGTGACTGTCGAAGGTGGCCAGCGAAGAACCATCGCTTTCCCCGAACAGCACCCGCTCCACATGGGTGGCCTTGAGCTTGCGCCGAGTCCCGAGGGTGCGCCCCTGGTCGTCGATCAGCCACTGGCCGATGTACAGCGAGCCATGCTCGCGCTCGCTGTAGCCCAGCACCACATGGATGCCATGCTGGCGTGCCGCCTCGCTGATCCGCCGGGCCTGCTCGCTGTCCAGTACCAGGGAGTTCTCGTGATAGCGCTGCACCAACGGCATGTAGTTCGCCGGTGCATCCAGCCACAAGAACCAGGGGTAGCCGGGAATCCAGGTTTCCGGAAAGGCGATGAGACGAGCACCTTGGCTGGCCGCCTCCTCGATCAGCGCCAGGGTCTTGTCCACCGTACCTTGCAGATCGAGAAAAACCGGGGCCGCCTGGACGCAGGCGACCTTGATCTTGGCTTGCATGTCTTGACCTCCATCGAGTGATGACCAGAGGTTAAGGGCAGCGCCAAACGATCCTTTAGGACCTGAAGGAAGCGATGCTTGACCCTGGAGGAACAGTCGCCGCTGGCCTTCGAATTGCATTCTTCATTGCCCACCGTTCCCTTGTCGTGACGCCAAGCCATGCTCGTTCGATTCGATACCGACGATATCCGCCCCCATGAACGCCAGGCCTTCTGGCAGGACGTGGTGTGTGCGACCTTCGTCCCGCTGGAGTGCCGGATCGACGCACAGCTGGACTTCGACGGGCGCTTGTGCGCCCACGACCTGGACGTGCTGCGGGTAGTGGAGATTCGCGCCAGCCGCCAGCTGGTGCGCCGCGACCGGCATTGCATAGCCCGCAGCCCGGACGAGTACGTACTCATCAACCTGGCACACGAAGGCTGCTCGCAGGTGATCCAGGACGGCCGCGAGGCGGCCCTGGCGCAAGGGGACTTTGCCGTCTATGACACGCGCCAGCCGTACGAGCTGCATTTTTCCGGCAGCTTCCGCCAGACCGTGCTGCAGGTTCCCTGCCAGGCCCTGCGCGAGCGCATCGGTAACATCGAACAACTGACTGCCCTGGCGCTGTCACGAAAGGACCCAGTGGCACGACTGGCCTTCGACTACCTGACCGGCCTGGCCCGACTCGATGACAGCGTCAGCAGCGAATCCCGGCGCCAGCTCACGCAGCAGGGCCTGGACCTGCTGGCCACGGCCTTGGCCGAACGCGGCAAGGGCATCGTCCAGCCTTCCGTGCGCCGCACGTCCCTGCTGTATCGCATCAAGCGTCATGTCAGGGCCAACCTGGCGGACAGCGAACTCTCCCTGACAGGCGTGGCGGGGGCATTCGGCGTGACGCCACGCTACATCAACAGCCTGTTCCAGGACGAGCAGACTTCGTTCGGCCGGTTCCTGCTCGATATCCGCCTGCAGGCATGCGCCGACCAACTGGGCAGTCTTTCCCAAAGAACCGCCCTGATCAGCACCCTGGCCTATCGTTCGGGCTTCACCGACATGGCCTATTTCAGCCGGGTGTTCAAGGCACGGTTCGGTTGCAGCGCCCGGGACTTCCGGCATGCCACCATGCTCGGCATTGACAGCCCGCAGGGCTGACCGGCTGGCAACAGCGAGGAATCGAGCCCCTGGAAACGACTAGCCGCCTTGTCCCGGGACCGGCAGTTGCGCATCGCTGTTCCATGCCGTCGTGGGCCGGCTGAACAGGTTCTCGGTCTGGAAACGGGCGATCCGCCAATGCCCCTCTTCCAGAGCGAAGCGCACCGTCAACCTGGCCGCGTTCAGGTGGGAACCACCCTCGGCGAAGCTACTGGCTTGCAGCATCATCCAACTGCCCTGGCCCTGGTCGCCGTCCACTTCGATGACCTCGCTGGCCAGGAAATGCGTGTTCAAGGCGAAGTGCGCCGGAGTCTTCATATAGGTGGCGAACATCGCGCGGATCGCCTCGCGCCCCTGGTAGCCACCGAAGGTCGCGGCGTAGCGGGCACCCTTGCCCTCCCAGACCGCCTCGCGGGTGAACAGGCCGGCCAGTTCATCCAGGGGCGTGCGGGCGTCGAGGGCATCGCACAACGTCATGTAGCGATTGATGCAGGTGCGGATCGCCTGCTGGCTTTCGAAGAAGCGCAGGCGGACCTGCAAGTGGGAGATATCGCTCATCCGGACCTCGGGTTCGGCAATGGGGGGACACATCGCGGCAAAGGGTCAGAGCCCGCTGGCGTCATGAACGCCGAGCAGCAGACGCTGCGCCACCGCTAGCAGCTTGGCGTCCGCGCCCTTGGCCGCCACCAGTTGCAGGCCCACCGGCAACCCTTGCTCGCTGCCCAACGGAATACTCAACGCCGGATGCCCGGACAGGTTGAACGGTCGCACCAGCGAGGTCATGCCCAGCACCGCCCGGGTATCGGCGGCCTGCTCAACGCGCAAGGGAAAGTCGGGCATGGTCGGCAAGGCCAGCACATCGCAGCTAGCCAGCGCCTGGTCGACCTCGGTGGTAAAGCGCCGGCGCACCTCTTCAGCCTCGACGAGCGCTTGATCGCTGGTCTGGCCGGCGGCAGCCAGTCGGTCGGCAACGTCCGCGCCCACCAGGCCACTGGTCAGCAGGTGGCCACAACCTTCGAAAGTCTCGCGATTGATGACCACCAGGCCAGCGTCATAGGCCGCAGCGAAATGCTCCAGTTCGACATCCAGCAGGGTCAGGCCGCTGGCCGCCAGCGTGTGCTGGACCACCTCGAGGATCGCTGGCGCGGCGAGCACCGGCAATACCCCGATCCTGGCCTGGAAGGGGACCTGGGCGGCGGCGAACATCGGATCGATCATGCCCATGGCGCGAATCAGCATGGGTAGGCTCGCGGCCAAAGGGCCGACGCAATCCAGGCTGCTGCGCGCCGGCATCACGCCGTGGCGGCTGACCCGGCCGAAGGTCGGCTTGAGACCGAATACCCCGCAACAACAGGCCGGGACCCGGATCGAGCCACCGGTGTCAGTGCCCAGGCTGAAATCCGCCAGGCCGGCGGCCACTGCGGCGGCCGAACCGCTGGAAGAGCCGCCGGGGATGTGCCCCGGGAACCGCGGATTGGCCGCCGTCCCTAGGTAGCGGTTGATGCCAGTGGTGCCAAACGCCAATTCATGCAGGCTCACCTTGGCGGTCAAGCGAGCGCCAGCGGCCAACAGGTGGCCGACCACCTCGGCATGCTGGTCGGCCAGCGGCGCCTGCTCCAGGGCCCGGCTGGATGCGCGAGTGGCGGTGCCGGCGACATCGATGGTGTCCTTGATCATGACCCGAGGGCCGCTGCCGCCCAGGTCCAGTGACTCAACTATGATGGTCATTTCATGCAATCCTTTTCCAGGATCGACAGTCAGCCCTTGAGCCCCGGGACTGCCTGCCGACTAGTTGAACAATCAACTGAATATTCCAGTAAAATCGCCACGCTCCATCTACTCGGTGCCAGGCCGTTCGCGCCGGCTGGCACCGGATGTGGAACTGGCTACGACGGCGCGACCTACCACGGACAAGCAGTGAATCGATGAGCAATTCCAAGATCCCCGGCCAACCCCACCACGACCCTGCCAGCAGCGACTTTCGCAAGGAAGACTTCCCTTTCTACTGGCTGGCCCGGACCCATGGCCGCTATACCCAGAACATGGAGCGCCTGCTCAAGAAGGTCGACCTCGACGTGCCGCGCTGGCGCGTGTTGTGGATCCTCAAGGAAAACGGCGAATCGAGCATTTCCGAGATTTCCACCCATGCCATCGCCAAGCTGTCGACCATCACCAAGATCGTCTACCGCATGAAGGACGACGGGCTGGTGGACACAGCCCCCAGCCCTGAGGATGGCCGCGTCACCCAGGTACGCATCACCGAGACCGGCCAGCGCGCCATCGAGCGCATGCAGGACATCACCCACGAACTGTTCCAGCGCAGCTTCAAGGGCCTGACCCAGGCCCAGGTGCAACGGCTGAACCATATGCTGGAAGTGGTGTTCCACAACCTGGAAAGCCTTTAGCCCTGCTGGAGCGAAACCACCCCGGACTCAGCATGTCCTGGACGCCTCGCACACCCGGTGATAAGCCCGGTTGAAGTACACCAGTCCATCATCTCCGGCACCGTGACGGATGCCCTGGATCTGGCAGTAGAAAATGCTGTGGGACCCCACCTCGTGGACCTGGGCGATACGGCAATCGAAGTTCACCAGGGCCTCCTGCATCACCGGCGCGCCGCTTTCCAGTACCGTCCAGTGGGTAGCGGCGAAGCGCTCCTCCATGCTCAGCGCCTTGTTGGCGAAGGCTCCGGACAGGGCCTGGTGGGTACCGGCCAGGACATTCACGCATAACGCGCCGTTGGCCTTGAACTGGGCGTTGGAATACGAAGAGCGGTTCATGCACACCAGCAAGGTGGGCGGCACATCGGTCACGCTGCATACCGCCGAGGCGGTGAAGCCGAAGCGGCCGGCAGGACCATCGGTGGTGATGACCGTCACGGCGCCACCGAGCAGGGCCATCGCGTTGCGAAATTGGTTTACGTCTACCATGCTCGTTGCCCTCAGATATCCAGCACCAGTTTTTTCGATCGAGCCCGCGAACAGCACACCAGGATCTGGTCGTTGGCGGCTTTTTCTTCATCGGTCAGGTACACGTCGCGGTGGTCCGGCTCGCCTTCGAGTACCTCGCACAAGCAGGTTCCGCATACCCCCTGCTCACAGGAAATCTCGATCTTGATCCCCACTTGGGCCAAGGCATCGAGGATGCTCTGGCCGGCGGCCACCCGAACGCTCTTGTTGCTGCGGGCGGCGACCACCTCGAAGCCCTCGCCACTGGTATCCACTTCCACCTGGAAATACTCCTTGTGGATATGGTCCTCGGCATAACCTTGCCCCTGGGCACCGGCGATCACCCAATCCATGAAGCCTGCCGGGCCACAGGTATACAGGTGGGTGCCGACCGCGCCAGGCCCCAGCACCCGCGCAAGGTCCAGGCGCTGCTCCGGGCTCTCGTCATCGAAATGAGTCTGTACGCGATCGGCGAACGGCGCGCTGGCCAGTTCCGCGAGGAAGGCACTGCGGCTGCGCGAACGACCGCAGTAGTGCAGCTCGAAGTCGGCGCCTTGCAGATAAAGGGTATGGGCCATGGCGATCATCGGCGTGATGCCGATCCCGCCTCCCAGCAGGATGCTGCGCCCGGCACCCGGTGCCAGGGGGAACAAGTTGCGCGGCGTACTGATCTGCACCTCGCGTCCTTCGAGCAGGATTTCATGCACGCCTTGCGAACCGCCCCGGGAAGCCGGGTCCTTCAGGACTCCAAGGCGATATACCGCGCCATCGGCCGGATCGCCGCACAGCGAATACTGGCGCACCAGGCCAGGAGCGATATGGATATCGACATGGGCGCCCGCCTCGAATGCCGGCAATGCCGCGCCATCGCCACGCCCCAGGTCGAGGACGACCACATCGTGCCCCTGGATCTCGCGCTTGCGCACGACGACCTTCAGTAATTGTTCATTCATGACCGCGCTCCTCATCACGACAGGGGCGAACAGGCGCCCCGGAAAATCAACGCATGAACAGGCCGCCGTTCACGTCCCAGGTGGCACCGGTGGTGAAGTAGGCCTCGGGCCGCGCCAACTGCACGATCAGCTCGCCGACGAAGTCCGCATCCCCCAGGCGTTGCACCGGCACGCCAGCCAGCAGGCCGGCCATGCGCTCGGCCGGGATCGCCGCACGCACCGCCGGCGAATCGATCGGCCCCGGGGCAATGGCGTTGACGGTGACCCCACGGGCGGCGAATTCCTTGGCGAAGACCTTGGTCAGGGTGATGATCGCGCCCTTGCTCGCCGCGTAATGCGCGCCCGTGGCGGTACCGCCGTTCTGCCCGGCCAGGGAGGCCATGTTGATGATCCGGCCATAGCCGGCCTCGGCCAGGTACGCGCCGAACACCTGGCAACCGAGGAATACGCTACGCAGGTTGAGCCCAACCACGGCATCGAACTCCTCGGGACTGATCTGCATCAGTGGCGTGGTCCTGGTCACGGCGGCGTTGTTGACCACCACCTGCAAGGCACCAAAATGCTCCAGCACCCGCGCCAGGCCCCGCTGGAAGTCGGCCTTGCTGCCGACATCCAGCTCAAGTGCCAGCAGCCGCCCGCCCGCCCCTTGCAACTGTGCGACGCTAGCCTTGGCGAGCTTCAGGTCGCGGTCGCTGACCACCACATCGAAGCCCGCCGCCAACAGGCGGGCGCAGGTACGCTGGCCCAGCCCCTGGCCTGCACCGGTTACCAATGCGACTTGGTTCATGGCCGACTCCTCAAAGGATGTAGCCGATACCGGCGAGGGTATCGTCGCTGTTGATCAGGCTGATCACCTTGCGCTGGATGCGCCATCCGCCGTCGGCCCTGACCAGGGTGTAGGTCAGGTCGGCGCTGTAGTGCTTGAGCGTGTCCTTGCGGAACTCCCGCAGGTTCTGCGCACAGCGCACCGTGACCTGGTCGCCGTCATCGTCGAGCACCCGAAAGCGCGAAAGCGTGCGCACCGTGCGTGGCCGCGGGCTGGTGGAGATCGACTCGCCGCTGACCAGGCGCTGCACTCGCAGGCCGCGCATGTGGTGGTCGTCATAGGCATAGTTGAGGCTGTTCTCGTAGTCGCCTTCCCCGGGCCTGATCGGAATGATGTAGGTGCCTTTTTCCGTCCATTGCGCCAGCCAGGCTTCGTATTCGCCATGGTCGAGCATGTCGCCTTCCTGCCAGATGAAAGCGCTCACTTCTTGCAGCAGTTGCAGATTCATGGGGTTCTCCAGGTTCAGGCCGACATCAGTTTTTTCCATTGCCGGTAGGCAGCGCGCATACCGGTCTCGGCGCTCACGTCCGAAACCAGGCCATCGGCGCTGGGTCTCTCGCCCGGCAGGCCACGGTTAAGCATGATCCACAGGTCTTCGCCGGCGCTGGCGCCCTTCTGCACGCGCTCCCAGGCCTCGGAGTCGTCGGGAGTGCCGAAGCCCATGGGCCCTTGGAAGTGTTCGTGCAGGCGCAGGCGATAACGGTTGGCCGCGGCCGGCCCACCGTCCATGGTGATCACCGCATGGTGGATCTCGGTCTCGGTCACCGAGATCGGCTGCAGCACCCGGAAAAAAGCCATCGAGCAGGCAATGTTGGGAAACAGGTTGAGGTTGAAACCCGAGCCGCCCACGGCTCGAACGATGCGGCGCACCCGGGGTTCGTCGATGCCCTCGTCACGCAGCTCGGCAGCCAGGCCCGCGAAGCGCTCGGGGATCGGCTTGTCGAGGTCGGCTTCAAGGTCGACCAACTCGGGGATCATCACCATCACGCTATGGCCATTGCCCAGATCCTCGACGTAGCCCGGGCCTTCGACGAAGTCGAACAGTTTCAGGGTCTGCTCGTCGACCGAGGACAAAAAGCTCTTGTGCACCAGGGGGAAGTGATAGGCGTCGGTAGTGTTTTCCAGCTGGATTTTCCAGTTGCCGGGAAAACGGAAACGATGCTCACCGGGTACCTTGATGCCATAGCCGGCACCTTGCTTCATGAACAGGTCCATCCATTTCTTCGCCGCACCGAGGAAGTCCTCCAGCGGCTCGATGCCATCCTTGAAAGTGGCGAAGACCATGCCGGCATAACTCTCCACCCGTAGGCTGACCAGCGGCAACTCGGACTTGTCCAGGCATTCGCCATAGCTCTCTGGCTGAGGAATGCCCCGCAGCGAGCCATCGAGGGCATAACCCCAGCCGTGATAGGGACAGACGAAGCTGTTGGCCTTGCCCTTCTTGTGCTCGCAGACCGTGGCCCCGCGATGCCGGCAGCGATTGAGCAGGACGTGGATGGCCTGCTTGCGATCGCGCACCACGATCACCGGTTGCTTGCCGATGTAGGTGCTCTTGTAGCTGCCGGCGTCCGGGATTTCGCTTTCATGGGCGACCCAGACCCAGGTGCTGTAGAAGATCTTTTCCAGTTCGGCATCGAACAGCGCCGGATCGGTGTACATGGAGGTATGGACGCGGTCGTCCTGCACCAACCCGGCAGGATCGAGCGCCAGGTTGACGGCGGGAATCAGGTTGTTCACGGCGTACTCCTTGCCAGCGTCGAAGGCTGGGCATTCTCGTTGTAGAGGGGCTCGCGGGACTTCAGGCACGCTGGATCACCAACTCGCGGCCGATACGCGCCTCGACCTTGGCGTAGCGCCACAGCTTGTAGGGCCCCTGGCCCACCTCAGTGGTGCGGAACAGGTTGCAGGCGCCATGGACGGTCTCGATATCCGGCACATCGGCCAACAGGTAGGTGGTCCAGGGATAGCCATCGGACGGGCCGACCATGCCCTGGTCGTCATCCATGTTGCCCAGCACCTTCACTCCAGGCAGATCGTGGATGCCATTCCACATCGCACTGAAGGCCGCCCACACCTGGAGCTGCTCTTCGCGCGGGGCATCGAAGAAGTTCTGGTTGATGCCCATGCAGAACAGCACGCGCAAGGTCTTCCGGTCGTTCATGGAATTTCTCCTCGATGGTTACAGGTAGCCCGGCAGGGGCTGCTTGCCGAAGAACATCGCTCCGGCGTTCTGATAGGTGATATCGCCCATGAAGGCATGCTGGGTGACCACCTGGGCGTCGTTGACGCAGCGGGCCAGTGGGCTGTCGTGATAGATGCCGGTCATGCCCGAGAGCATTTGTGCGTTGCGTGCCACGTCGGCGGCGATGCGCGTGGCATGGGTAGAAGACAGGCGCAGCAGGTTGGTGATCTCCTGCGGTACGGGATCGCCAGCCTGAACATGGCTCCAGGCGCGCTCGATGGATTCGTAGAAGAAGGCCCGGGCCGAACGCAGCGCCGCCTCAGCCTTGGCCACATCCACCTGGGCCAGCGGGCGGTCGGCCAGCGCGGGGGCCCCGGTCACCGATAGTCGTCCGCCGGCCATCGCCGACAGCTCGTCCAGGGCGGCCCGGGCGACTCCCAGGCCGACCACCGACAACACCTGGGTGGCGAAGGACAGCGATGGATAACGAAAGAACGGCTCGTCCAGGTTGGGCAGGCCGCCACGGACGAACGTCCAGTCCTCGTCTACCCGCACATCCTCCACCACCAGGTCGTGGCTGCCCGTACCCAGCAAACCCACGGTGTCCCAGGTTTCCTCGATACGCGCCTGGGCTTTGGGCAGCACGGCCAGGCGCGGCAGGTCGAGCTTGTCGCCGTGGCGCGGAGCGATACCAACCCCGACGATATCGGCGCCCAGCGAACCGCTGGAGTATTTCCAGCGCCCATTGACCCTGAAGCCGCCCGCCACTACTTCGGCCGGTTGCGGTGGAAAGATGCCGCCGGCGAATACTGTGTCGGGGTTGTCGCCATAGATCCGGGCGATGGTCGCCAGGGGCAGCGCTGCCAGGTACACCGGGCTCATGCCGAAGCTGGCCACCCAGCCCGCCGAGCCATCGGCGTGGGAGATACGCTCGATCATCTGGCAGAACTCACCGGGCGAGCATTCCAACCCGCCGAAACGACGCGGCACCAGGGCACGATAGACCCCGTGGGCCTTGAACCCGTCGATCACGTCACGGGAAATATGCCGCTGGCGATCGAACTCTCCCAGGCGGGCACGATCACGAATACCGTCGAGCAAGGCCTCGAAGGCCGGTCCGGAGGCCAGCGCCGAAGCAGGCGCCGAATGCAGGCAAAGCGAATCCATGGACTTTCTCCGTCTCAGGTGCGGTTGGGTACTAGATGGCAGGAGGGAAATGCCGCTGGCGCCACCTGGATCGGTAGCCGCGAAAACCGCCAAGGGTATGGCGAGGCAAGGCGATAGCGGGATGTCGGCCACGCGCAGGGGCTTGAAGGGGGCTAGGCGGCATGGGCTGTCTCTCTTGTTATCGTGCCGATGGCCAAGAATCGTGATTTTTTACGTGAAATGTCAATTGAATATTCACGCTAAAAAACAATCATTCGACACGAAACCCAAGCAACCAAATTCCGCATAAAAATATAACTAATTGATTTAAATCAATTTAATCGACAATTTATAAAATAAAAAGCCATAACAATCATGACGCTTATTATTAAATGATCTTTAAATAACAAAAAATAAACATGAAATATCCATCAATTTTTATTGCAACTCGGCCACCCCAACCTTGGTTGCGGCGATTCGGAAGCGTTTTCCAGATGCTTTCAAGCGTGGATCGAGACCAGGCGCCCCCGCCGTGGGCATCGCTCGAAAACGAGCCGTTCAAGTACTGAAGTCCAGGCAGACCGGGCCGCCCCCCCTCAAGGGGAACGAAACTGGCTGTGGCGAGAGAAGGCGCAGGCAAAACGATCCTGCTCGGGACAACAACGGTCCCGAGCAGGATCGTTGATGCACCTAACAGGCCGTTGCAAAACGTAGGCGATGGCAACGCAGGTAGTTTTTCAACGGCCTGCTAAGTACCCCTGGGCTTGGCCCGGGCGGTGGCCTCGGCGATCAGCGGATCATCCGGCCAGTAGTGCTTGGGATAACGGCCCTTGAGGTCCTTCTTGACCTCCGCGTAGGTGCTGCGCCAGAAGCTCGCCAGGTCCTGGGTCACCTGCACCGGGCGGCGGGCGGGGGACAGCAGGTGCAACTTGACCGCTTGGTGGCCACCGGCGATGCGTGGGGTTTCGGCCAGGCCGAACAGCTCTTGCAGGCGCACCGCGAGGATCGGCGGCTGCTCGCTGTAGTCCAGGCGGATCGACGAGCCGGATGGCACCTTCAGGTGCTGCGGGGCCAGCTCGTCCAGGCGCTGGGGCAAGGGCCAGGGCAGCAAGCCGAGCAGGATGCCGGCCAGGTCCAGGTTGGCGAAGTGGGCCAGGCGCGAGACCTTGCCCAGGTACGGCGCCAACCAGTGTTCCAGCCCCTCAAGCAAGGCCGCATCGCTGACATCCGGCCACTGGCTTTCAGCCTTGGCGGCCAGTTCCAGCTGGCGCAACAGGGCCACCCGGGCCTGCCACTGGCGCAGCTCGACGGTCCAGGGCAACAGTTCCAGGCCCTTGCGCCGCACCAGCTGGACCAGGGCCAGGCAGCGGGCGCTTTCATCCAGGCCCGGCAGCGGCTCGCGGCTGAGCACCAGTTCGCCCACCTTGCGTTGTCTTTCTGCCCGCAACAGGCCTTCACGCTCGTCCCAGTCCAACTGGTCGACGTTACGCACCTGCTCGGCCAGCACCGTTTCGAACAGCGCTGGATCGAAATCCGCAGCCAGGTAGATCCGCTCCTCACGCTGGCCCTGGCGACTACCCAGGTCGGCGATCACCAGCCAGGGCTGCTTCATCAGGTTGTCGGGCTCGCTGAACTGGGCCGCCCGGCCATTGGCCAGGCGGTACTCGGCGCCACCCGGGCGCCGTTGCTGGGCCACCCGGTCGGGATAGGCCAGGGCCAGCAAGGCACCGAGCCAGCGTGGATGCTCGGGATCGGCCACCGCCGCATCGGCTTGGCCGCGCAGGTAGCCGCGGTATTGGCGCGCCAGTTGTCGGGCCCGCTGCACGCCACCCTGGGCGCCACGGGCAGCTCGCGCCTCACCCGAGAGCAGCACCAGGCGGCTGTGCAGGTCGGCGTCGGCGCCCCGCAGGATGTCACGTTCCCCGAGCAAGGCCGCGACATCGCAAGCCATCGGCGCCAGCCCCAGGGATTGGCCGCGCAGCAACAGATGGGCGATCCGCGGGTGGGCCGGCAACTCGGCCATGGCCTGGCCGTGGCGGGTCAGCTTGCCTTCCCCGTCGAGCGCGCCCAGGCGCATCAACAGGTCCTGGGCCTGGGCATAGGCCGCAGCGGGCGGCACATCCAGCCAGGCCAACTGGCCCGGCGTCACGCCCCAGCGCGCCAGTTGCAACGCCAGGCCGGCCAGATCGGCCTGGAGGATCTCCGGGCTGGCATGGGCGGCCAGTTGTTCTTGCTGGTCCGCCGACCACAGCCGGTAGCACACCCCCGGTTCCAGGCGCCCGGCGCGACCGGCACGCTGGGTGGCGCTGGCCCGGGAGATGCGCTGGGTATCGAGGCGGGTCATGCCGCTGCCGGGATCGAAGCGCGGCACCCGCGCCAGCCCGGCATCCACCACTACCCGCACGCCGTCGATGGTCAGGCTGGTTTCGGCGATGTTGGTGGCCAGCACCACCTTGCGCTTGCCCGGCGGCGCCGGATCGATGGCGGCGCGCTGGGCGGCAAGCTCCAGTTCGCCGTGCAACGGGCACAGCAGGATCTCGTCACGCTCGCCCAGGGCCTCGCTCAATTGCTGGTGCACCCGGCGAATCTCCGCCTGGCCCGGGAGGAACACCAGCAGGCTGCCGCTCTCGTCATGGACCGCCTCCAGGACCACCTGCACCACCCGCGGCTCGATGAACTCACCAGGCTGGAACGGCCGGCCCCAGCGCTGGGCCACCGGGAACATGCGCCCCTCGCTGCGCAGGATCGGCGCATCGTCCAGCAGCGCCGACAGGCGCTCGCCCTCCAGGGTCGCCGACATCAGCAGGATCTTCAGCGGTTGCTCGTCACGGAACAGTTCGCGGCCATTGAGGCTCAGGGCCAGGGCCAGGTCGGCATCCAGGCTGCGTTCGTGGAACTCGTCGAAGATCAGCAGGCCGACCCCCTCCAGGGCCGGGTCGTCCTGCAGGCGCCGGGTGAGAATGCCTTCGGTGACCACTTCGATACGGGTACGCGGGCCGACCTTGCTGTCCAGGCGGATGCGATAGCCCACGGTTTCCCCAACCTTTTCCCCCAGCTCGCTGGCCAGGCGCTCGGCGGCGGCACGGGCGGCCAGGCGCCGGGGCTCGAGCATCAGGATGGTTTGCCCGGCCAGCCAATCCTGGTCCAGCAACGCCAGGGGCACGCGGGTGGTCTTGCCGGCGCCGGGCGGGGCTTCGAGCACCGCTTCGTGGCGTGTCGCCAAGGCGTCACGCAGTGCAGGCAAAACTTCATCGATCGGCAAGGATTTCATGCTGGCTCCAAAACAGAGGCGCGAGTATAACGGCGAACTGCCCGGGGCTGATCATGGTCTGAGTGCTGATCGACAAGACTTGCCCCCCGCACCATTTGTCCGGGCCTTCATGCCTGTTAGGAGATATCCATGCGTATTCCCCACCGTGTCATCGGCGGCATCCTGGTGACCACCCTGCTGACCCAGCTCACCGCCTGCGGCTCGATCTTCTTTCCTGATCGGCGCGGCCAGATCGACGGCAAGATCGACCCGGTGATCGTGGCGCTGGATGCCGTGGGCCTGCTGTTCTACGTGATCCCGGGGCTGATCGCCTTCGGCGTCGACTTCGCCACTGGCGCCATCTACCTGGAGCCGGGCAAGACCGCACAGGTCGCACCGGAGAAACTCCAGCAGGCCATCGGCGCCGACGGTACAGTCAACAAGCGCAAGTTGCAGGCCATCCTCGAGCAGGAGCTGGGGGGCCACTTCCCGCTGGACGACCCACGCCTGATCCAGCACAAGGGCAGCGTGCAACAACTGGCCCTGTACGGACTGCAGCCAGCCGCTTGAACCCGCCACACAAGGAAACCCCATGATCGGTAGCCCGGAACACGCTCGCCTCCTGCGCCTCGCCACCCGCGCCTCGGTCACCGTGGCCGGCATCCTGATCCTGACCAAGGCCGTGGCCTGGTGGCTCAGCGGCTCGGTGAGCATGCTCGCGGGCCTGACCGACTCGGTGCTCGACGGCTTCACCTCGCTGCTCAACCTGCTGGCCGTGCACTACGCCCTGCGCCCGGCCGACGATGACCATCGCTATGGCCACGGCAAGGCCGAATCCCTGGCGGGCATGGCCCAGGCCCTGTTCATCGCGGGCAGCGCGGTACTGATCGCCTTCCAGGCGGTCGAGCGCCTGCACCACCCGGAACCGGTCGGGGCGCCCTGGCTGAGCATCGGGGTGATCGTCCTGTCGCTGGTGCTGACCAGCGCCTTGCTGGTGTTGCAGCATCGGGTGATCCGGGCCACCGGCTCCAATGCGGTGCGCGCCGACTCGCTGCACTATCGCTCCGACCTGATGCTCAACGGCAGCATCCTCCTGGCCCTGGCCCTGGCGGCCTTCGGCTGGCAGCAGGTGGATGCCTGGTTCGGCCTGGGGATCGCCGTGTACATCCTCTGGAGCGCGATCCAGATCGCCCGGGAAAGCTTCTCGGTACTGATGGACGAGGAACTGCCGACCGAGGTCAGCCAGCACATGCTGGAACTGGCCTGCGCGGTCCCCGGAGTATTGGGCGCCCATGACCTGCGGACACGGATTTCCGGCAGCCGCTGGTTCGTCCAGCTGCACCTGGAGCTACCCGGCGACCTGACCCTGAGGGTGGCCCACAGCATCAGCGACCAGGCCGCCGATGCGATCCACGCGGCCTATCCGCGGGCCGAAGTGCTGGTGCACGCCGACCCGCAGGAGGTAGTCAGGGCCGCCAGGGCTCAGTAGGTCACCTGGTAGCCCCGTGAGCTCAGGCAATTGCCCTGGGCCTGGCGATAGGCCTGGACCACTTCGGACGCCGGCTGGTAAGTCACCCTGGCCGGATCGAAACCACTCTGCTGCACTGCCCAGCGATAACAGTCGTAGCGGTCCTGATCGACCTGCTGCGGCGGCTGGCCGTTGACCGGATAGGCCAGCACGTCATAGCCGTTGCCAACCGGTTGCGGCGCAGGCGGCACAACGCCTGCCGGCGGCTCCACCACCACGTATTGCTGGGTGTTGGCTTCATAGGTGTAGTAGGCACCGGCGGCAAGGAAGAACAGCGCGCTGCCGATCCACACTTCCCGCGCGTAATCGGGCAGGTAGCCCACGCGGATGCCATAGGGCGGGGTCACCACCACATAGCGGCTGCCCTGGGGGCGATACCAGTAGCCACCCGAGAAGAAGTAGTCGTGGCCACGATAGGGCACGCGAAAGTTGCGCTCGGGGAAACGATCGATCACATAACCCGGGCGGTATTGCGGACCCGGACCCCAACCGTTGCCACGACCGTCAGGACGACCCGGCCAGCGATTGTCATTGGGGTGGCGATTGTCTGGGCGCCAGCCAGGATTGCCGGCCTGCCAATGCGGGTTGTAATCGTTGCGCCGGGGGATGTCCTGGTAATAACCGCGTTGCGGTTCCTGGGTCTGGCGCACGGTATCCGGACGCGGCTGGATCGGCAGGTTCGCGGCCGGTTGTGGCGCTGGCCGCCCCTGCTGCTCGGCTTCGTGGCGAGGCCGTTCCTGCCACTGCCCATCCTGATGTTGAGGGCTGCGCTCGAACTGGCGGCTGTTGTCGCCACGGATGATTTCGTTCTGCATCCGCGGTTGCTGCGGGGCCGGCTGCTGGTACGCCGGATGGCCCTGGTTGCTTTCCCTGCGGCCTTCAGGAGCATGTTCGCGCTGTCCCCCGGCCTGCTCCCCCTGCTGGGGAGGGCGCCTCTCGTCTCGCTCATCGGCGAACACTTGCGCGCTGACGCTCACGCACAACACACCAACACCTGCCATACGCCAGATGCGCGACTTCATGCTATTCCTCACTGCGAATTGGGGGGGACCTGAACATAAGACTGGCAAAAGCCCAGGGCGGTTCTGCTAGAGATTATCAGTCACGAAACTTATTTCGCAGGCAATAAAAAAGGGCGGCCCGTCGGCCACCCCTTGAGATTTTGTCCGTGCTCGGCGCTTGTGGCACCGGCTCACCTCACTCCGTCTTCTGGACAGGGTGCAGCCCGGGGGCCTGCCCAACCCTGTGGGGTTGGCGGCCGCGGCAGGCCTGATTCGGCGGGCCGCAGTGGACTCTATGTCCGGGCAGTGATTCTGGTGATAAGAATAGGCCTCGCCTCGCGACAGAGGATTGCGAAGATTGCTTTGCTAAACAGCTCTTGCGCAATTTTTAACCCGAGATAGATAATTCGACGCAATAGTTAAGACAAAGGCCTGAACGATGAGCAAACTGGACCGCTATGACCTGAGCATTTTGGCGGAATTGCAACGCGACGCCCGCATCTCCAACCAGGAATTGGCCGAACGCATCGGCCTGTCGCCCTCGCCTTGCTCGCGCCGGGTCAAGCAGCTGGAAGACGACGGCTACATCTCCCGCCAGGTCGCGCTGCTGGATCGCAAGATGCTCGGCCTGAGCCTGACCGCCTATGTGTTGATCGGCATGGATCGCCACACTCCGGAGCGCTTCGAGAACTTCGAAGCGGCGATCCGCAATCTGCCCCAGGTGCTCGAGTGCAGCCTGGTGACCGGGATGGATGCCGACTACCAACTCAAGGTGGTAGTACCGGACATGGACCATTACCAGAAGCTGCTGCTGGGCCACCTGACCCGGATCGAAGGCGTGACCAGCGTCCGCTCCAGCTTCGTGCTCAACCAGGTACTCAACAGCACCGAACTGCCGCTGACCCACCTGCGCAACTGATCCGGCAAGCCGCCATGCGGTCCCGGGCTGTGGCGACGTAACGCACGCAGATCAATGCCCGGGCCGGAACGCTTGGCGTATACTCGCCCGGCTTTTTTTGTCCTGCGCGCACTGGAGATGTTCGATGGATCCGGCAGTATTCGAAGAGTGGATGATGACCGGCCTGGTCAGCATCCTGATCATTTTCATGGGTTTCATCGTCTGGGACCTGGCCAAGAAATCCAAGGCCGGGCGCTTCGGCTCGTTCATCCTGTTCTTCGTCCTGGGCCTGGGCGTGGCCGCCTTCATCATCAAGAGCGTGGTGATCGGCCTGATCGAGACCGGCGCCCTATAGCCGCGCCGGCACTTCCTTCCACTGGCCTTGGTCCAGCCCATCCAGGGTCCAGTCACCGATCCGCACCCGTACCAGGCGCAAGGTCGGCAAACCCACGGCGGCCGTCATGCGTCGCACCTGGCGATTGCGCCCTTCACGGATCACCAGCTCCAGCCAACTGGTCGGCACGCTCTTGCGAAAGCGCACCGGTGGATTGCGCGGCCACAATTGCGGCTCTTCGAGTTGGCGAGCCTGGGCCGGCAAGGTCATGCCGTCGTTAAGCTCCACGCCGTCGCGCAAGCGCTGCAACTGCTCGGCGCTGGGCTCGCCTTCCACCTGCACCCAATAGGTCTTGGCCAGCTTGTGCTTGGGATCGGCGATGCGCGCCTGCAACTGGCCGTCGTTGGTCAGCAGCAACAGCCCCTCGCTGTCGCGGTCCAGGCGCCCGGCGGGATAGACCCCGGGGATGGCGATGAAATCCTTGAGCGTCGCCCGGCCTTCGCCGTCGCTGAACTGGGTCAGCACATCGAACGGCTTGTTGAACAGGATCAACCGTGGCTCGGCAGGCGGCGCCTTGGCCACGCGCTTGGCGGGGGATGCGGAAAACGGCTTCGCGCCAGGGCGACGGGAAGCGGGACGGGACGGACGGGACATGAGCTAGGGAACATCTGGCGATCAGGACCGACAATGCTAGTGGCCTGATCGCCAAATGACCATGGGGCGAGGTGTCAGCGGAACGGCGGCTCGTCGAAGCTGCGCAGTTTGCGCGAGTGCAGGGAGTTGAGTTCGCTGCGCAGCAGGTCCACGGCCTCGATACCGATCTTCAGGTGCTGGCTGACCGCCCGCTCGTAGAAGGCGTTGGCCGAACCCGGCAGCTTGATCTCGCTATGCAGGGGCTTGTCCGAAACGCACAGCAAGGTGCCGTAGGGCACCCGCAGGCGATAACCCTGGGCAGCGATGGTGCCGCTTTCCATGTCCACCGCCACGGCCCGGGACAGGTTGATCAGCGGCCGCTCCTCGGCCCAGCGCAACTCCCAGTTGCGGTCGTCGTAGGTCAGCACGGTGCCGGTGCGCAGGCGCTTCTTCAGTTGCTCGCCCTTCTCCCCGGTGACGTTGGCCGCCGCTTCTTGCAGCGCCAGCTGGACCTCGGCCAGGGCCGGGATCGGGATGTTCGGCGGCACCACGCGGTCGAGGATACCGTCGCGGCGCATGTAAGCGTGGGCCAGTACATAGTCACCGATGGTCTGGGACTGCCGCAGGCCGCCACAGTGGCCGATCATCAGCCAGCAGTGCGGACGCAGCACGGCCAGGTGGTCGGTGATGTTCTTGGCATTGGACGGGCCGACGCCGATGTTCACCAGGGTCACGCCGTGGCCATCGCTGGCCTGCAGGTGATAGGCCGGCATCTGGTAGCGATGCCAGACCACGCCGGCGGCAATGGCCGAGGCCTCGCCGTGGTCCATGCCCTTCTCGATGATCACGTTGCCCGGCAGCACCATGCGCACGAAGCGCGGATCGTTGCGCAGTTGCTCAAGGCCATGGACGATGAACTGGTCGACGTAGCGATGGTAGTTGGTCAGCAGGATCCACGGCTGCACATGGCGCCAGTCGCTGCCGGTGTAGTGCACCAGGCGGCGCAGGGAGAAATCCACCCGCGCGGCGTCGAACAGCGCCAGCGGCAGCGGATTGGCGTTTTCCCAGTTGTACAGGCCGTCGGCGATGCCATCGGTGGCGGCCGACAGGTCGGTGCTCGGGAAAACCCGAGCCAGGGCCGCGGCGGTCACGCCGGAACCGGCCAGTTCATCACCCTGCTCGACGACATAGGGATAAGGAATGTTCTGCTCGCTGACACCCACTTCCACCGTCACGGTGAAATCGTGCATCAGTGGCTCCAGTTGCTCGAGCAGGTAATTGCGGAAGGCCGCGGGATGGGTGACGGTAACGCTGTAGGTGCCTGGCAGCTGGACCTTGGCGTAGGCCCGGGTGGTCTGTGGCACTTCGCCCTGGCAGTGATAGGTCAGGCGCAGCTCGGGATAACGGAACAACGCTCGCTGCTCGGCATCCGGTTCGATGCGGTCCTTGAGGTAACGCTTGAGCGCCTGGCTCAGCGCGGTGGTGGCCCGCTCGTGCAGAGCAGCCAGCCGATCCACGGCTTGTTCGGCGGATTGAACGACAATAAAAGCTTCGGTCACGATGAGCACCCTGTGTTCTGATCTTGCAGGCGTCCATCTTGCCTGCAACCTCGCCCCACGGAAACAGTGGCATCGCAGCCAGGACCGGCAAGCCGGCCCTGGAGCCCCTCAGAAGCCTTGTGGCGTCGAGCGAGCGACGATGGCGGCCACATCCAGCCCCCGCGGCAGGGTGCCGTAGGCCCGACCGGACTGGCCCCCCAAGCGACTGGCGATGAAGGCGTCGGCGACCACCTGGTTGCCGGCCTCCAGCAGCAGCTTGGCCTGCAACCCCAGGGCAATGTCCTCGGTCAGCTGGCGAGCACGGTACTGGATATCATCGGTGTCCTTGAAGCTCTCCTTCAATCCAGCGATATGGCCGGCCAGGCGCCGGTCGCCATGGCCATCGCCCAGCTCGGCGAACAGCGCATCGAGCACGCCCGGCTCTTTCGACAGGGCCCGTAGCACATCCAGGCACTGGACGTTGCCGGAGCCTTCCCAGGTGGAGTTCACCGGCGCCTCGCGGTACAGCCGCGGCAGGATGCTGTCCTCGACATAACCGGCGCCACCCATGCATTCGGCGGCTTCGTTGATCATGGCCGGGGCCCGCTTGCAGATCCAATACTTGCCCACCGCCGTCACCAGGCGCGAGAACTTCGCTTCCTGGGCATCGTCCTGGTGATCCAGGGCCCGGCCCATGCGCATGCTCAGGGCCAGGGCCGCCTCGCTCTCCAGGGCCAGGTCGGCCAGCACGTTCTGCATCAGCGGCTGCTCGCCGAGCACCCGGCCACCGACGCTGCGATGGGCACAATGGTGGCTGGCCTGGGTCAGCGCCTGGCGCATCAGCGAGCTGGAACCCACCATGCAGTCGAAGCGCGTCATGGCCACCATCTCGATGATGGTCGGCACGCCCCGTCCTTCCTCGCCAACCATCCAGGCCAGGGCGCCACGGAACTCCACTTCGCTGGAGGCGTTGGACTGGTTGCCCAGCTTGTTCTTCAAGCGCTGGATGTAGAACTGGTTACGGCTGTCGTCGGGACGATGCCGGGGCAGCAGGAAGCAGGTCAGGCCCTTGTCGGTCTGGGCCAGGGTGAGGAAGGCATCGCACATCGGCGCCGAACAGAACCACTTGTGCCCCACCAGCTCATAGGCCTGCCCCGGCCCCGTGGCCCCCACCGGATAGGCCCGGGTGGTGTTGGCGCGCACATCGGTGCCGCCCTGTTTCTCGGTCATGGCCATGCCGATGGTCAACCCGGCCTTGTGCTGCATGCCGACATTGCGCGGGTCGTACTCGGTGGCGAGGATCTTGGGCAGCCACTGCTCGGCGATATCCGGCTGCAACTTCAGGGCCGGCACGCAGGCGAAGGTCATGGTCAGCGGGCAACCGCTGCCGGCCTCGGCCTGGCTGTGCAGGTAGGTCATGGCGGCCCGCGCCACATGGGCGCCAGGCTGGGGATGGGTCCAGGGCAAGGACGTGAGGCCGCCTTCGATCGCCGCCTGCATCAACTGGTGGTAGGCCGGGTGGAACTCCACCAGGTCGATCCGGTGGCCGAAGCGGTCATGGCTGTTGAACACCGGCTTGTTCTGATTGGCCAGGAATCCCGCTTCCATCAACGGCCCGCCGGCCAGGGCACCATAGGCATCGACCCGGGACTCGGCCCAGCCGGCATCGAACCGACGCATCCATTGCTGCAATGGCAGGTCGATCCGATAGAGGTTGGTGCCCTCCAGGGATGGTGGCTGGTTGGTGACTTCGTGGGTTTCAGCGAACTGGTGGAGGTTCATCACGGGGCTCCTTCAGGGTGTGCCAAGACCCCAGTTAAGCACCCGCCTCCCTCCGTTCAAAGTGGCATATCCGCCTAAATATCGGCGCTTTCGCCTTGTTCTTCCCGCAGCACCCACCTGGCCAGCACGGCTTGCAGTTCTTCGAATTTCACCGGTTTTCCCAGGTAATCGGCCCCGGAGCCGCCGATGCAGCCCTCTGTACCGGGAACGCAGGCCAGCAGGATCGGCAAACGGGCATACCCCGGCAAAGCCTGGGCCTGGAGGCGGAACGCTCCGACCTGGGCGGTATTGATATCACCGTCCAGCAGCACCGCGCTGATGGCCTCGCGCCCCAACGCCTGCAAGGCATCGGTGGGACTGGCGACAGTGCGTACCCGGTACCCCAGCTTGAGCAGCATGCCCCGCAGCACCAGCTGGTTGACGTCGTTGTCGTCCACTAGCAGCACGCTGCAATCCTCGGGCAGGCGCCGCGAACCAACGACCGACGAACGGGCCACCGGTTCCTGGGAGTCGAGCGCCACATGCAGGCGGAAGCAGCTGCCCTGGCCTGGTGTGGATTCATGGGTAAGCTGCCCGCCGAGCAGTTCCACCAGCTGCCGGCAGATCGCCAGGCCGATACCCAGGCCACCGTATTCGCGGGTCATGGAACCATCGAGCTGGAAGAAACGCTGGTACAGGGTGGCTTCGTCCAGGTTGACGAAGCCGATGCCGCTGTCGATCACCTCGAAGATCAGGTTCACCCGCCCAGCCGGGGCGGCCCTGCTGACCACGCGCAATATCACGCCGCCGCCAGAGGTGAACTTGACCGCGTTCTCCAGCAGGCATTCCAGGCAATGGCTGAGCTTGCAGCGATCCCCCAGCAAGCGATCGGGGATACCGACGCCCAGGTCGACCCGGAACGACAACGACTTGTTCGCTGCGCTAGCGCCGAACTGGGCCTGCAAGGCGCTCAGCAACGAACGCAGGCTGAACGGCTGGCTTTGCGCCGTGAGCTTGCCGGCCTGCAATTCGGTGAGAGTGAGGATGCCGTTGACCATGCGCATCATGTCCCGGGCGGAGCCGGCGGCGGTCTGCTGGTACTGCTCCAGCTCCGGATCCAGCTCCAGGGTCTGCATCAATTCCAGGGAGCCGATGACGCCATTCATCGGGGTGCGCAGTTCGTGGGTCAGGGTGGCCAGGAATTCATCCTTGAGCCGATTGCTATGGGCCAGTTGCTGGTTCAGCACCTCCAGCTTCTGCCCGGCGTCCTGCAGGGTCCGGGCCTGCTGTTCGCGCATCGAGTTGATCCGGTCGGCCAGGGCCAGGGACAGCAGTGCCACCTCGATCGCCGAGCCGATCTGGCTGGCGTACATGGTCAGGAACACGTTGGGCAGGTAGCCGAGCACCATCAGGGTGTTGATCACTCCGCCGAACAGGAAGGCCGACCAGGCAATGATGAAATAGCGCGCCACCCGCAGGCCACGGCACCAGGCGACGATCCCCGCGACATAGATGACCACGGTGAAGACCAGGGCCAGGGTCGTGGCCAGGCGTAGCGCCAGGGCGTAGCTGGTCATCAGCGAGAGGGCCATGACCACGGCCCCGAAGGCCATCAGCGCCAACAGGACACGGTCGACCCAGGGACTGTGGCGGGCGGTCTGCAGGAAGCTGCGAGCGAACTGGCTACCGAACAGGCCGGCCGAGCCGATGAAGAAGGGGGTCGCGGCGTTGGCCCACCAGGGGTTGTCGGGCCAGAAGTACTCTACCGCGGCGCCATTGACCGAAAGCTGGTACAGGCCGAACGAAGCGATATAGACGATGTAGTAGAGGTAGCTGGTGTCGCGGACGCTGAGGTAGATGAACAGGTTGTACACCAGCATGCCCAGCAACACCCCGTAGATCAGCCCCAGTACATACAAGCGGGCGGGCTGGGCCTCCAGGTAGGCGGTGCCGGACCAGAGGCTCACCGGTGCCTGGATCGACCCTTCGCTGGAAAGGCGCAGGTAGACGGTCTTGTGCTCGTGGGGCGAGAAATTCAGGCTGAACAGGTAGTTGTTCTGGTGGATCTGCCGGCTGCTGAAGGGCAAGGCGTCACCGGTACGCCCGGCTAACCGATAACCGCCGCTTTCATCGGGGACGTACAGGTCCAGGCGATCCAGGGGCGGATAGGCCAACTCCAGCAGCCAGCTGCGTTGCGCGGCGGGGTTGGCGGGGCGGTAGTCTAGGTCGATCCGCAGCCAGAATGCCGAGCGCGAGTAGCCGGCATTGAGCGTGTCCTGGTCGTGGGCCTTGAAGGCTCCGGCCAGGGCTGCGGAACTGACATCGGCGATCGTCGCCTGACCACTTGTGTCCTCGAGGACTTGCATCACCCGCCCCAAGGGCAGGCGTTGGGTGAACTCGTCGAACTCGACGGCACCAGCCAGCATCGGCAGGCTCAACAGCAACATCAGCAAATAGCGCATTAAAGCCCCGGCGTGGCTTGTCCGGTTGCGTCAGGAAGCCCCCCATTTCCCTTTGAGAAGACGTCAACCAGCATGACCTGTTATTGGATTGAAACCACTCTAGCATAGCCTCTGATGGCCATTGAACACTATCGAGAATTTTAGTCTAAAGGCTCTAGAACGGGCCTTTCAGCGCAATCCAGCGAGCTAGAGCTGTTGCTTCGGTCAGGATTGTCGGCAGGAAAACAGCTCCGTGGATCATTCCGCGCCAGGCGCCGCGCAAAAAAGCGTTTGGTGGTAAGCTCGCCGCCCATGAATACCTACAGCTCCCGCCCCGTTGTCCTCTGTCTCTCCGGCCACGACCCCAGTGGCGGCGCCGGCTTGCAGGCAGATATCGAAGCCCTGCAGGCCCAGGGTTGTCACGCAGCTCCGGCTGTAACCGCCCTGACCGTGCAAGATACGGTCAACGTCAGCGATTTCCGCGTCCTGGATCGCGAGTGGGTACTGGCCCAGGCCAATGCCGTGCTCAACGATTCCACCGTGGCCGCGGTCAAGCTGGGCATGCTCGGCTCCCTGGAAATGGTCGACACCGTGGTCGAGCTGCTCCAGGCGCATCCGCACCTGCCCCTGGTCTGCGACCCGGTGCTGCGCGCCGGCGGTGGCGGACGGCTGGGCAAGGATGAAGTGGGCTACGCCATGCGCGAACGCTTGCTGCCCCTGGCGACCATCGCCACCCCCAACCTCCCCGAAGCCCGGATCCTGGCGGAACTGCCCGAAGGCACCGCCGACCAATGCGCCGAAAAACTTTTGCCCTACATCAAGCACCTGCTGATCACCGGCGGCCATGGCGACGAGCACGAAGTGCACAACCGCCTGTACAGCCGCGACGGCCTGCGTGAAACCTATACCTGCCAGCGCCTGCCCGGCAGCTACCACGGTTCCGGTTGCACCCTGGCCAGCGCCCTCGCCGGCCGCCTGGCCCAGGGCGAGCACTTGGCCAGCGCCGTGAAAACGGCCCTGGACTACACCTGGCGGACCCTGCGCGACGCCGAACAACTGGGGCGCGGGCAGTTCGTCCCACGCCGCTTGCCGCTGGATTTCTGCTCGTAATGCCATGAGGCTCGCCCTATGAAACTACGTGGTCTGTATGCCATCACCGATAGCCAGCTGTTGGCTGGCAAGTTCCTGGAATACGTGGAGGCAGCGCTCGATGGCGGCGTCACCCTGTTGCAGTACCGCGACAAGAGCGACGACCAGGCCCGTCGCCTGCGGGAGGCCGAAGCCCTGCTCGGCCTGTGCGAGCGCTACAAGACCCAGCTGATCATCAACGACGACGCCGAGCTGGCGGCGCGCATCGGCGCTGGCGTACACCTGGGCCAGACCGACGGCCCGCTGACCCCGGCCCGGGCCCTGCTGGGGCGCCAGGCGATCATCGGCTCCACCTGCCACAGCCAGCTGGCACTGGCCGAGCAAGCCGCGCGCGAGGGTGCCAGCTACGTTGCCTTCGGCCGCTTCTTCAACTCCAGCACCAAGCCCGGCGCGCCCACCGCCAACCTCGAGTTGCTGGACCAGGCCCGGGCCAGCCTGCAACTGCCGATCTGCGTGATCGGCGGTATCACCCTGGATAACGCAGCACCGCTGGTCGGCCATGGCGCCGACCTGCTGGCCGTGGTCCACGGGCTGTTCGGTGCCGATAGCGCCGAACAGGTGACCCGTCGCGCCCGCGCCTTCAACGCCCTGTTCGATCTTTGATATTTTTTGAGAGCCCTGCCATGTCTCGTTCCGAAACATTGTTCGCCAACGCCCAGAAACACATCCCCGGTGGCGTGAACTCGCCGGTCCGCGCTTTCCGCAGCGTGGGCGGCACTCCGTTGTTCTTCAAGCATGCCGAAGGCGCCTACGTCACCGACGAAGATGACAAGCGCTATGTCGACTATGTCGGCTCCTGGGGCCCGATGATCCTCGGCCACAGCCACCCGCAAGTGCTGGACGCCGTACGCAAGCAGCTGGAACACGGCCTGTCCTACGGCGCGCCGACCGCCATGGAGACCGAGATGGCCGACCTGGTGTGCTCCATCGTGCCGTCCATGGAGATGGTGCGCATGGTCAGCTCCGGCACCGAAGCCACCATGAGTGCCATCCGCCTGGCCCGTGGCTACACCGGCCGTGACGCCATCATCAAGTTCGAAGGCTGCTACCACGGCCACTCCGACAGCCTGCTGGTCAAGGCCGGCTCCGGCTTGCTGACCCAGGGCGTACCAAGCTCGGCCGGGGTCCCGGCCGACTTCGCCAAGCACACCCTGACCCTGCCGTTCAACGACATCGCCGCCGTCGAGAAGACCCTGGCCGAAGTCGGCCAGACCGTGGCCTGCATCATCGTCGAACCGGTGGCCGGCAACATGAACTGCGTACCGCCGGCGCCGGGCTTCCTCGAAGGCCTGCGCGAGCAGTGCGACAAACACGGCGTGGTGCTGATCTTCGACGAAGTGATGACCGGCTTCCGGGTCGCCCTCGGCGGCGCCCAGGCCCACTATGGCGTGACCCCGGACCTGTCGACCTTCGGCAAGATCGTCGGTGGCGGCATGCCGGTGGGCTGCTTCGGTGGCAAGCGCGAGATCATGGGCTGCATCGCCCCGCTGGGCCCGGTGTACCAGGCAGGCACCCTGTCCGGTAACCCTCTGGCCATGGCGGCCGGCCTGACCACCCTGCGCTTGATCAGCCGCCCGGGCTTCCATGCCGAGCTGAGCGACTACACCAGCCGCCTGCTCGAAGGCCTGCAGCAACGCGCCGATGCCGCCGGCATCCCGTTCGTCACTACCCAGGCGGGCGGCATGTTCGGCCTGTACTTCAGCGGCGCCGACGACATCGTCACTTTCGACGACGTGATGGCCAGCGATGCCAACCTGTTCAAGCGCTTCTTCCACCTGATGCTCGAAGGCGGCGTCTACCTCGCGCCAAGCGCCTTCGAAGCCGGCTTCACCTCGATCGCCCACGGCGACACCGAGCTGAAGCTGACCCTGGATGCCGCGGAACGTGCTTTCGCTGCCCTGAAGTGATGCCTCGGCCGGCGGACGCTGCGACCCGCAGCGTCCGTCACGCCCTTTATGCGGACTTTGCTCCCGCCGACCGGGAAAATACTGGCGAAAGCGGCGGATATCGCGCCCATGCGGCAGAAAAACGAGTAAAGACTTTGTAAGGTGGGCCCTGCTTATTTCATAATGCGCGCTTATTGGGCCCCACGCTGGGCCGCGCGCCCCTCAGAGGTAAGTCGATTCCCATGAACCGCACCGGCCGCGCCCTGACACTGGGCTGCCTGTTGCTCCTTCAACCCCTGCTCGCGCACGCACAAGCAGGCGGCAACTCGTTGTTGATCCCAGCGCTGGGTCGCTGCACCCTCGATCCCCAGGCACAGGAACAGGCCGAGGCTCTTACCGCGTGCCAGAAGGCCGCCGACGAAGGGGATGCCCAGGCGCAATACGAGTTGGGCGAGTTCTACTACGAGGGCAAGGGCGTACCACGCGACCTCAACCTGGCCCTGAGCTACTTCGAGAAAGCCTCCCTGCAAGGCCACGCCCAGGCGCAGTTCAAGCTCGGCACCATGTTCTTCCACGGCGAAGGCGTACCGGCCAACAACGTCCAGGCCTATATCGTGCTGAAGATGGCTGCGGTCAATGGCGCCGAAGACGCCCTGGATACCGCCGATGAAGTCGCCGAGCACATGCAGCGCGACGAGCTGGAAGTCGCCACCCAGGTGCTGGGACAGATCTTCCGTAAATACCTGCTGGAACTGCAGAGCGCCGACGGCCGCTCGCCCTTCTCGCCCCTGCCTTGACCGCCTCGGCCAGCCATTGGCCAGCAAGACGGCCGCCGCTCACCGGGAACGGCCAGCAATCATCGAACGACGTTACTTCTCGGGCATCGGCATCGGGAACGGCATGACATTGCCCACGCCACGGGCTTCGCTGATCTTCGGCGTTCCCAGGCGCTCCACCTCGTCGATGCGCACGATCGAATGCATGGGCACAAAGCTGCGTACCACGCCTTCGAACTGGGCCTTGAGCTTCTCTTCGCTAGGATCGACCACCACTTGCGTGCGCTCGCCAAAGACGAATTCCTCGACTTCCAGGAATCCCCACAGATCGCTCTGATAGATCTGCTTGGCGTACATCTCGAACACCTGGCCCTGGTTGAGGAAAATCACCTTGTAGATTGGAGCTTCACGTTTGGTCATGGCGGACGGACAACAGGTCGGGGGAGAAAAATGGGGCGCGAACTATAGCATAGCTACCCGACGCGCAATGCTAGGAACCTGGGGGCATGGACCCTATAATGCGCGGTTCTTTGAATCACCTGAGACCTAGGTCCATGGCCAAAAAGCTTTACATCGAAACCCACGGTTGCCAGATGAACGAGTACGACAGCTCGCGCATGGTGGATCTGCTGGGTGAAAACCAGGCCCTGGAAGTCACGGCGCGCGCCGAAGACGCGGACGTCATCCTGCTCAACACCTGCTCCATCCGCGAACGGGCCCAGGACCGGGTCTACTCCCAACTGGGGCGCTGGCGCGAGCTGAAGCTGGCCAACCCGGAAATGGTGATCGCCGTGGGCGGCTGCGTGGCCAGCCAGGAAGGCGCGGCCATCCGCGACCGGGCACCTTATGTCGACGTGGTCTTCGGCCCGCAGACCCTGCACCGCTTGCCGGAAATGATCGACATCGCCCGAACCACCAAGCTGCCGCAGGTGGATGTCTCGTTCCCCGAGATCGAGAAGTTCGACCACCTGCCCGAGCCCCGCATCGACGGCCCCAGCGCCTATGTCTCGGTGATGGAAGGCTGCAGCAAGTACTGCACCTTCTGCGTCGTCCCCTACACCCGTGGCGAAGAAGTCAGCCGGCCGTTCGATGATGTGATCGCCGAGATCATCCACCTGGCGGAAAACGGCGTCCGCGAGGTCACCCTGCTGGGCCAGAACGTCAACGGCTACCGTGGCCAGACCCACGAAGGGCGCACTGCGGACCTGGCCGAGCTGATCCGCGTGGTCGCGGCCGTCGATGGCATCGAGCGGATCCGCTACACCACCTCGCACCCGCTGGAGTTCTCCGACAGCCTGATCCAGGCCCACGCCGAAGTCCCCGAACTGGTGAAGCACCTGCACCTGCCGGTCCAGTCGGGCTCGGACCGCATCCTGGCCGCGATGAAGCGCAACCACACCGCCCTGGAGTACAAATCCAAGTTGCGCAAGCTGCGCGCGGCGGTACCGGGGATCTGCATCAGCTCGGACTTCATCGTCGGTTTCCCCGGGGAAACGGAGAAAGACTTCCAGCAGACCATGAAGCTGATCGAGGACGTGGGGTTCGACTTCTCCTACTCCTTCGTCTACAGCCAGCGCCCCGGAACCCCGGCCGCGGACCTTGCGGACGACACCCCGGAAGCGCTGAAGAAAGAACGCCTGAACGCCCTGCAGCACCGGTTGAACCAGCAAGGTTTCGAAATCAGCCGACAGATGGTCGGCTCGACCCAGCGCATCCTGGTGACCGACTACTCCAAGAAAGACCCTGGAGAGCTGCAAGGACGGACCGAGAACAACCGGATCGTCAACTTCCGCTGCGACGATCCGACCCTGATCGGCCAGTTCGCCGACGTGCACATCGACTCCGCGCAGCCCCACTCGCTGCGTGGCTCGTTGCTGGCGTAGGGGCGAGGAAACCGGCCTGGGCGCAAGCCAGCCTGCCGACCGGGCCAGAGGCCTGGAGAAACACCGGCAGTCATCGCTCCTCATAAGAGCTTTCGCACCCAGGCTGCTGGCGTTATCCTTGAATTCATCTTAATTGCCGTTGGGCGGCTAAAAACGACCTTGAACGCACCCATAGAACCTCATCGTTTCATCCTCGAGCCCTTCGAGGCTCGCCGCTTCGCCAATCTGTGCGGGCAGTTCGACGAGCATTTGCGCTTGATCGAGCAGCGCCTGGCGATCGAGATCCGCAATCGCGGCAATCAGTTCGAACTGATCGGCGAACCCAAGCACACCACCTCCGCGGAAAACCTCCTGCGCCGCCTCTACCGGGAAACCAAGGGTACCGAGCTGTCGCCGGACCTGGTGCACCTGTTCCTCCAGGAATCCGCCGTGGAACAGCTCGACAATCCCTCGGTGGCCGACGCTGCTGTCGCCCTGCGCACCCGCAAGGGCATGATCCGGCCGCGCGGCCTGAACCAGCAGCGCTACGTCAAGGAAATCCTCGCCAACGACATCAACTTCGGCATCGGCCCGGCCGGTACCGGCAAGACCTACCTGGCGGTAGCCTGCGCGGTGGACGCCCTGGAGCGCGAACAAGTACGGCGCATCCTGTTGGTGCGCCCGGCGGTGGAAGCCGGCGAAAAACTGGGTTTCCTGCCTGGCGACCTGGCACAGAAGATCGACCCGTACCTGCGTCCGCTGTACGACGCGCTGTATGAAATGCTCGGCTTCGAGCATGTGGCCAAGCTGATCGAGCGCCAGGTCATCGAGATCGCGCCCTTGGCCTACATGCGTGGCCGGACCTTGAACAACAGCTTCATCATCCTCGACGAAAGCCAGAACACCACCGTGGAACAGATGAAGATGTTCCTTACCCGGATCGGCTTCGGCTCCACGGCGGTGATCACCGGCGACATCACCCAGGTCGACCTGCCCAAGGGCACCAAGTCCGGCCTGGCCCACGTGATCAAGGTGCTGGGCGATGTCCCGGGCATCAGCTTCACGCACTTCATGCCCAAGGACGTGGTGCGCCACCCCCTGGTGCAGCGCATCGTCGAAGCCTACGAGCGCTTCGAGCAGCACAGTGCCGACGAAGCCGCCAAGGCCGCCGCCGACAGGGGCAGCCGCCACGATGCTTGAGCTCGATCTGCAGCGCGCCAGCCAACAGCCGGCCCCCAGCGACCAACAGTTCCGCCAATGGTGCGAGCTGGCCCTGCGCCAGCGCACCGCCGACTCCGAACTGACCATCCGCCTGGTCGACGAAGCCGAAGGCCGCGAGCTGAACCACACCTGGCGTCATAAAGATTACGCCACCAATGTGCTGTCATTTCCTGCGGAAGTGCCGGATGAGTTGCTGGATATCCCGCTGCTGGGAGACCTGGTGATCTGCATCCCGGTGGTCGAACGGGAAGCGGCCGAGCAAGGCAAGGCGCTCGAGGCCCACTGGGCCCACCTGGTGATTCACGGCTGCTTGCATCTGTTGGGCTACGACCATATAGATGACGACGAAGCCGAGGAAATGGAAGCCCTGGAACGTACATTGCTTGCAGAACTGGGTCATCCCGACCCTTATGCAGACGACGAAAGCTGAACAACCCACTTGTAACAACCTAAGGATTCAGAGCAATCGCTATGAGCGAAGATCGATCGAGCAACGGGCAAAAGTCATGGCTGGGCAAACTGACCCAGGCTTTTGCCCATGAGCCGAAAAACCGCCAGGAGCTGCTGGAACTGCTGCGCGAAGCCCATCAGAACAAATTGCTGGACAGCGAAGCGCTGGCCATCGTCGAAGGCGCCATCCAGGTCGCTGACCTGCAAGTCCGGGACATCATGGTCCCGCGCTCGCAGATGATCAGCATCAAGGCGACCCAGACCCCCCGGGAATTCCTGCCCGCGGTCATCGATTCCGCACACTCGCGTTATCCGGTGATCGGCGAAAGCCATGACGACGTGATGGGCGTCCTCCTGGCCAAGGATCTGTTGCCCCTGATCCTCAAGGAGAACGGCGACAGCTTCAATATCAAGGACCTGCTGCGCCCGGCCACCTTCGTGCCGGAGTCCAAGCGCCTGAACGTGCTGTTGCGCGAGTTCCGCGCCAACCATAACCACATGGCCATCGTCATCGACGAATACGGCGGTGTAGCGGGCCTGGTGACCATCGAGGACGTGCTGGAACAGATCGTCGGCGATATCGAGGACGAGCACGACGTCGAGGAAGACAGCTACATCAAGCCGCTGCCCAGTGGTGACTTCCTGATCAAGGCGCTGACGCCGATCGAGAACTTCAACCAGTTCTTCGACAGCGACTTCTCCGACGACGAGTTCGATACTGTCGGCGGGCTGGTGATGAGTGCGTTTGGCCACTTGCCAAAACGCAACGAAATCACTGAAATCGGTGCCTATCGCTTCCGCGTGCTCAATGCCGACAGCCGGCGGATCCACCTGCTGCGCCTGACCCCCGTCTCTCGCTGAGAACTGGACGTCTCGCCCCTCCCACTGGAACCTTGCCTGGCCGCCGACCGATCGGCAGCCGGCAAGGAGCCTGCGCAGGGGCCAGCGGCGAAGCGCTGCGTGATTCGACGCTCAGCTGAATCAACCCGAACAATCTCCTCGCGCCCTGCCCGGTGCGATACAGGAAAGAGCTGATGAAACGCTTCTTGCAGCGCTCGCTTCAACCCGGCTCGCCCGGCAACCTGCTGGCCGTCGCGGCTGGCGCCATCACCACCCTGGCCCTGGCCCCCTACGACATCTGGCCCCTGGCGTTGCTGGCCGTCGGCCTGTTCTACGCCGGCCTGCGGCAACTGACGCCGCGCCAGGCCCTGGGCCGGGGCTGGTGCTTCGGTTTCGGCCTGTTCGGCGCTGGCACCAGCTGGATCTACGTCAGCATCCACACCTACGGTGGCGCCTCGGTCCTGCTTGCAGGCTTGCTGATGCTGGCCTTCATCGCCGCCATCGCCTGGTTCTTCGCCCTGCCCGCGTGGCTCTGGGCCCGCTGGCTACGACGCAACGAAGCGCCACTGGCCGATGCCCTGGCGTTCGCCGCCCTGTGGCTGGGCCAGGAAGCCTTCCGAGGCTGGTTCCTCACCGGCTTCCCGTGGCTCTATTCCGGCTATAGCCAGCTGGACGGCCCCCTGGCCGGGCTCGCGCCGCTAGGCGGCATCTGGCTGATTTCCTTCGCCCTGGCCTTGACCGCTGCCCTGCTCTACAACCTGCCACGCCTGATCGGCAACGGTCGCAAGGGTTTCATCGCAGCAGGGCTGGTACTGCTGGCGGCCCCCTGGGTAGCCGGCCTGGCACTCAAGGGCCATGCCTGGACCAGCCCAGCGGGGGAGCCGCTGTCGGTTGCAGCCATCCAGGGCAATATCGAACAGAGCATGAAATGGGACCCCGCCCAACTCAATGCGCAACTGGGCCTGTACCGCGACATGAGCCTGGCCAGCAAGCGCGTGGACCTGCTGGTATGGCCGGAAACAGCGGTTCCAGTGCTCAAGGAGTCGGCCGAAGGCTATCTGTCGATGATGGGCAACTTCGCCGCCGATCGTCATTCCGCGCTGATCACCGGAGTACCGGTGCGCCAGCTGGTGCACCACGAGAAGCGCTACTTCAACGGCATCACCGTAACCGGCGAGGGCGACGGCACCTACCTGAAGCAGAAGCTGGTGCCCTTTGGCGAATATGTACCGCTACAGGACCTGCTGCGGGGCCTGATCGACTTCTTCGACCTGCCCATGTCCGACTTCGCCCGCGGCCCGGCCGACCAACCCTTGCTGCAAGCCAAGGGCTACCAGGTCGCGCCCTTCATTTGCTATGAGGTGGTCTACCCCGAGTTCGCCGCCAGTCTCTCGGCCCGCAGCGACCTGCTGCTGACCATCAGCAACGACACCTGGTTCGGCACGTCCATCGGCCCCCTGCAGCACCTGCAGATGGCCCAGATGCGCGCCCTGGAGGCCGGCCGCTGGATGATCCGCGCCACCAACAACGGCGTTACCGGACTGATCGACCCGTTCGGCAAGATCACCGTGCAGATCCCCCAGTTCGAGCGCGGCATCCTGTATGGCGAAGTAGTGCCCATGCACAACCTGACGCCCTACCTGCAATGGCGCTCCTGGCCTCTGGTAGTACTCTGCACCCTGCTGCTGGGCTGGGCACTGCTCGCCAGCCGGATCGCCAAGACCGTCTGAACCCCGCACCGGCTCCCCCGGGAGCCGGCACTCAGCGATAGAACAGGCGATACCCCACCTGGCCCACCGCCTCATTTAGCAACTGCCCGCTCTGCCAGATGGACTTGAACTCCGGCATCCAGCCACCCAGCGGACGGGCGTTGTCCATCCCCAGGAACCCCACCGGCGCCGGCACCACCACGAATCCTGCACGTTCGAAGCTCCAGACCGAACGCGGCATGTGCCAGGCCTGGGTCACCACTACCACGCGCTTGATGTCCTTGGGCAACAGGACCTCGGCACTGAACTGCGCATTCTCCCAGGTGGTGCGGCTGCGACCTTCCTGCCAGCGCACCGTCACTCCGAAATCGTCGCGCAGTGAATCAGCCATCAACGCGGCCTCGCTTGGCGGCGTGCCGTAATGCAGGCCACCACTGGTCAGCACGGGCAGGCCGGAAGCCTTGGCCAGCCGGGCGGCATAGCGCTCGCGCTCCAGGCCCACGCCAGTGGGCTGGTCAGCGCCCCAAGCCGGATCGCCACGCTCGCGCCCCGACCCCAGGACCACAATGGCATCGGCCTGCTCGGCCAACCTGGCCCACTGTTCCTGTGGCAGGGGTGGCAATTGCTCGAGCCCACGGGCGCCCCACTCCACCATCACCGGCAAACTCATCAGCCAGAAACCACCCAGGCCGAGAAAGAAACAGCAGCGGGCGAGACGCGGCCTGGAACGACGCAACATCCAGGCGAATAGCAGCAACAGCAGGAGGATGCCGGGCGGCAGCAATAACTGTTTGATGAAATAGCGAAAAGGCATCGGACATCTCCAAAAAGATGCCCGAAGCCTAAAGGGATGGTTATCCGGCAACAACCGACGCCGGTGATTTTCGCTTTCGAGGTCCTCGGCAACGACCTCTTTCGCCCCGCTCCGGGGGCCTGGAACCTACTTGAACTGCCGAGACCGTACCTTCACCGAACCCCGGACGGGGGCCTTGTCCTTCAGCCAGATGATCTTGGCCGAACGCGGCGCCTCCTGATGTTGCAGATTGCTCGATACATCGACCGGCATCTCACGCCGGTTATGGGCCAGGTAGGCCCGGATCAATTCCAGTTCGGCAGGGCTCAACCCCCGCAGCTCCAATTCGACGGAGCGTTCATCGCGCAGCCGATCTGCGGTTCTCGCTGCATCCAGGGCCAGAGCCAGTCGATTCAGCAGCCGCTCGTACACCTCCGGTCCCGTTGCCTTGCGCTGCAATTCAAGCATCCGTTCACCTCATAGAAGAATAAGACTCACTCCCCTTTTTGAGCTTAGCCGGGCAGCCGCAGGCCACGCGCCGCCGCGACCAACGGCCCTTGCGCGCAATCAGGGTTTCCCTAGGCAGAGCGCGGTCATGTATGCTACGGCGCTTCCTGTAACTCCACTTCCAGCTCCACCGGGAACTGCAAACGCCATGTTTGGCGCCGTCACTACCCGAGTTGCGTTGAAGAGGATTAGGCCACCCTTATCCAGTACATAAAGTAGCCATGCACGAACAATACCTGCCCCGTGATATAGAAGCCGCCGCCCAGTCCTTCTGGGATGAGCAAAAGTCGTTTGAAGTCAGCGAACAGCCAGGCAAGGACACTTACTACTGCCTATCGATGTTCCCGTACCCGAGCGGCAAGCTACACATGGGGCACGTGCGCAACTACACCATCGGCGACGTCATCTCCCGCTACCAGCGCATGCAAGGCAAGAACGTCCTGCAACCCATGGGTTGGGACGCCTTCGGCATGCCGGCGGAAAACGCCGCGATGAAGAACAACGTCGCACCGGCCAAGTGGACCTACGAAAACATCGCCTACATGAAGAGCCAGCTGCGTAGCCTGGGCCTGGCGGTGGACTGGTCGCGCGAGGTCACTACCTGCAAGCCGGACTACTACCGCTGGGAACAGTGGCTGTTCACTCGCCTGTTCGAGAAAGGCGTGATCTACCGCAAGAACGGCACCGTGAACTGGGACCCGGCGGACCAGACCGTACTGGCCAACGAACAGGTCATCGACGGCCGTGGCTGGCGCTCGGGCGCGCTGATCGAGAAGCGCGAAATCCCGATGTACTACTTCCGCATCACCGACTACGCCGACGAGCTGCTGGAAAGCCTCGACGAGCTGCCGGGCTGGCCCGAGCAGGTCAAGACCATGCAGCGCAACTGGATCGGCAAGTCCCGCGGCATGGAAGTGCAGTTCCCCTATGACCAGGCGAGCATCGGCCAGGCCGGCGCGCTGAAAGTCTTCACCACCCGTCCCGACACCCTGATGGGCGCCACCTACGTGGCCGTCGCCGCCGAACATCCGCTGGCGACCCAGGCCGCCCAAGGCGATGCAGCACTGCAGGCGTTCATCGACGAATGCAAGAGCGGCAGCGTCGCCGAGGCCGACATGGCCACCCAGGAGAAGAAGGGAATGCCCACTTCCCTGTTCGTCGAACACCCGCTGACCGGCGAGAAGCTGCCGGTGTGGGTCGCCAACTACGTGCTGATGCACTACGGCGATGGCGCGGTGATGGCCGTGCCGGCCCACGACGAGCGCGACTTCGAGTTCGCCCACAAGTACAACCTGCCGATGAAAGCCGTGGTGCGCACCAGCGCCGGCGATGAAGTCAGTGGCGAATGGCAGGCCGCCTATGGCGAACACGGCCAACTGATCAACTCCGGCGAGTTCGACGGCCTGGACTTCGCTGGCGCCTTCGACGCCATCGAAGCTGCGCTGATCCGCAAGGAACTGGGCAAGTCGCGCACCCAGTTCCGCCTGCGCGACTGGGGCATCAGCCGCCAGCGCTACTGGGGCTGCCCGATCCCTATCATCCATTGCCCATCCTGTGGCGATGTACCGGTGCCGGAAGACCAACTGCCGGTCAAGCTGCCCGAAGACGTGGTGCCCGACGGCGCCGGCTCGCCACTGGCGCGCATGCCGGAATTCTACGAGTGCACTTGCCCGAAATGCGGCACTGCGGCCAAGCGCGAAACCGACACCATGGACACCTTCGTCGAGTCGTCCTGGTACTTCGCCCGCTACGCCTCGCCGAACTACGAAGGTGGCATGGTCGATCCGAAAGCCGCCAACCACTGGCTGCCGGTGGACCAGTACATCGGCGGTATCGAACACGCGATCCTGCACCTGCTGTACGCGCGCTTCTTCCACAAGCTGATGCGCGATGAAGGCCTGGTCACCTCCAACGAGCCGTTCAAGAACCTGCTGACCCAGGGCATGGTAGTCGCCGAGACCTACTACCGTGTCGCCAGCAACGGCGGCAAGGACTGGTTCAACCCGGCTGACGTCGAAGTCGAGCGCGATGCCAAGGCCAAGATCATTGGCGCGCGCCTGAAGACCGACGGCCTGCCGGTGGAGATCGGCGGCACCGAGAAGATGTCGAAGTCGAAGAACAACGGCGTCGATCCACAATCGATGATCGAGCAGTACGGCGCCGATACCTGCCGCCTGTTCATGATGTTCGCCTCGCCGCCCGACATGAGCCTGGAATGGTCCGACTCCGGCGTCGAAGGTGCCAGCCGTTTCCTGCGCCGCGTCTGGCGCCTGGCCCAGGCTCACGTAGCCCAGGGCCTGCCGGGCAAACTGGATGTCACCACCCTGAGCGACGAGCAGAAGGTGATCCGCCGCGCCATCCACTCAGCCATCAAGCAGGCCAGCACCGACGTGGGCCAGTTCCACAAGTTCAACACCGCCATCGCCCAAGTGATGACCGTGATGAACGTGCTGGAAAAAGCGCCACAAACCAGTGAACAGGACCGCGCCCTGTTGCAGGAGGGCCTGGAGGCCGTCACCTTGCTGCTGGCTCCGATCACTCCACATATCAGCCATGAACTGTGGAACCAACTGGGCCATGACGGTGCAGTCATCGATGCCACCTGGCCGACCGTGGACGAAAGCGCCCTGGTGCAGGACAGCCTGCAACTGGTAGTGCAGGTCAACGGCAAGCTGCGTGGCCAGATCGAGATGCCAGCCAGCGCCAGCCGCGAGGAAGTCGAAGCCGCCGCCCGCAGCAACGAAAACGTACTGCGCTTCACCGAGGGGCTGACCATCCGCAAGGTCATCGTGGTACCGGGCAAACTGGTCAACATCGTCGCCAGCTAATTGGATCAGGCGTCCGGTGGTAACCGGGCGCCGAACAAGACCTTCAGGGCCACAGGGTTGGCCCATATGGTTTCAAGGGGAGCAATACATGATCAAACGTAACCTGCTGGTGATGGGCCTGGCTCTGGTATTGAGCGCCTGCGGCTTTCAACTGCGCGGTACTGGCACCCAGGAATTGAGCATCAAGGAACTCGACCTCAGCGCCCGGGACGCCTACGGCGCGACGGTGAAACTGCTGCAGCAACAACTGGAAAGCAGTGGTGTCCGCGTTCATGCCGGAGCGCCCTACAAGCTGATCTTGCAGCGCGAGTCGAACTCCCAGCGCACCCTCAGCTACACCGGCGGCGGCAACTCTGCCGAGTATGAAATCAGCACCAAGCTGGAATATGAAATCCTGACCCATGACAACTTGCACCTGCTGAACGACAAGCTGGAGGTGCAGAAAGTCTTCGTTCATGACGGCAACAACATCACCGGCTCCGGTCAGGAATCGGCTCAGACCTATCAGGAAATGCGCCGCGACCTGGTCCAGCGCATGATAATCCGCCTGCAACTGCTGAGCCCGGAACAGCTGGCACAATTGCAGGCTACTGCCGAAGCCAAGGCCAAGGCCGATGCCGACGCCCTGGAAGCAGCACGCAAGGCCGAAGCCGAAACTCCGCAACAGTCCCCTATGGAACTGCCGAACCAGTAAGCCTTGTGGGGCGCTCCGGCGCCCCACCGACCCGCATCTATGAAACTCGCCCCCGCCCAACTCGGTAAACACCTGCAAGGTTCCCTCGCCCCGGTCTACGTGATCAGCGGCGACGATCCCCTGCTCTGCCAGGAAGCCGCCGATGCCATACGCATCGCGGCACGCCAGCAGGGCTACGACGAACGCCAGGTGTTCAGCGCCGATGCCAATTTCGACTGGGGCAGCCTGTTGCTGGCTGGCGCCAGCATGTCGCTCTTCGCGCAGAAGCGCCTGCTGGAACTGCGCCTGCCTTCGGGCAAGCCCGGGGACAAAGGTGCTGCTGCCCTGATCGAATACTGCTCGCGCCCGGCCGAAGACACCGTGCTGTTGATCAGCCTGCCCAAGCTCGACGGTAGCGCGCAGAAAACCAAATGGGGCAAGGCCCTGGTGGAAGGCGCCCAGACCCAGTTCGTGCAGATCTGGCCAGTGGACGCCAACCAGTTGCCACAGTGGATTCGCCAGCGCCTGTCCCAGGCCGGGATGTCCGCCAACCAGGACGCCGTGGAGCTGATCGCGGCTCGGGTCGAGGGCAATCTGCTGGCTGCCGCCCAGGAAATCGAAAAGCTCAAGTTGATGGCCGAGGGAGGACAGGTCACTGTCGAAACGGTACAGGCGGCCGTGGCCGACAGTGCCCGCTTCGACGTATTCGGCCTGGTCGACGCCATCCTCAACGGGGAAGCGGCGCATGCCTTGCGCATGCTCGAAGGGCTCAAGGGCGAAGGGGTCGAGCCTCCGGTAATCCTCTGGGCCCTGTCCCGGGAGCTACGGCTACTGGCCAACCTGGCCCAGCAATTCGGCCAGGGAATCCCCTTGGACAAGGTTTTCAGCCAAGCCCGCCCGCCTGTCTGGGACAAGCGCAAGCCGCTGATGAGCAAGGCCCTGCAACGCTATTCCGCCCAGCGCTGGAGCCAATTGCTGCTGGATGCCCAGCGTATTGACGCACAGATCAAGGGCCAGGCCAGCGGTTCCGCCTGGAGCAGCCTGAGCCGCCTGTCACTGCTGATGGCCGGCCAACGCCTGCCCCTGCCTGTCGAGTAAGTCCGCAATACGGGAAAAGATCATGGGTACTGGACAGCAGTGCCCAGCTGGCCGATGATGCGCGCCGTTGCACCTCTCCCCATAAAGCGAGTATCGAGCATGAGCAAGCCATCCAAGCATGGCCCCAACAAGGCCAAATCCATCATTGCCCAGCCACTGTTCCGTTGCCGCCAGGAACGCCCGGCCAAGGGCAAAGGCAGCTACCGCCGCGAAGCCTTCCAGTCCAAAAACTGGGAGGCTTCTTACTTTCTGGCCGCCTGAAGCCCTGGACCCCACAGGCATGATAAGGTCTGCACCTGATTGTCATTCTCTCTGGACCTGTGCATGCCCTTTTGTATTTCCCGTCGTTGGCACCTACGCCAACTGATCGCTGCCTCCAGCCTGATTCTGCTCGTCGCCTGCGCGGAAAAGCCCACCGCCGCCGACGCCCAACCGTTGCCCGCCCTCCAGTCGGCCCCCATTGCCGCACCAGCGACCGTCGCCCCCCTGGTGGTCGATAACCTGGATATCCAACCGACCCAGAGCTTCGAACAGTGGCTGAGTGCCTTTCGCGCTGAAGCGCTGAATGCCGGTATCCGTGCCGATGTGTTCGACCGCGCCTTCGCCGGCGTCACTCCGGACATGAGCGTGATCAAGGCCGATCGCAGCCAGCCAGAGTTCACCCGCCCGGTATGGGAATACCTGGACGGCGCCCTATCCCCCGTACGCGTGCGCAAGGGCCAGGCCCTGCTGAACCAGTATGGCGACATCCTGCAACGTATCGAACAGCGCTACGGCGTGGATCGCCAGGCGCTCGTGGCCGTCTGGGGTATGGAAAGCAACTTCGGCGATTTCCAGGGCAACAAGTCGGTGATCCGCTCGCTGGCGACCCTGGCCTATGAGGGCCGACGCCCGGCCTTCGCCAACAGCCAGCTGATCGCCGCATTGCAGATCATCCAGCATGGCGATATCCAGCCCGAGAAGATGCTCGGTTCCTGGGCCGGGGCCATGGGCCAGACCCAGTTCATCCCGACCACCTACAACACCCATGCCGTGGATTTCGACGGTGACGGCCGCCGGGATATCTGGAACAGCCCGGCCGATGCCCTGGCCTCGACGGCGCACTACCTGCAAAGCTCGGGCTGGCAGAAAGGCCAGCCCTGGGGCCTGGAAGTCCAGCTCAACAGTGGTTTCGACTACGCCCTGGCCGATGCCAGCACGCGCAAGAGCGTGGCCGAGTGGATGCGCCTGGGGATGAATCCAGCCAACGGCAAGGCATTGCCCTACGGCTCCGAGCAACTGTCCGCGTCCCTGCTGCTGCCAGCGGGTTATCGGGGGCCGGCGTTCCTGATCCTGGATAACTTCCGGGCCGTGCTCAAATACAACAATTCGTCATCCTATGCGTTGGCGGTGAACCTGTTATCCGAGCGTTTCAGCGGTGCCGGACTGATCAGCGGCGACTGGCCCAAGGACGAACTGCCCTTGAGTCGCAGCGAACGTATCGACCTGCAGACCCAGCTCAACGCCAACAACTACGATGCCGGCAACCCCGACGGCATCATCGGCGCCAACACCCGCAAGGCCATCCGCAGCGCCCAGCAGACCCTGGGTTGGCCGGCGGACGGCTACCCGACCCGCAAGCTGCTGGACAGCCTGCGCAGTCGTTGAGCCGCAAGTCGCAACAGGAAAGCTCGCTGTTCCGCCAGCCGGTTATTTGAAGACTACATCCTGGGCCAGGGTCAGCTCCCTGGCTCCGGCATCCAGCCTGACCAGCGCCCCCATGGGCAAGGTCAGGTTGGGGTCGCAATGACCGCTGCGCCAGCCGGCCAGTACCGGTATCCGCAACGGCTCGAAGGTGCGCTTGAGCAAGTCACATAGCGCAGTGAAATCCACTCCGGCCACATCCCCCACCAACACACCCCGCAACTTGTCGAGCTTGCCCGCTAGTCGCAGGTGATTGAGCAGGCGATCGATGCGATACAGCGGTTCGTTGACGTCCTCGATGAACAAGATGATGCCGTCGGCGACGATGTCATAGGGCGTGCCCAGGGTGCTGGCGATGATCGACAGGTTCCCCCCCAGCAGCGCGCCCTGTGCGATACCTGGCTCGACGGTGGTCAAGGGAAATGCCACGGGATGGGGCAACGGGCTGCCGGCCCTGACCTGCCCGCGCAACAGATTGAAGAACGACGCCTCAGTGGGAGCCTGCTTGGCTGCCAGCAGGTCGGCGTTGAGCAAAGGTCCGTGAAAACTCACGAACCCGGCATAACGATTGATCGCCAGGTGCAAAGCGGTGATGTCGCTGTAGCCGACGAAGGGCTTGGGATTGCGCCGCAACAGGTCGAAGTCGATCTTGTCCAGCAATCGAGGACTGCCATAGCCCCCGCGCAAGCACAGGATGGCGCCCACCTCGGAATCGGCGAAAGCGTCATGCAGGTCTTGCAGACGCACCTCATCACTGCCGGCCAGATAGCCGTCCTGCTGCCCCACCCCGGGGAAGATCCGCAAGTCGTAACCCCTGGAGCGCATCCACTGGAAGGCCTTGGCGGTGTCCAGCGCGGCCGGGCCGGCCGGAGCGATAAGACCGATGACGCCTTCGGCCGCCAGCGCCGGCACGGGCAGGTGGGCATGGAGGGCGGCGGTCGGTTGGATGGGCATACGGATTCTCCCTGTGCGAATTCACTGGAGCACAGTAGCCATGAATGCCGCGAAACAGAAGGGGAAATAGCCCGCGAGGAGCACAAAGCCCAAGGACAGGCGATGGGACTCGACGGAGTCGGCGGGAACGCCCGCAGGAGCCAGCTCCTGCGGGCTTGGTGAATCAGGAAACCAGACCTTCCTTGGCCAGCTTCGCTTGTTCGTCGGCGTGATACGAGGAACGCACCAGCGGACCGGACGCCACGTTCTTGAAGCCCATCCGGTAGCCTTCCTCGGCGAACCAGGCGAAGGTGTCCGGATGCACGAAACGCTGCACCGGCAGGTGGTTACGCGACGGCTGCAGATACTGGCCAAGGGTCAGCATGTCAATGTCATGCTCGCGCATGCGCTTCATCACTTCGATGACTTCGTCGTCGGTCTCACCCAGGCCCAGCATCAAGCCGGATTTGGTCGGCACATGGGGTACCAGCTGCTTGAACTTCTGCAGCAGGGTCAGCGACCACTGGTAGTCGGAACCCGGGCGGGCGGCCTTGTACAGGCGTGGCACGGTTTCCAGGTTGTGGTTGAACACGTCCGGTGGAGTCGCCGCGGTGATTTCCAGGGCAATGTCCATGCGGCCACGGTAGTCGGGAACCAGGGTTTCCAACTGTACGTTCGGCGAGAGCTTGCGGATTTCACGGATGCAATCGGCAAAGTGCTGGGCGCCACCGTCGCGCAGGTCGTCGCGGTCCACCGAGGTGATCACCACGTACTTCAGGCGCAGGTCGGCGATGGCCACCGCCAGGTTCATCGGCTCATCCACGTCCAGGGGCTTGGGACGACCATGGCCCACGTCGCAGAACGGGCAACGGCGGGTGCAGATGTCGCCCATGATCATGAAGGTCGCGGTGCCGCCGGAGAAGCACTCGCCCAGGTTCGGGCAGGAAGCCTCTTCGCAGACGCTATGCAGCTTGTGCTTGCGCAGCAGTTGCTTGATCCGGTCGACTTCCGGGGATACCGGGATACGTACGCGGATCCAGTCGGGCTTCTTCGGCAGCTCGGTGGTCGGGATGATCTTCACCGGGATACGCGCGACCTTTTCCGCACCGCGCAACTTGACGCCGGTTTCAACTTTCGCGCGGGCTGGCCGCTCGGAAACATCCAGCGTCGGGATCAGGGTTTGAACAGCGTCTTGTTGCGCAGTAGTCATATCAGTCGATTCCGCCCGTTAGGGTCGTCTGCTCAGCGTAGTCGAGGTGTTTGACGAGCTGCGCACGCAGCCGGGCACTTACCTCGGCAAATTCAATCGGCCCTGCATGGTCGCTCAGCTGGGTCATCGCCAGACCGGCATAACCACAGGGGTTAATCCGTCGAAACGGCTGCAAATCCATATCCACGTTCAAGGCCAGACCGTGAAAGGAGCATCCATGACGGATACGCAGGCCCAGGGAAGCGATTTTCGCTCCATCGACGTAGACACCCGGTGCATCGGGCTTGGCCGCCGCCGGCACGCCGTAGCTGGCCAGCAACTCCACCAGGCATTGCTCCATGCGGCTGACCAATTCACGCACGCCGAAACCCAGCCTGCGCACGTCCAGCAGCAAATAGGCCACCAGCTGGCCCGGACCATGATAGGTCACCTGGCCACCACGATCGGCCTGCACCACCGGGATATCCCCCGGCACCAGCAGATGCTCGGCCTTGCCGGCCTGCCCCTGGGTAAAGACCGGAGGATGCTGCACCAGCCAGACCTCGTCCGGTGCATCGGTCCCGCGTTCGTTGGTAAAGCGCTGCATGGCCTGCCAGACCGGCTCGTAGGCCCTCAGGCCAAGCTCACGAAAGCCCAGCGTCTGTGGCATCACAGCACCATGTGGACGACACCGGTAGCGCGCAGGGCACTATTGATATCACGCAGTTGGTCTTCACCAGTGGCGGTGATGTGCAGTTGCACCGTGGTGTACTTGCCATTGCTGCTCTGGCGCTCGGCCAGGGACTTGATGTCCAGGGTGGCGTACTTGGCAAGGATCTCGATCACGGTGTCCTTGAAGCCGACGACCGTGTCACCGATCACCTTGATCGGATAGTCATCGACGGGAAACTCAATCTTGTGCGACTTAACGTCAGTGTCTGTCATGGCAATAACGGCCTCGTAAGCCGTGGCGACGGACATGGCCCCCGCTCCGCTTGGGAGCGAGGGCCACGTGGGTCGACAATATCAGTTGAACAAGCCGTAGAAGAATAGACGGATGCTATCCCACATGCGACGGAAGATACCACCTTCGTCGACTGCTTCCAGGGCGATCAGGTCGGCGCTGTGCACCACCTTGTCGTCCAGTTTCACTTCGACTTTACCGATCACGTCGCCCTTGGCGATCGGCGCGACCAGTTGCGGGTTCATGGTCATGCTGGCTGCCAGCTTCTTCAGCTGGCCCTTGGGCATGGTCATGGTCAGGTCCTGGGCCAGGCCAGCCTTGACCTGATGCGTGGTGCCCTTCCATACCGGCGCCTGGGCCAGTTCGGTGCCCTTCTGGTAGAAGGTCTGGGTTTCGAAGAAACGGAAGCCATAGGTCAGCAGTTTCTGGGTCTCGGCAGCCCGGGCCTGCTCGCTGTTGGTGCCGAACACCACGGCAATCAGGCGCATGCCATCACGTACCGCCGAGGACACCATGCAGTAGCCCGCTTCGTCGGTATGCCCGGTCTTGAGGCCATCGACGGTCTTGTCACGCCACAGCAACAGGTTGCGGTTAGGCTGCTTGATGCCGTTCCAGAAGAACTCCTTCTGCGAGTAGATCGCATAGTGGGCCGGATCTTCATGAATGATCGCGCGTGCCAACAGCGCCATGTCATGGGCCGACGAGTAATGCTCGGGGTTCGGCAGGCCGGTGGGGTTCATGAAGTGGCTGTTGCTCATGCCCAGGTCGCCGGCGGTCTTGTTCATCATGTCGGCGAAGGCGTCTTCGCTACCGGCGATGTGCTCGGAAATCGCCACGCTGGCATCGTTGCCCGACTGGATGATGATGCCGTGCAGCAGGTCGCTGACGGACACCTGCGACCCCACCTTGATGAACATCCGCGAACCGCCAGTGCGCCAGGCGTTTTCGCTGACGGTCACCGGGTCGTTCTCGCCGATCTGGCCACGGCGGATTTCCAGGGTGGCGATGTAGGCGGTCATCAGCTTGGTGAGGCTGGCCGGCGGCAGGCGCTGGTCACCATTGTTCTCCACCAGCACGTTTCCGCTGCTGGCATCCATGAGCACGTAGGACTTGGCGGCCAGCTGCGGTGGTGACGGCATCACCTCGACCGCCCAGGCGGCGGGTGTGATGATCAGCGGTAGAAGCAGGCACAGGCGTTTGGCAAAGGTGGTGATGTTCATCCGTCTCTCGAAGTTGCTAATGGAAACTTGCCCCTGGGGGCAAAACTATTTCAGACAACCTTCTGAAGGGTTGTCGCGTGTGCGTTGTTCACTCACGACCCTTGCCGGGCTTTTGTTGTTCGGCGAGCCAACAACCCGGATCCGCCCCCCGATGTCGCAAGCGGACCCTCAATCTAGATGTCGCTATTCCGCAGTGACCACGCTCGCCTGGCCCAGGTTGGCCAGGCGCACGCTGTTCTGCGCTTGCTGGGTTTCGTCCGGCGAACCGAACGGCCCAAGGCGTACCCGATGCAGCGTCTGCTGATTGCGTACGATGGAACTGATGAACACCGGAGCGCTCACCATCGAGCTCAGTTTCGACCTCAACAGTTCGGCAGCGTCCGGGTTGGCGAAGGCGCCCACCTGCAGGTACTGACCGGAGGCTGCGGTGTTCTTGACCTGCACCGGGACCACGGCAGCCGCATGCTGCTGCGGCGGAGGCGTCCACTGTTCGACGGTACCGGCCGAGCTGGTAACCACTGGCGCGCTATTCTGCGCCACTTGCGGCTCATTGAGCATCAAAGGCGCCGGACGGCCACGCTGGGCCCACCATTGCTGCGGATCGATGCCCTCGACCTTGACCCGGGCGGTACCGGTTTCGGCATAACCGAGTTTCTTCGCCGCGGCATAGGACAGGTCGATGATCCGGTCGGAATAGAACGGACCACGATCGTTGACCCGCAGGATCACGCTGCGGTTGTTGTCCAGGTTGGTCACCCGCACATAGCTGGGCAACGGCAGGGTCTTGTGTGCGGCACTCATGCCGTACAGATCATAGACCTCGCCATTGGCGGTGTTCTGGCCATGGAACTTGGTGCCGTACCAGGAAGCCGTGCCCGAAGCCACGTAGTTCCTGGACTCCTGGATGGGAAAGTAGGTCTTGCCCAGCACCGTATAAGGGTTGGCCTTGTACGGACCGGTATGCAGGGTCGGCGTCGCATCGGGAATGCGCGATACGTCGACATCCCACCAGGGCGCGCCATCCTTGTGGGCGCGATTGACATCCAGGCCCGGCATCGAACGCACGGCATTGGAGGATTTGGGCTGCGGCGAGCGGCTCGTCGAGCAACTGGCCAGCGACAGCGCCAACGCGGCAAAAGCCAGCAGCTTCAAGGGGTTGCGGATTGGCATTGCCAGCATTACTTGACGCCCCGTGCTTGGACCAGCTGTTCAGACAGCTGATGTACGGCCATGGCATACATCACGCTGCGGTTATAACGAGTGATCGCGTAGAAGTTCTTCAGCCCCATCCAGTATTCCGGACCGTTATCACCTTCCAGGCGGAAAGCGGTAACCGGCATATCGTCGCGCAGCGCATCATGACTCGACCAGCCCAGGGCTCGCAACTCCCCGACGGTCTTGGTCGGCTCGATACCGCTGGTCAGCCCCTCGTCCACCCGGTCCCCGCGCACATCGGCACGGCTGACCACCGGCTCGCCAGCTACCCAGCCATGGCGCTTGAAGTAACTGGCGACGCTGCCGATGGCATCGTCCGGATTGGTCCAGATATTGATGTGCCCATCGCCGTCGAAGTCCACGGCGTAGGCGCGGAAGCTGCTGGGCATGAACTGCGGCAGCCCCATGGCTCCGGCATAGGAGCCCTTGAGGCTCAGGGGATCGAGCTGCTCTTCACGGGCCAGCAACAGGAACTCGCGCAGCTCCTTGCGGAAGAATTCGGCACGCGGCGGATAATCGAAGCCCAAGGTGGAAAGGGCGTCGATCACCCGGTAATTGCCGGTATTGCGGCCAAAAAAGGTCTCCACGCCGATGATCGACACGATGACCTGGGCCGGGACCCCATATTCCTGCTCGGCACGGGCCAGGACCGCCTCGTGCTGGCGCCAGAAGTCCACGCCACGAGCGATACGCGCATCGGTGATGAACATCGGGCGATATTCCTTCCATTGCTTGACCCGTTCGGCAGGCCGCGAAATGGCATCGAGGATCGCCTGCTTGCGCTCGGCTTCGCGGAACACGCCCATCAGCTGCTCTCCGGCGAAACCGTAGTCCCGGGTCATTTCCCCGACGAATTCGGCGACCTGGGGCGAGCCTTCGTAGGCACCAGCCGAAGCAGGCTCCGCGGCCCCCAGGATGCTCGCCAGACCGACCCATGGAGCGTACCGAGCGGCCCAGCCACGCATTACTTGCATTGAGTTGTTCACCTTATTCAAACCTGCGCGATCCACTTGCGATGGGTATGGATCGACATCAAAACCCCAAACGCTGACAGTAGCGTCACCAGCGAAGTTCCTCCGTAGCTAATGAAGGGCAACGGCACCCCCACCACCGGCAACAAGCCACTGACCATACCGATGTTGACGAAAACGTAAACAAAAAACGTCATGGTCAGGCTGCCTGCCAGCAACTTGCCGAACAGCGTCTGGGCCTGGGCCGTGATCACCAGCCCGCGCCCGATCAACAAGAGGTAGATCAGCAGCAGCGCGCAGATGCCCACCAGGCCGAACTCCTCGCCCATGACCGCGATGATGAAGTCGGTGTGGCTTTCCGGTAAAAAGTCCAGGTGCGATTGGGTACCCAGCAGCCAGCCCTTGCCGAACACCCCGCCGGAGCCGATGGCGGCCTTGGACTGGATGATGTTCCAGCCGGTCCCCAGGGGGTCGCTTTCCGGATCGAGGAACGTCAGGATCCGCTGTTTCTGGTAGTCATGCATGATGAACATCCACATGGCCACCGCCACCGGCACAGCCGCCGCCAGCACACTGATGATCCAGCGCCAGCGCAACCCGCCCATGAACAGCACGAAGGTGCCGCCGGCCAGGATCAGCAGGGCCGTGCCCAGGTCCGGCTGGCGCACGATCAGCATGAATGGAATACCGATCAGTACCAGGCTGATGCCCACATGCTTGAGGTGCGGCGGCAAGGTGCGCTTGGACAAGTACCAGGCGATGGTCGCCGGCATGATGATCTTCATGAACTCCGAGGGCTGGAAGCGGATCACCCCGGGGACGTTGATCCAGCGGGTCGCGCCCATGGCGTTGTGGCCCATCACGTCCACTACCACCAGCAAAACCACGCCGAACACATAACCAAGCGGCACCCAGCGGGCCATGAAGCGCGGCTCGAACTGGGCGATGATGATCATCGACACCAGGCCGATGCCGAACGAAGTGGCCTGCTTGGCCAATAGGTCCCAGCTCTTGCCACTGGCCGAATACAGGACGAACAGGCTGCCGGCCGCCAGGGTCAGCAGCAGGATCAGCAAGGGACCATCGATATGCAGGCGCTGCAACAGCGTCGCCCGACGCCGCATCACGTCCTCGCTGGAGAGAATGCGGTCGAAATTACTCTTCACGGGCCGTAGCCTCCGTAATGGTAGGGCTGGCGAACTCTGGCTTGAGCTGGCCATCCGGGCCCAGGAGCCAGGCATCCATGACCTGGCGCACTACAGGGGCGGCGACGCCGGAGCCCGACTCACCGTTCTCCACCATCACCGACACCACTATCCTGGGGTTCTCGGCCGGGGCAAAACCAACGAACAAGGCATGGTCGCGATGGCGCTCCTGGACCTTGGAGCGGTCGTATTTTTCGCCCTGCTTGATCGCCACCACCTGGGCGGTACCACTCTTGCCGGCAATCCGGTAGGGCGAGCCGACCGCCGCCTTGCGCGCAGTACCCCGGGGGCCGTGCATCACCTGCTGCATACCGTGGTTGACCCGCATCCAGTCCGCCGGATCACGCAGCACGATGTCCGGCATCGGGTTGTGGTCCACCGGCCGTGCGCCCTCGATGCTCTTGGCCAGGTGCGGCCGGTTCCAGCGTCCCTTGCTGGCCACCAGGGCGGTGGCCTGGGCCAGTTGCAGGGGCGTCGATTGCATATAGCCCTGGCCGATCCCGAGGATCAGGGTTTCCCCCGGGAACCAGGCCTGGCGCCGGGTCGCACGCTTCCACTCACGGGTCGGCATCAGCCCTGGCGACTCCTCGAACATATCCAGGGAAACCTTCTGGCCGATGCCGAACTTGCCCATGTAGGCCGAGAGCCGGTCGATCCCCAGCTTGTGGGCCAGATCATAGAAATAGGTATCGTTGGACCGCATGATCGCCGTGTCCAGATCGACGTAACCGTCGCCGGTGCGGTTCCAGTTGCGGTACTTGTGGTCATAGTTGGGCAACTGGTAGTAGCCCGGGTCGTAGACCCGGCTCGTGGCCGTCACCACTCCCGCGTCGAGCCCGGCAATGGCTACCGCCGGCTTGATGGTCGAACCCGGTGGATACAACCCGCGCAACACTCGGTTGAACAGTGGCCGGTCGATGGAGTCACGCAGCTCGGCGTAAGCCTTGAAGCTGATCCCGGTGACGAACAGGTTGGGATCGAAACTCGGCTGGCTGACCATCGCCAACACTTCGCCGGTGTTGGGGTCCAGGGCCACCACCGCGCCGCGTCGACCGCCCAGGGCCGCCTCCGCAGCCTCCTGCAGCTTGATATCCAGGCTCAGGATGATGTCCTTGCCGGGAATCGGGTCGGTGCGCTTGAGCACCCGCAGCACACGGCCACGGGCATTGGTCTCGACTTCCTCGTAGCCCACCTGGCCATGCAGGTCGTCCTCGTAGAAGCGTTCGATGCCAGTCTTGCCGATGTGGTGGGTGCCGCTGTAGTTCACCCGATCCAGGGACTTCTGTTCTTTTTCATTGATCCGTCCCACATAACCTACGGAGTGGGCGAAATGCGCACCCTGGGGATAATGTCGGACCAACTGGGCCACCACCTCCACGCCAGGCAGGCGGAACTGGTTCACCGCGATACGAGCGATCTGCTCTTCCGTCAACTCGAACAGGATCGGCACCGGCTCGAACGCCCGCCGCCCCTGCTTGACCCGCTTCTCGAACAGCACCCGGTCTTCCGGCGTCAGTTCCAGCACCTCGACTATCACATCGAGAACCTGCCGCCAGTCGCCGGAGCGCTCGCGGGTCATGCTCAGGCTGAAGCTGGGCCGGTTGTCGGCCACCACCACGCCGTTACGGTCGTAGATCAAGCCCCGGCTCGGAGGGATGGACTGGACGTGAACCCGGTTGCTCTCCGAAAGCGTGGAGTGAATCTCGTACTGGATCACCTGCAGGTAATACAGCCGGGCGATCAGCACGCCGATCAGGCTGACCACCAGGATGGCGCCGAACACCACCCGGTTACGCACCAGGCGGGCGTCTTTTTCATGGTCCTTGATACGGATCGGCTGGGACATGGGGGGGCGCAGGCTACTTGTGGTAAGGGTGGCCGGACAGCACGGTCCAGGCGCGATACAGCTGTTCGCCGATGAGGATCCGCACCAACGGGTGCGGCAAGGTCAGGGGCGACAGAGACCAGCGCTGGTCCGCCCGCGCGCAGACTTCCGGCGCCAACCCTTCCGGGCCGCCGACCATGAAGTTCACGGTACGCGAGTCCAGGCGCCAGCGGTCCAGCTCCACCGCCAACTGCTCGGTGCTCCAGGGCTTGCCGTGCACCTCGAGGGTCACGATGCGTTCGTTATGCCCGACCTTGGCCAGCATGGCCTCGCCTTCCTGACGGATGAAGCGGGCCACGTCGGCATTCTTGCCCCGGGTGTTGAGCGGTATTTCCACCAGTTCCAGCGCCAGCTCGGATGGCAGACGCTTGGCATACTCATGCCAACCCTCTTCCACCCACTTGGGCATGCGTGAACCGACAGCGATCAGACGCAGGCGCACAGCCGTCCCTTATTGCTGGTCTTTGTTGAGCTTGGCGAAATGCTCGTGGGTGTTTTCCGGGCTGTGGTGCTTGCCATCGGCCGCGCGGCTCTGCTCGGCGCCCTGCCACAGGCGCTCCAGGTCGTAGAACTGGCGGGCCGAGGCGGTCATCATGTGTACGATCACTTCGTCCAGGTCCAGCAGCACCCAGTCGCTGTCGCCCTTGCCTTCTTCACCCAGCGGACGTACGCCCTGGGCCTTGACCATCTCGCGGACCTTTTCCAGCATCGCGCCGATCTGGCGGTTGGAGGTACCGGTGGCGATCACCATGTAGTCGGTGATGCTCTGCTTGTCGCGCACATCGATCACCAGGATGTCCTGGGCCTTGACGTCTTCCAGCGCGGCGACAGCCACCTTGACCAAATCTTCGCCTTTCATTACTTGGTTAGTCATATAAAACTCGTTCAGCTCGTATGTATGGAACGCCGCACGACATGGGCCGGCAGCCTTCCTTCAGTTCGGCACACGGTACAGTCCGTGAGCATCGATATAGGCCAGGACCGCGTCAGGCACCAGGAAACGTACCGACTTACCGCTGGCCAGCAGTTGACGGATCTGGGTGGCAGACACCGCGAGCGGTGTCTGCCAGACGAATGCAATGTGTCCCCCCGGCCCTTGCAGGGCCAGCGGGTCGCTCACCGAGCGGGCCGCCAGCAGGTTGCGCAGGGCATCCGGCGGCTCACTGTCGGCATCCGGGCGTTGCAGCACCAGGATGTGGCAGTGCTGGAGCAGTTCTTCCCAGCGATGCCAGGTGGGCAGGCCGCAGAAAGCGTCCCAGCCCAACAGCAGGAACAACTGGTCGTCCGCGGCCAGTTCGGCGCGCATCTGCTCCAGGGTGTCTATGGTGTAGGACGGTTTGTCCCGTTTCAGCTCACGGTCGTCCACCACCAGGGGTGAAACGCCCGCCACCGCACGCTCGACCATCGCCAGACGATCGAGCGCCGACACCTGCGGTGTATCCCGATGAGGCGGCCTGGCACTGGGTGTCAGGCGCAGCTCGTCGAGTCGCATGGATTCGGCCACTTCCAGTGCGCCACGCAGGTGGCCGATATGCACTGGATCGAAGGTGCCGCCCAGCAGGCCGATACGTTTGCCCATCAAGTACGCACGTGACCGTCGCCGAAGACCACGTACTTCTCGCTGGTCAGGCCTTCCAGGCCTACCGGCCCACGGGCGTGCAGCTTGTCGGTGGAGATGCCGATCTCCGCGCCCAGGCCGTATTCGAAACCGTCGGCGAAGCGCGTCGAGGCATTGACCATGACCGAGCTGGAATCCACTTCGTTGAGGAAGCGCCGGGCGTCACTGAAGTTCTCGGTGACGATGGAATCGGTATGGTGCGAGCCGTAGGCATTGATGTGTTCGATGGCCTGCTCCAGGCCGTCCACCACGCGGATCGAGAGGATCGGCGCGGTGTACTCGGTACGCCAATCTTCTTCGCTGGCCTCCAGCACATCGCCCCCGAGGATCGCCCGGGTCTGCTCGCAGCCACGCAACTCGACACCCTTGTCGCGATAGATCGCGGCCAGCGGCGGCAGTACGCGCCCGGCGATACCGGCATGGACCAGCAGGGTCTCCATGGTGTTGCACGGGGCATAGCGCTGGGTCTTGGCGTTGTCGGCGATGCGGATGGCCTTGTCCAGGTCCGCGGCGACATCGATGAATACGTGGCAGACGCCATCCAGGTGCTTGATCACCGGCACCCGGGCATCACGGCTGACCCGCTCGATCAGGCTCTTGCCGCCACGGGGCACGATCACGTCGACGAACTCGGGCATGGTGATCAACGCGCCCACCGCGGCGCGGTCGGTGGTCTCCACCACTTGCACCACGTGGGCCGGCAGGTCGGCCGCCGCCAACCCTTGCTGGATGCAAGCGGCGATGGCGCGGTTGGAATGAATGGCCTCGGAACCGCCACGCAGGATGGTGGCGTTGCCGGACTTGAGGCACAGGGCCGCGGCGTCGATGGTCACGTTGGGACGCGACTCGTAGATGATGCCGATCACGCCCAGGGGCACCCGCATCTTGCCCACCTGGATGCCCGAGGGCAGGTAGCGCATATCGCGGATTTCACCGATGGGGTCAGGCAGCTTGGCCACCTGACGCAGGCCTTCGATCATCTCGTCGATACGGGCGGGGGTGAGTGCCAGGCGATCCAGCAGCGCCGGTTCCAGACCATTGGCCCGGCCGCTGGCCAGGTCCTGCTCGTTGGCCGCGGTCAGTTCCGGTCGCGCGGCGTCCAGCGCATCGGCAGCCGCCAGCAGCGCGCGGTTCTTCTGCACGGTGGTGGCGCGGGCGATGACCCGGGAAGCTTGGCGGGCAGCGCGACCCAAACGGGTCATGTAGTCAAGAACGGACTCAGTCATGGTCTGGTGTGGTCTTGGCAAAGAGGAAAGCGGCTGATTATAGCTGTCGCGCCGGCCCACGGACAGCGGTCACGGGCGGATGGTCGAAATACTGCTGGTTCAGCCTGAATTAAGCCTGAAGTTGTTATCATTCCGGCACTTTCCTGGCCATTACCCTTCACCATCATGTCCATCCTGACCTCTGCGAAACTGCCCAAAGCCCTGCCTGACAGCTTTTTCGACCGTGACGCTCAGCTCCTGGCCCGTGAGCTGCTGGGCAAGGTGATCCGCCATAAAGTCGGGGACCTGTGGCTCTCAGCGCGCATTATCGAGACTGAAGCCTATTACTGCGAGGAAAAAGGCAGCCATGCCTCCCTCGGCTTCACGGAAAAACGTAAGGCGTTGTTTCTGGATGGTGGCCACATCTATATGTATTACGCCCGGGGCGGTGACTCGCTGAACTTCAGCGCCCAGGGCCCCGGCAATGCGGTGCTGATCAAGTCCGCCTATCCCTGGGTCGACGAGGTTTCAGGCCCTGCCAGCCTGCAACAGATGCAACTGAACAACCCGGACGCCAGCGGCCAGCCTCGCCCCGCGCAAAAGCTCTGCGCCGGCCAGACCCTGCTATGCAAGGCCCTGGGCCTGAAAGTCCCGGTCTGGGATGCGAAACGCTTCGATCACGAAATCCTTTTTGTCGAAGACGCCGGCAACGCCGTGCCCAAGATCATCCAGACCACCCGCCTGGGTATTCCCCACGGGCGCGACGAACACCTGATGTATCGCTTCGTCGATGCCGCCTACGCCCCCTGCTGCACTCGGAACCCACTGCGCCGAGGCCAGGTCGAAGGGCGCGACTACCTCATCCTCGGCTGATCCGCCGGCCCTGCCTGACACTGAAATGGAGTTGAACCTATGGGCCCATGGCTCGACAGCGTGACCGCCTGGCTGAGCACCAATCCGCAGTGGCTGGCCGCCGCGGTATTCATCGTCGCCTTCGTGGAATGCCTGGCCATCGCCGGCCTGATCGTCCCCGGTACGGTGCTGCTGTTCGCCATTGCCGTACTGGCCGGCAACGGTGCCCTGTCGCTGGGCGAGACCTTAGTGCTGGGCTTTACCGCCGGGGTCCTCGGCGATGTGATCTCCTACCTTTTGGGCCGGCGCTTCCACCAGAGCATCCGGCGCCTGCCGGGCCTGCGCCAGCATCCTGAATGGATCACTGGCGCGGAGGCCTACTTCCAGCGCTATGGCATCGCCAGCCTGTTGGTCGGGCGCTTCATCGGCCCCCTGCGCCCGATGCTGCCGATGGTGGCGGGCATGTTCGACATGCCGTTCCCGCGCTTCTTCGCCGTCAGCCTGCTGGCCGCGGCGGGTTGGTCGGTGGCCTACCTGTTGCCGGGCTGGGCCACTGGCGCAGCCATTCGCCTGCCGCTGCCCGAAGGCTTCTGGCCCCAGGCCGGGGTAGTCATCGGCAGCCTCGCGGTGTTGATCGGGCTGAGCGTCAACAGCAGCCTGCGCCGCCACCGCCGGGCAACCCTGCTGATGTCCGGCCTGGGCCTGGCCTTGCTGATCGGGCTGTTCATCGGCTATCCCCACCTGGCCCAGTTCGACCAGGGACTGATCGCCCTGGTACAGGAACATCGTGACCCTGCACTGGACAAGGTCATGGTGATGGTCACCCAGATCGGTGAGTTCCGCGCCATGTTCGTCATCAGTGCGGTCCTGACCCTGCTGCTGGTGCTGCTGCGCCAGTGGCGCCAGGCGGTATTCGCCGGCGCCACGCTGCTGTGCACCGCGCTGGCCAATACCGCCAGCAAATGGTTCTTCGCCCGAGTGCGTCCCGAGGTGCTGACCGAGCCGCTGGCCAGCTTCAGCATGCCCAGCGGGCATTCCTCCGGATCCTTCGCGCTGTTCCTGACCCTGGCCGTACTGGCCGGGCGTGGCCAACCGCCGCGGATGCGCCTGACCTGGCTGCTACTGGGCTGCCTGCCGGCGCTGTCGATCGCGATGTCGCGGGTCTACCTGGGGGCCCACTGGCCTACCGACATTCTCGCCGGAGCCATGCTGGCGACCTGCGTCTGTGCTGCGAGCCTGACCCTTTGCCAGTGGCAGGCCCCGCTCAAGCCGATGCCGGCCAAGGCCTGGTGGCTGGTACTGCCGGTGATGGTCCTGCTGTGTGCCTTCATGTCGATGCGGCACCTGCCACAGGCGCTGCTGCGCTACGCCTATTGAGGCGGGCTGCGCGGCGGCTCAGGCGAAGAGCTCGCCCTGCAGCTCGTCCAGCAACTGCTGGATCGCATCCAGACGCTGCTGCGGATCGTCCAGTTGCAGCAGGTCGATCTTGTCCAGCTCGGTAAAGGGCAGCAGATAGGCCAGCTGATTGCCCAGGGACAGTTGTCCGGCCGCCTCGGCACCCATTTCCAGGGCCTCGACCATGGGGTGTTCAGCCAAGGCCTTGAGCAGCGCCACCAGGTCGGCATCGTCGTCCCGCAGCGGCTGCTCCGTCGCCTCCTCCAGCCATTGCACCCGGGCCACCGTCAGCTGGTCCTTCTGCACCTCGCTGTCCAGCACGCGAAAGCGCCGCCCGCCCCTGACGCGGATTCCCAGCAGGCCGTTGTCCTGCTGGTGGAAGTCGGTGATCAGCGCCTCGCAGCCCACCCGGGCATATCCCTGGGGCGCAAGGCCGGTTTCCTCGCCCTCCAGGATGCACACCACACCGAAACCGCTGCCCTGCTTCATACAGCGACCGATCATGTCCAGGTAGCGCGCCTCGAAGATCTGCAGGTCGAGGATGCACTCGGGAAACAACACGGTATTCAGGGGGAGCAACGCCAGACTCATGCCACCATCCTCAAACCAGCAACGACACCGCCAGCGGCAGCAGGACCGCCGTGGCCACGCCCATCAGACTCATCGCCAGCGCCGCGAAGGCGCCACACTCCTCGCTTTCCTGCAGGGCCACCGAAGTGCCCACCGCATGGGCCGTCATGCCCAGGGCCATGCCCCGCGCCTCCGGCGCCTCGACCCCCAGGCGATCCAGCAGCGCCGGGCCGAAGATCGCCCCCAGTACCCCGGTGATCAGCACGAACACCGCCGCCAGCGCCGCCACGCCGCCGATCTGCTCGGCCACCAGCATGGCGATCGGTGACGTCACCGACTTGGGCGCCATGGTCATGAGGATCATGTGCTCGGCGCCGAACCACCAGCCCAGCAGCACTCCCAGGCTGGTGGCCAGGACTCCGCCCAACACCAGCGTAGTAAAGATCGGCCAGAACAATTGGCGGATGCGTCGCAGGTTTAGATACAGCGGCACCGCCAGGGCCACGGTGGCCGGTCCCAGCAGAATGCTCAGGATCTCGGTGCTCTTGCGATACTCGGTGTAGCTCAGGCCACAACCGACCAGGACGCCGATCACCAGCAGCATGGACACCAGCACCGGTTGCAGGAATATCCAGCGGGTCTTCTCGAAGGCTGCCAGCACCAGTTGATAGGCCCCCAGGGTGATGCCGATGCCGAACAGCGGATGGTGGATCACCGCCGCCCAGGCCCCCTGCCAGTCGAAGGTCATTGGTCATCCTCCCGGCGCGCCTGGCGCTTGACCAGGCGCTGCATCAGCACACCGGCGAAGGCCATGGACAGCACCAGCGACAAGACCAGTGCACCGACGATGGCCCAGAAATCCGCGGCGATATCCCGGGCATAGACCATCACCCCAACGGCGGGCGGCACCAGCAGCAGCGGCAGGTAGCGCAACAGGCTGCCGGCGGCCTGGCTCAACGGCTCGCCCACCTCACCGCGGATGATCAGGAACACCAGGAGCAGCAACAGGCCGATGATCGGACCGGGAAGCACGGGCAACAGCAAGTGATTGAGCGCCGTCCCGAGCAGTTGGAACAGCACCAGCCATGTCAAACCCCGTAGCAACATACCGCCTCTCCAGCCAGATACCGTGGCGCATTATAAGCACGCAGGCGCTATGAACCGGCATTCGCCAAAAGCATGGACGTTTACCCGGGCCGGATCGCCATGATGATCTACAGTGGAGATTCCGGAGCGAAAAACACCCTATCGATCACTAAAACCGTTGAACCCAAGGAGAGTGTCAATGCCCTATGTTCCTGCTGCAGAGCTCAAGGACTACGTTGGGAAGGAACTGGGACGTTCCGCATGGCTCACCATCGACCAGGAGCGTATCAACCTGTTTGCCGAGGCCACCGGTGACTTCCAGTTCATCCACGTGGACCCGGTCAAGGCCGCACAGACTCCGTTCGGCGGCACCATCGCCCATGGGTTCCTGACCCTGTCGCTGATCCCCAAGCTGATGGAAGACATCCTGGTGCTGCCAAAGGGCCTGAAGATGGCGGTCAACTATGGCCTGGACAGCGTGCGCTTCATCCAGCCGGTGGCGGTCAACTCCCAGGTGCGACTCAAGGTCGACCTGACCGACGTCACCGAGAAGAAACCCGGCCAATGGCTGCTCAAGGTCACCGCCACCCTGGAGATCGACGGCCAGGAAAAACCCGCCTACATCGCCGAGCCCCTGTCGCTCTGCTTTGTCTGATGCCTCTCGATGCGAAACAGCTCACGCTGTTTCGCTCGGTCTCTCTATATACAAGGCACACCGCTACGGCATACTCGGACCCCTAATCATCCGGAACCCGTTATGCGCCCACTTGTACCCCTGGTCATGACCCTCCTGCTCAGCGCTTGCGGTGACGGCGAATCGCTGTTGCCGCCCGATGCCCGCCTGCCGGATGGCGGCCGCTACCGGGGCGACCTGATGGACGGCCTGCTGCAGGGCCAGGGGCGCATCGACTATCCCAACGGCAGCTGGTACGCCGGCCAGTTCGACAAGGGCCAGTGGCACGGCCAGGGCGAATGGCACGGCAGCAATGGCGAGGTCTATCGCGGCCAGTTCCAGCAGGGGCTGTTCCACGGCCAGGGCACCCTGACCACCAAGGACAGCAACTACAGTGGCGGCTTCAAGCTGGGGCGCCGGGATGGCGAAGGCACCCTCAAGGAAGACGGCATGACCTACCGGGGCGAGTTCAAGGCCGACCTGTACTCGGGCCTGGGCCGCCTGGAGCTCGAGGACGGCAGCCAGTACCAGGGTCAGTTCGCCAAGGGCAAACCCAATGGCGAGGGCCAGCGCAGCGACTCCAGCGGCAACCAGTTCAGCGGCCACTTCGTCGATGGTCAACTGGAGGGCAATGGCACCTTCAACAGCGCCGAAGGCGATATCTACGTCGGTGGCTTCAAGCACAACCAGCTCAACGGCAAGGGCCGCTACGAAAACTCCGATGGCGATGTCTGGATCGGCCAGTTCAAGGAGGGCGCCCTGGGCGGCAAGGGCGAGCTGATCGGCGCCGACGGCAGCCATTACATCGGCACCTTCAGCGACTGGCGCTTCAGCGGCGAAGGCCGCCTGAACCTCACCGACGGCAGCTTCTACATCGGTGGCTTCGACAGCGACAACTACCAGGGCCGCGGGGTACTGGTACTGCGGGACGGCAGCGTGCAAAGCGGGACCTGGAACAACGGCCTGCGAGTTCGCGACGCCGAGGGCAAGCTGCTCCCCGACCCGCTTGAAGGCGCCCTGCTGGCCCAGGGCGGCTTGCTCCGGGAGGCCCTCGATGCCGTGCCCGCCTCCACCCCGGCCATCGAGCTCTACAGCCTGACGCTCGCCGGCGATGGCAAGCAGAGCGTATTCCTGCGCGAGGCCGACTACGTCAGCAACATGCTCACCAGCCGCTTCGGCGCCCTGGGCCAGGTTCGCCTGGTCAACCACCGCGACCAGATGATGACCCGCCCCATGGCTACCAGGGAAAACCTGCGCCGTGCCGCCCAGGTCCTGGCCGAACGCAGCGGCCCCGAGGACCTGGTGTTCATCTACCTCACCAGCCACGGCACCAGCGAACATGAGCTGGTCCTGGACCAACCACGCCTGGAACTGGCGGACCTGCCTGCCGACGAGCTGGCCAGCGCCCTGGCACCGCTGAAGAATCGCGACAAGATCGTCGTCATCTCGGCCTGCTATTCCGGTGGCTTCATTCCAGCCCTCAAGGATGAGCGAACCCTGGTCATGACCGCCTCCCGGGCCGACCGGGTGTCCTTCGGCTGTTCCGAGGAAGCCGACTTCACCTACTTCGGCGACGCGCTGTTCGCCCAGGCCCTGAACCAGACCGACGATCTGGAGCACGCCTTCCTGCTGGCCAAGGCGACCGTGGCCGAACGTGAGCAGACCGAGAACTTCGAACCCTCCGAACCACAGATCTGGGCGCCCAAGGGAGTACTCGCCCACTGGCAGCAACTGCGCAAGCAGCAGGCACGAAAAGCGCTGCAGAGTGTCTCTATCAGCAACAAGGAAGCGCAGAGCTACTAAGCTGAAACTGTATCAAGGGGGAATGACCATGTACCTGACGCCTCAGCACATCCTGCTGGCCGGCGCCTCTGGCCTGACCGGAGAGCAACTGCTTGATCGCCTGCTCAGCGAGCCCACCATCAGCCGCGTCCTGGCCCCCAGCAGACGCCCGCTGAGCCAGCACCCGCGACTGGAAAACCCGGTAGGCGACCCTGCTGTGCTCCTACCCCAGTTGAGCGGCAAGGTGGAGATCGCCTTTTGCTGCCTGGGCACCACCATCAAGCGTGCCGGCTCCGAGGCGGCCTTCCGCGCCGTCGACCTGGACCTGGTCGTAGCGTTCGGCAAGCGCGCCCTGGAAATGGGCGCACGGCACCTGGTAGTGGTTAGCGCCCTGGGCGCGGACCCCAAGTCGTCGATCTTCTACAACCGGGTCAAGGGCGAGATGGAAGAAGCCCTGAAGCGCCAGGGTTGGCCGCAACTGACTATCTGCCGACCTTCCCTATTGCTGGGCGACCGGGTCGAACCACGCCTGGGCGAACAACTGGCCGGTCCGCTGTCGCGACTGATTCCCGGCAAGTACCACGGCATCGAGGCCTGCCAGCTAGCGCGAGCCATGTGGCGCCTGGCCCTGGAAGAACAAAGCGGCACCCGGGTGGTGGAGTCCGACGAGCTGCGCAAACTGGGTAAATGACCTCGCGCTACAAACCGCCCGTGGCGCGAAACCCCACCCCCAGTGCCGTCAGCACTGACAACGGCAGCAGCAGGGTATCGAGCAAGGCGCTGGCCGGCAGGTCCAGCCCCGGGTAACCGGGAGCCTGGGCGCCGAAGCGATCCACCGGGCAGCAACCGCCCTGCATTGCATACAAGTCCAGGCGCGTTCCGGCGTATACCACCGGCGCCCCGGGCTTCGCCGCATCCAGGGTACGGGCCGTGGCGCAGCCGCCCAACTGCAGGGCGGCCAGCAACAGCAGCAGGGCTTTACTCATCACTGCTCAAGTGATGTTCGCCCCAGCGGGGCAGCATGTCCTGGGGAATGTTCAGCAGGTTGAGAATCCGCGCCACGACGAAATCCACCAGGTCATCGATGGTCTGCGGCTGGTGATAGAAGCCCGGCGACGCCGGCAGGATGGTCACGCCCAGGTTCGACAGCTTGAGCATGTGCTCCAGGTGAATACTGGAGTACGGCGCCTCGCGCGGCACCAGGATCAATTGCCGACGCTCCTTGAGGGTAACGTCCGCAGCCCGCTCGATCAGGTTGTTGCAGGCCCCGGTGGCGATCGCCGACAGGGTGCCGGTGGAACACGGCACCACCACCATCGCCGCGGGCGAGCCGGAGCCAGAGGCCACCGGCGACATCCAGTCTTCCTTGCCGTAGACCCGGATCTGCCCCGCCGCCGCCCCTGTGTATTCGGTGAGGAAGGCCTGCATCAGTTGCGGCTTGGCCGGCAAGGTCACGTCGGTCTCGGTGGCCATCACCAACTGCGCGGCCTTGGAGATCAGGAAATGCACTTCCCGGTCCTCGCGGACCAGGCAGTCGAGCAGGCGCAGGCCATATTGGGCGCCGGACGCCCCGGTCATGGCCAGGGTGATGCGTTCCGGGCCGTTGTTCATTGCAGCGCCTCGGCCAGCTTGCCGTGCAGGCCGCCGAAGCCGCCGTTGCTCATGATCACCACCTGGGTCCCGGGCTTGGCCTGGCTCTTCACTCGCTCGATGATGCCGTCCAGCGAATCGCTGACGATCGAGGGCACCGTGCACTGGGCCGCAGTGGCCGCCAGGTCCCAACCCAGGTTGGGCGGCGCGTACCAGATCACCTGGTCGGCCTGGTTGACGCTTTCCGGCAGGCCGTCACGGTGGGCACCGAGCTTCATGGAGTTGGAGCGCGGCTCGATGATGGCGATCACCGGCGCCTCGCCGACGCGCTTGCGCAAGCCATCCAGGGTGGTGGCGATGGCGGTCGGGTGGTGGGCGAAGTCATCGTAGATGGTCACCCCTTGCACCTCGGCGACTTTCTCCATGCGCCGCTTCACGCTCTTGAAGGCACTCAGCGCAGCGATGCCCATGGCCGGCACCACGCCCACATGACGGGCCGCGGCCAGGGTCGCCAAGGCGTTGGCGACGTTGTGCTGGCCGGTCAGTTCCCACTCGACCACGCCTTGGCTCACACCCTCGAACAACACCTCGAAGGCCGAACCGTCTTCGCTGCGCAGCTTGACCTGCCATTGACCACCGGCGCCGGTAGTCTGTACCGGGGTCCAGCAGCCCATCTCGATCACTCGCTGCAAGGCGGGTTCGGTGGTGGGGTGGATCACCAGGCCTTCGCTGGGGATGGTCCGTACCAGATGGTGGAACTGCCGCTCGATGGCCGCCAAGTCCGGGAAGATATCCGCATGGTCGAATTCGAGGTTGTTGAGGATGGCAGTGCGCGGACGGTAATGGACGAATTTCGAGCGCTTGTCGAAGAAGGCGCTGTCGTACTCATCGGCCTCGATCACGAAGAACGGCGTACCGCCCAGGCGCGCCGAAACCGCGAAGTTCTGCGGCACGCCGCCGATCAAAAAGCCCGGACTCATCCCGGCATGCTCCAGCACCCAGGCCAGCATGCTGCTGGTGGTGGTCTTGCCGTGGGTACCGGCCACCGCCAGGACCCAACGCCCTTGCAGCACATGGTCCGCCAGCCATTGCGGGCCGGACACATAGGGCAAGCCCTTGTTCAACACATATTCCACCGCCGGGTTGCCCCGGGACATGGCGTTGCCGATCACCACCAGGTCCGGCGCCGGGTCCAGCTGGGCCGGGTCATAACCCTGGGTCAGCTCGATGCCCTGGGCTTGCAGCTGGGTGCTCATCGGCGGATAGACGTTGGCGTCGGAGCCGGTGACGTGGTGGCCGAGCTCTTTGGCCAGAACCGCCATCGACCCCATGAAAGTGCCGCAGATACCGAGAATATGGATGTGCATAGTCGACCTCATAAAACATCGGCGCAGGGTAGCCTAGAGGGCTGCAAATCGCACCCTTTAGCTGACGGGGAGATGCCGCCGCGGCCTGGGCCACGGCAGGCGATGGACGTGCCTGGGCTCAGCGCGAAATGCCGTGCTTGCGCAGCTTGCGATACAAGGTGTTGCGACTGACCCCCAGTTGCTCGGCGGTATGGGTCATGTGCCAGCGCTGCTGCTCCAGTGCCGCCAGCAGCGCCTGGCGCTCGGCGTCGTCCAGGGGGCGCTCCGGCTGCGCCTGGAGCGCTTCGCTCGCCGGAGCCAGGCGGCTGCCCTGGCGAATCATCGCCGGCAAGTCGTCGATGCCGATCCGACCGTCTTCGCACAAGGCCGCCAGGGTCCGCAGCACATTGCGCAGCTGCCGTACGTTGCCCGGCCATGAATAGCCCAACAGCGCCTGGCGTGCAGGCTCGTCCAGGCCCACTGGCTGCGTGCCCGCCTCTTCGGCCAGGAGGAAGTCCAGCAACTGGGATTTGTCACTGCGTTCACGCAATGCCGGCAGGGCGATCTCCAGGCCATTGAGCCGGTAGTACAAGTCTTCGCGGAAGCTGCCATCGCGCACCCGCTCCTGCAGGTCGCGGTGAGTGGCACTGATGATGCGCACATTGACCGGTTGCGGCTCGCCACCGATGGGCACCACCAGCCGATCCTCCAGGACCCGCAGCAAGCGGGTCTGCAAGGCCAGCGGCATGTCGCCGATCTCATCCAGGAACAAGGTGCCGCCGTCGGCCTGCTGCAGCTTGCCGCGCATGCCTTCCTTGCGCGCCCCGGTGAAGCTGCCGCCGCGGTAGCCGAACAGTTCGCTCTCGATCAGGCTTTCCGGGATCGCCGCGCAGTTGAGGGCGACAAAGGCCTTGTCCGCCCGGACGCTGCCCTGGTGCACGGCCTTGGCGAACGCCTCCTTGCCGGAGCCGGTCTCGCCATTGATCAGCAGCGGCACATCACGCTCGAACACCCGCGAAGCCCGGCGAAAATCGTTCTGCAGGCCGGCGTCCCCCAGGCAGATCCCCGGGGCGCGGGGCTGGAGCACTTCCAGCGGCGCGCGCAACAAGGGTGGCGTGACGGGCTGCGGGGCACCGCGCAACAAGGCGAACAAACGCCGTCCGTCCCGGGTTCGCAATGGCCAGCTGGCGCTGGCATTGAGGCTGGCACGAGCGAACAGCTCATCCAGGGAACAATCGAAAAAACTCTCCACGGGCTTGCCCAGCAGGCCACCGCGAATATGCCCCAGCAGGTTCAGGGCACTCTGGTTCACCGCGCAGATCCGCCCTTCGCCGTCGAACGCCAGCAGCCCCTCGCTGAACAGCCCCACCGACTCGGCCTGCAAGTGAAAGCGCAGCAACCACTGGTTTTCGAAGTAACGCAGGAAGTAACAGCTCTCGATCATCTTCGCCGAGAGATTGACCATGGCCATGGTGTGGAACTGGCTCTGGCGGGAAACATCCTGTCGGGCCGAAGACACGTCCAGTACCGCCAGCAACTCGCCATGGGGATCGAACACCGGGCTGGCGGAGCAGGTCAGGCCGGTGTGCCGGCCACGGAAATGCTCGTCCTGGTGGATGGTCAGCGACTGGCGTTCCACCAGGCAGGTACCGATACCGTTGGTGCCCTCGCGGGCCTCGCTCCAGTCGGCGCCGAGCCACAGGCCGGCATGCTCGAAGATCTTGCGCTCGCTGGGAGCGGTGATGCAGTTGAGGATGACCCCGCGGGCATCGGTCAGCAGCACCGCGTGGCCGGCACCGGACAACTGCTGGTGCAGGTTGGCCATTTCCGTGCCGGCGATCTGCAGCACATCGCGCAGGCGCTCGCGGCTCTCCAGCAAGCGGCCGTGCTCGAGCACCGTCGGCGCCATGGCCAGTGCCGGGTCGAGGTGATAATCCTCCAGGCAGCGCAGCCAGGAACGGGCGATGGATGGATCGCTGCCAGGTCCCTGCAGATGAGCCTTGCCCCGGGCGACCGTCAGCACTTGCTGGGCATGGCGGGTCAGATGATTGCTGCTGTGCATTTCTTATTGTTCTCCTGCTGTGCTGTCACGCGCGGGCGCCATCCTGTAGCCGCCGAAAGTTCGGGAATCGCTGCCAGCCGACAAAACTCCGAGGATTCTGCGGATTTGTCCGACAGGATTCGACACGCGAATCAGCATCCTCCAGCCGTGACCGCATTGCAACGTCGGCATGCCCCACAAGTCACAGGTTGTGCCATCAGGGTTACAAACTGTCACTCGATACTGCGCCAGATTTGCCACAGCCCAGGTCCAGGGGCTGCGACCTGTTGTCGCAAGGCCTTGATTCACCTGGCATGGAGCACACTGGCCCGGGCTTTGCTCTACGCTTGCCATGCGCTAAAGCGCGTCCTCCCCCATAAGCATAAAAGCCAGGAGATACCCCATGCGTTACGCACACCCCGGTACTGAAGGCGCTATCGTTTCGTTCAAGAGCAAGTACGGCAACTACATCAACGGCGAATTCGTCGCGCCCATCAAAGGCCAGTACTTCACCAACACCTCGCCGGTGAACGGCAAGCCGATCGCCGAATTCCCGCGCTCCACTGCCGAAGACATCGATAAAGCCCTGGACGCCGCCCATGCCGCCGCCGATGCCTGGGGCGCGACCTCGGTCCAGGCCCGCTCGCTGATCCTGCTGAAGATCGCCGACCGTATCGAGCAGAACCTCGAACTGCTGGCCATCACCGAAACCTGGGACAACGGCAAGGCCGTACGCGAGACCCTGAACGCCGACATCCCCCTGGCCGCCGACCATTTCCGCTACTTCGCTGGCTGCCTGCGGGCCCAGGAAGGCAGCGCCGCCGAGATCGACGGCAACACCGTGGCCTACCACATCCATGAACCACTGGGCGTGGTCGGCCAGATCATCCCGTGGAACTTCCCGATCCTGATGGCCGCCTGGAAGCTGGCCCCGGCCCTGGCCGCCGGCAACTGCGTGGTGCTCAAGCCCGCCGAGCAGACTCCGCTGGGCATCACCGTGCTCATGGAAGTGATCGGCGACCTGCTGCCAAAAGGCGTGCTCAACGTGGTGCAAGGTTTCGGCCGCGAAGCCGGCGAGGCCCTGGCCACCAGCAAGCGCATCGCCAAGATCGCCTTCACCGGCTCGACCCCGGTGGGCTCGCACATCATGAAATGCGCCGCCGAGAACATCATCCCGTCCACCGTGGAACTGGGCGGCAAGTCGCCGAACATCTTCTTCGAAGACATCATGCAGGCCGAGCCGAAGTTCATCGAGAAGGCCGCCGAAGGCCTGGTGCTGGCGTTCTTCAACCAGGGTGAAGTCTGCACCTGCCCATCCCGCGCCCTGGTGCAGGAGTCGATCTACGACGAATTCATGCAGGCGGTGATGAAGAAGATCGAGCAGATCAAGCGTGGCGACCCGCTGGACACCGACACCATGGTCGGCGCCCAGGCTTCCGAACAGCAATTCGACAAGATCCTGTCCTACCTCGACATCGCCAAGAACGAAGGTGCGCAGCTGCTCACCGGCGGCAAGGTGGAGAAACTCGAAGGCGACCTGGCAACCGGCTACTACATCCAGCCGACCCTGCTCAAGGGCACCAACAAGATGCGCGTGTTCCAGGAAGAAATCTTCGGGCCAGTGGTGAGCATCACCACCTTCAAGGACGAAGCCGAGGCCCTGGCGATCGCCAACGACACCGAGTTCGGCCTGGGGGCCGGGGTCTGGACCCGCGACATCAACCGCGCCTACCGCATGGGCCGTGGGATCAAGGCCGGCCGCGTGTGGACCAACTGCTACCACCTGTACCCGGCGCACGCCGCGTTCGGTGGCTACAAGAAATCCGGCGTGGGCCGCGAGACCCACAAGATGATGCTCGACCACTATCAGCAGACCAAGAACCTGCTGGTGAGCTACGACATCAATCCGCTGGGCTTCTTCTGATCGACCCTCCCGGCGACCCCAAGGTCGCCGGGAGGTTTTTTCGCGGCCCTGCCGCACATCTACACCTTCGTGGTCCGGTGCCACTGGCTTGCCGGACGGGACGCTGCTGTCGGAAGTTCTGAGTCAACGACCTCGCGCGCACAGCCCCGGGCTTGAACAAGAGCCTTGAAAAACAATAAGACAAGGGAGCAAAGCAATGGACCAGATCGGCAACTACGTGCTCTACCTCATCATGCTCTGTGCCGTGCTCGGCGCCCTCGCTGCCATCTATGACAGCGATCGCGGGCTGGGCAAGGAGTTCATGGAAGGCATCCACGCCACGGGCTACATCTTCGTGCCGGCGGCGGGGATCATGGCTTCCATCCCCTATCTCACCGTATTGATCGAATCGGTCTTCGGACCCTTCTTCGAATCCCTGGGCGCCGACCCGGCCCTGGCGGCGACCATGATCATCGCCTCGGACATGGGCGGCTACCACCTGGCCTCGGCCCTGGCGGCCAGCAAGGAAGCGCTGGTGATGGCATTGATCACCGGCTTCATGGGTGGCGCCACCATCGTCTTCTCGATCCCCATGGGCCTGGCGATGCTCGACAAGCGCGACCACAAGTACATGGCCCTGGGGATCATGTCCGGCATCCTGACCATCCCGGTCGGGGTGATGGTGGCCAGCCTGATCCTGGCCTTCAGCAACCCGATGGTCCGCGAGCTGGTCAGCACCAACTCCGAGGCCAGCTACCAACTGGCCCTGGCCGTGGGCGGCCTGTTCGCCAACCTGCTGCCGATCCTGATCTTCGTCGTGGCCCTGGCCCTGGGCCTGCGGTTCCTGCCGGACCTGATGATCAAGGGCTTCATCATCTTCGGCCGGACCCTGGACGCAGTGATCAAGCTGGTGCTGGTGGCGTCGATCGTCCAGCACTTCACCGGCGTGTTCACCACGGTCTTCGGCAGCTGGGGCTTCCACCCGATCATCGCCGACGCCGAGGACCAGACCCGCGCGCTGGAAACCGCCGGCTACATCGGCATCATGCTGGCCGGGGCCTTCCCCATGGTCTACCTGCTGCGCAAGTACCTGGGCAAACCCCTGGAGAGCCTGGGCGGCAAGGTCGGCCTGAGCGCCGTGGGCAGCGCCGGCATGCTGGCCACCATTGCCAACATCCTGGCGATGTTCCGCCTGGTGCGCTACATGCCGCCAAAGGACAAGGTAGTCAACATCGCCTTCGGTGTCTGCGCGGCCTTCCTGCTGGGCGACCACCTATCCTTCACCGCCAACTTCCAGCCGACCATCATCCTGCCGGTGCTGATCGGCAAGCTCAGCGCCGGTTTCGTCGCGGTGGGCCTGGCCTACTGGCTGTCGGTGCCCAAGGCCCTGCAACTGGAAGCCCAGGACCGTGCGGCCGGGATCATCGCCGAGGGCGAGTACCTGGGCGATAGCGTGCAGGAAGCGCCAGTAGGGCCCGGGCAAAAGGCCACAGCCTGAGCCCGGCACGACAAGGAACGCCTGCATGCCAGCCATCACGGGCGGCGCACCGGTATTGCTGCTGGGGCTGGACTTCGGCTCCACCACCAGCAGCGCGCTGATCGCCCAGGCCAGCCTCAGCAGCCATTGCGTCACCGGACGCATGGCCCTCAATGAACCCCGCGTGCTGTTTCGCGGCGACCCGGTGTTCACGCCGTTCAAGGACGACATCATCGACACCGGGGCCATCGGCGACTTGATCGAAGGCTGGCTGGAACAGGCCGGAGTCCGCCCGCAACAGCTGTTTTCCGGCGGAGTGATCATCACCGGCCTGGCCGCCCGGCGGCACAATGCCCAGGCCCTGGCGCACCAGGTAGGACAGCTGCTCGGCAACGCCCTGGTGACCCGGGCCGACGACGGCGGCCTGGAATCCTGGCTGGCCTTCATGGGCAGCTGTTCGGCCCTGAGCCGTTTCCATCGCCAGCAGCCACTGCTCAACCTGGATATCGGCGGCGGTACCACCAATGCCGCCTGGGGCCTGGATGGCAACGTCCTGGCCAGCGGTTGCCACTTCATCGGCGCCCGGCACTTGCAATTCCACCCCGGTAGCTATCGGCTCAGGGAACTCTCGGCGTTCGGCCGGGCCCTGCTCCAGCACCTGGGCATCGCCAGGGAATCCGGCCAGGAGCTCATGCCCCTGGAGCGGGACGCCGTTCTCGCCTGGTACGTCGCGGCGCTGCTGGCCATCGCCGAAGGCGACCGGGCGTTCTTCACAGGACCGCTGGGCCGGCTGGTCGAGCAATTGCCGCTGCTCTTGCCCCAAGGCCATGCAAGCGCCGCGTTGACCTTTTCCGGCGGCGTCGGCGAGCTGCTCTATCGCCACCTGCAAGGCGAAACGCTGCCCGGCACCACCTTCTATGGCGACCTGGGTATCGACCTGGCCCTGGCCATCGCTCGCCAGCCCCGACTGGTGGGGGACGCCACCCGACTGCTGCCGGAAAACCGCGGGCGAGCCACGGTCTATGGCCTGACCCTGCACAACACCGAGATTTCCGGCAGCACCCTGTTCTTGCCACGACCACAAGTGCTGCCGCTCAAGGACCTGCCCATCGTTGCGCGCCTGCCCATCGATGCCAGCGAGCGCCAACTGCGCGACGCCCTGGGCCTGGCCCTGGGCAGCCGCGACGGCGCCTGCCTGCAATTGCTCGATGACGGCCAGGTTCCCCGGCTGGAGCAGGTCCGCCAGCTGGGCACGCGCCTGGCCCAAGCCCTGCAAGCCGCGGCCCCGGAGCCGCAGTGGCCACTGGTGCTGCTGCTGGAAAGCAACATCGGCAAGGTCCTGGGCAACTACGCCACTGACTGGGGGCGCAGTGCCTGCAACCTGATCGTCATCGACGAGGTACGCGAGCGCTCGGCGCACTTCATCAACCTGGGAAAACCCCATCAGCACATCGTGCCCGTCGCCTTCTACGGCGTGCACTGAGGCGATGCGAACCAAGGAGAGTCCTGCCATGCCACTCACCGAACTCCAGCACATCCGCCTGCCCGAGATACCCGCCGAGCGCAGCTACGGCACCCGGGTCCTGGATCGCGAGATCCACTTCGCCAACCTCAAGGCGGTGCTCGGCGCCGCCGACATCAGCAAGGCCGGGGACCGCGTGGCTGGCCTCGCAGCGGCCGACGAAATCACTCGCGAAGCGGCCCGCAAGGTGCTCTCGGAGCTGACCCTGGGCCACTACTTCGAGCACCCTCTCACCGACCGCCACGGCCGTATCGACAGCGTGATGCAGGTCAACTACGACATCGACCACCAGGTGTTCGCCGAGATATCCGGGCTGACCCTGGGCGCCCTCAAGGACCGCCTGCTGCGCAGCCACGGCACGCAGATCCGCCGCATCGGCACGGGCCTGACCGGGGTGATGGTCGCCGCCCTGGCCAAGCTCCTGGACGTGCACGAGCTGATCCTGCTGTCCAAGAAGCTCAAGAGTGGTGCGGCCGCCAAGGCCCGGACCCTGGTGGGCCTGCCTGGCACCCTGTCGTCACGCTTGCAGCCCAACCACCCCACCGACAACCTCAGCGGCATCACCCTGCTGGTGTACACCGGGCTGAGCATGGGCTCGGGCGACGCGCTGATCGGCCTCAACCCGGCCATCGACACCGTGGACAACATCAGCGCCACCCTGCGCCATCTGGACAAATTGCGCCGGGAAACCGGAGCGCCGACGCAGATCTGCGTGCTGTCGCACATCAAGACCCAACTGGCCTGCCTGGACCAGGGCGCGCCGGTGGAAATCATGTTCCAGAGCCTGGCGGGCACCGAGCGCACCCTGACCGACGAGTTCGACGTCACCGTGCAACTGCTCGACCAGGCCTGGCAGGCCATGGCCGAGCGGGGCCCGCTCAGGGACGTGGCGGAAAACTTCATGTACTTCGAGACCGGCCAGGGCAGCGAGCTGACCTACGGCAAGCACGAAGGCATCGACATGACCACCTGCGAAGCGCTGTGCTACGGCCTGGCCCGGCGCTACCGCCCGTACATGGTCAACAACGTCACCGGTTTCATCGGCCCGGAAACCCACCTCGACAATTTCGAGATGACCTACGCCTGCCTGCAGGACCAGTTCATGGGCAAGCTGCTGGGCCTGCCCATGGGCATGGCGCCCTGCTACACCTTGCACTCCCAGGTGACCCTGGAAGGCCAGCAGATGGCCACCGAGCTGCTGACCGCGGCCGGCGCCAACTTCTTCATGGACGTGTACCTGAGCACCGACCGCATGCTGGCCTACTTCGACACCAGCGCCCACGACAACCAGACCCTGCGCGAAGTCCACGACCTGGCACCGGCTCCGGAGTACCTGCGCTGGGCCCTGGGCAAGGGGATCTTCCAGGAGGATGCCCATGGCAACGTCGAGCGCGGGCCGAACTGGGGCAACCCGCGGATCTTCTGCGAGTCGGACATCGACTTCCAGCGCCTGCTGGAGTCCACCCCGGCCACCTACGGCTTCGACAATGCCGGGCCGCGCCCGGCCAACAACGTCTCGCGCATCGTGCGGGCCAACCTGGCGGTAGCCCGGGAGGCGATCTACGTCGACCTGCGTCCGGCCGAGTTCGGCGAGATTCCCCTGCGCGAGCTGCGCACCGCCGCCCCGGACAAGCTGGCCCACCTGCAAGACCCGGAACTGGGCGCGCGCCTGACCGAAGAGGTACTGCGCCAGCTGCAACCGGAATACAACGACGTGCAGATCGTGATTTCCGATGGTCTCAGCGCCGAGGCCATCCACCACAACATTCCCGAACTATTGCCCGTGCTGATGGATGGCCTGCGCAGCCGCGAACTGCGCGTCGGCCAGCCGATACTGGCGCCCTATGGCCGGGTCAAGCTGGCGGAATCGGTGGGCGAGGCGCTGCAACCGCAGCTGATCATTGTCTTGATCGGCGAACGTCCCGGCGGCGATGCCCTGGCCTCGCGCAGCATGTCCGCCTACCTGGGCTATCGCCTGCCGGACGACCAGGCCCGGCGCGCGGCGGCGCAGTTCAGCGGCAACCCGCAGATCGGCTACGAATACACCGTGATCTCGAACATCTACAGCGGCGGCCTGCCGCCGCTGGAAGGCGGCAGCCTGGTGGCGGAGAAGGCCTTCGCCATCCTGCAGCACCGGGCTGCCGGCAACCGTCTGGAAAACCTGCTGAAGAAGGTGGCATCCTGATGATCCGCCAGCATTCGGCAACGCCCCTACATCGTTGAAACGGAGACTGAGATGGCCCAATTTTCCCACAGCGTAGGTTCTCAGACCTATCGCTTCGACAGCCTCAAGGAAGTCATGGCCAAGGCCAGCCCCGCGCGTTCCGGGGATTTCCTGGCCGGGGTCGCCGCCCTCAACGACGGCGAGCGGGTGGCCGCCCAGATGACCCTGGCGGACATCCCCCTCAAGCACTTCCTCGAGGAGGTGCTGATTCCCTACGAGTCCGACGAAGTCACCCGACTGATCATCGACAGCCACGACAAGGCGGCCTTCGCCCCGGTCAGCCACCTGACCGTCGGTGGTTTTCGCGACTGGCTGCTCAGTGACGCCGCCGACGAGCAGAGCCTGCGCGACCTGGCCCCGGGCCTGACCCCGGAAATGGCCGCGGCGGTATCGAAGATCATGCGCCTGCAAGACCTGGTGCTGGTGGCGCAGAAAATCCGCGTGGTGACCAAGTTCCGCGGCACCCTGGGCCTGCGCGGGCGCCTGTCCACCCGCCTGCAGCCCAACCACCCCACCGACGAACCGGCCGGCATCGCCGCGAGCATTCTCGACGGCCTGCTGTACGGCAACGGCGACGCCATGATCGGCATCAACCCGGCCACCGACAGCATCGCCTCGATCTGCGCCATGCTGGAGATGCTCGACGCCATCATCCAGCGCTACGAGATTCCCACCCAGGCCTGCGTGCTGACCCACGTCACCACCTCCATCGAGGCGATCAACCGTGGCGTGCCCCTGGACCTGGTATTCCAGTCGATCGCCGGCACCGAAGCGGCCAACGCCAGCTTCGGCATCAACCTCAACATCCTCAAGGAAGGCTACGAAGCGGGGCTGAGCCTGAACCGCGGCACCCTGGGGCAGAACCTGATGTACTTCGAGACCGGCCAGGGCAGCGCGCTGTCGGCCAACGCCCACTTCGGCGTCGACCAGCAGACCTGCGAAACCCGCGCCTACGCCGTGGCGCGGCACTTCAAGCCGTTCCTGGTGAACACCGTGGTCGGTTTCATCGGGCCGGAGTACCTGTACAACGGCAAGCAGATCATCCGCGCCGGCCTGGAGGATCACTTCTGCGGCAAGCTGCTGGGCGTGCCCATGGGTTGCGACATCTGCTACACCAACCACGCCGAGGCCGACCAGGACGACATGGACAACCTGCTGACCCTGCTGGGGGTGGCCGGGATCAACTTCATCATGGGCATCCCGGGCTCCGACGACATCATGCTCAACTACCAGACCACGTCCTTCCACGACGCCCTCTACGCCCGCCAGACCCTGGGCCTGAAGCCCGCGCCCGAATTCGAGCAGTGGCTGGCGCGGACCGGGATCTTCACCCAGGCCGACGGCAAGGTGCATTTCGGCAACAACCTGCCTCCGGCCTTCCGCCAGGCACTGGCCCAGTTGGGATAAGGAACAGGCTCATGCAAAAACACCCGAGCGACTCGCAAAACCCCTGGCTGGAACTGCGCCGCCTGACTCCGGCGCGCATCGCCCTGGGCCGCACCGGCACCAGCCTGCCCACTGGCGCCCAGCTGGATTTCCAGTTCGCCCATGCCCAGGCCCGGGATGCCGTGCACCTGCCGTTCGACCATGCCGGACTCAGTGCCCAGCTGGCCGAGCGGGGCCGCGACAGCCTGCTGCTGCACAGCGCCGCCACCGATCGCCACAGCTACCTGCAACGCCCTGACCTGGGGCGCCGGCTCAGCGACGAGTCGGCCCAGGCCCTGCGCGAATACGCTCAGGCCCACCCTGGCGGGGTCGACCTGGCGGTCGTGGTGGCCGATGGCTTGTCGGCGCTGGCCGTGCATCGCCATACCCTGCCGTTCCTGGCGCGCATGGAAGAACAGACCGCCGCCGAAGGCTGGTCGCTGTCGCCGGTGATCCTGGTGGAACAGGGCCGGGTGGCGGTGGCCGATGAAATCGGCCAGCTGCTGGGCGCCAAGATGACGGTCATCCTGATCGGCGAACGCCCCGGGCTCAGCTCTCCCGACAGTCTGGGGCTATATTTCACCTACCAGCCGAAGGTCGGGCTCACCGATGCCTACCGCAACTGCATCTCCAACGTACGCCTGGAGGGCCTGAGCTACGGCATGGCCGCCCATCGGCTGTTGTACCTGATGCGCGAAGCCTGCCGCCGGCAATTGTCGGGGGTGAACCTCAAGGACGAGGCGCAGGTCCAGACCCTGGACAGCGACTCGCCCGCGGACATGAAGGGCAACTTCCTCCTGGGCCCGCCCCAAGTGTGATTTTGCAAGACGATTGCGCTTTTTAACCGCTTTGGGCAGCATCGCAACGCGGCTGCCCGAGTTCTCCAACCTGTGCCGTCACATCCACTTGAAGTTGAGAGCCATCATGCGGATTACTCAAGCAACCCTCGAGCACCTGGATCTGTTGACCCCGCTATTCGTCAAGTACCGCGAGTTCTATGGCGCCCTGCCTTACCCGGACTCTTCCCGGGCGTTCCTGGAAAAGCGCCTGCGGCGCAAGGAATCGGTGATCTACCTGGCCCTGGCCGATGACGACAGCAGCAAGTTGCTGGGCTTCTGCCAGCTCTATCCGAGCTTCTCGTCCCTGTCCCTCAAGCGTGTCTGGATCCTCAATGACATCTACGTCGCCGAGGATGCCCGCCGCCAACTGGTGGCCGACAACCTGATGCGCACCGCCAAGAAGATGGCCAAGGAAACCAATGCCGTGCGCATGCGGGTCTCCACCAGCAGCGACAACGAAGTGGCGCGCAAGACCTATGAGTCCATGGGATTTCGCGAGGACACGGAGTTCAAGAACTACATCCTGCCCATAAGCGAAGACTGAGAGCGGCCCCGGGCCTGATGCCAGCCAGTTGAGCGAGATGATCCTCTGTGGGAGCAGCCGGTCGATGCTCGTTAACGGTAGCGCGTATCGACTGGATAAACGCAGCGCCCCGAAGTCCATCGCGGGCAGGCCTCGCTCCTACCCTCTCCTTAACTGATCGGCATTCGTCCCCGGTCCCAGACCGCGGAGCCTGTCAGCGTGCCGACAGGTTGTGATCGACATGTGCCGCTACAATCTGAACACGCATTTCACCTGCCAGCCTTTATAATGCCGGCCTTTCCGCCCTCAAGAAAAGTCGCATCCCTTCATAGCCCTTTTCTCATAGCAATCGCACAGGCCTGCCGAGTCAGGCCATCACCACAGGTGCTTCAATGGATTTCAACCCGATCGACCTAATCCTCCATCTCGACGTCTATCTCGACATGCTGGTGACCAACTACGGGCCCTGGATCTACGCCATCCTGTTCCTGGTGATCTTCTGCGAGACCGGCCTGGTGGTGACCCCCTTCCTGCCGGGGGATTCGTTGCTGTTCATCGCCGGCGCGGTGGCTGCCGGTGGCGGCATGGACCCGGTGCTACTGGGCGGGCTGCTGATGCTGGCGGCGATCCTGGGTGACAGCACCAACTATGTGATCGGACGAACGGCTGGAGAACGCTTGTTCAGCAACCCCGACTCGAAGATCTTCCGCCGCGACTACCTGCAGAAAACCCACGATTTCTATGAAAAACACGGTGGCAAGACCGTGACCCTGGCGCGCTTCCTGCCCATCATCCGGACTTTCGCACCTTTCGTGGCCGGCGTGGCGAGAATGCCCTACCCGCGTTTCTTCGCTTTCAGCGTGGCGGGCACCATCCTATGGGTCGGTGGCCTGGTGACCCTGGGCTACTTCTTCGGCAACGTGCCGTTCATCAAGAAGAACCTGTCGCTGCTGGTGGTGGCGATCATCCTGCTGTCCCTGGTGCCGATGATCATCGGCGTGCTGCGCAGCCGTTTCGGGCGTGGCGCTGAAAAAGCCGGGAGCCGCTGAGCGGCATGTGGTCCTTGAGTGCCTGGCGCCGTAAACGCCGGCTGGCCAGGCATCCGGTCAGCGACCGGACCTGGCAGCAAGTCCGCCAGCAATTGCCCTTCCTCGACGGCATCAGCACCGCCGAGGACCAGTGGTTGCGCGAAGCCAGCGTGCTGTTCCTGGACGACAAGCACCTGACAGCCCTGCCAGGAGTCGAGCTGCATCAGGAACAGCGCCTGTTGCTGGCCGCCCAGGCCCAACTGCCGTTGCTGCACCTGGGCGACCTGAACTGGTACCAGGGTTTCCACGAAATCATCCTCTACCCCGACGACTTCAAAAGCCCCCAGCGCCATCGCGATGCCAGTGGCATCGAGCACGAATGGGACGGCGAACACAGCGGCGAAGCCTGGCAACAAGGGCCGGTCATCCTGGCGTGGCCCGGGGTCCTGGCCAGCGGTGGCTGGGAGGCCTACAACCTGGTGATCCATGAGCTGGCCCACAAGCTGGACATGCTCAACGGCGACGCCAACGGCCTGCCACCGCTGCACGGGGACATGCGCATCAGCGACTGGGCCAAGGTCATGCAGGCCGCCTACGACGATCTCAATCGCCAGCTGGACGAGGCCCCGGATACCGAGACAGCCATCGATCCCTACGCAGCAGAGAACCCCGCGGAATTCTTCGCGGTGACCAGCGAGTATTTCTTCAGCGCTCCGGATTTGCTGGTAGCGGCCTATCCACAGGTCTATGAACAGCTACGGTTGTTCTACCGGCAAGACCCACTGGCGAGGTTGCAGCAACTTCAGGCCCACGATCCGGTCTATCAAGCGCAGCACTGATGTCTTGCCAGGCAGTTACGTCATTCATCCGAAGGCACTGCGACAGGCCATGCCAGGCTCGCCTGCAGGGCGCCGCGACCAAGGTTCTACGACCCTTGGCACGTGGCATAGATAGCGCAGTGTGTCTATAATCTGCGCCACTTTTTGGTCAATCAACGGGGGCAACGCCCAATGAGCTACAGCAAGATTCCAGCGGGCAAGGACCTGCCGAACGACATCTACGTCGCGATCGAAATCCCGGCCAACCACGCGCCGATCAAATACGAAATCGACAAAGACAGCGACTGCCTGTTCGTTGACCGTTTCATGGCCACCCCGATGTTCTACCCGGCCAACTACGGTTTCATCCCTAACACCCTGGCCGACGACGGCGACCCCCTGGACGTGCTGGTCGTGACTCCCTATCCGGTCGCCCCGGGTTCGGTGATCCGTGCTCGTCCGGTCGGCATCCTGAACATGACCGACGATGGCGGCGGCGACGCCAAGGTGATCGCCGTTCCTCACGACAAACTGTCCCAGCTGTACGTCGACGTGAAGGAATACACCGACCTGCCAGCGCTGCTGCTGGAGCAGATCAAGCACTTCTTCGAGAACTATAAGGATCTGGAGAAAGGCAAGTGGGTGAAGATCGATGGCTGGGGCAACGCTGACGCCGCCCGCGCCGAGATCCAGAAGTCGGTTGCCGCCTACAAGGGCTAAGAAGCAGCTACAAGCTTCGAGCGACACGCTTCAAGAAAAGCCCCGAGTGATCGGGGCTTTTTCATGGGTGACAGAAACCTGGCTGGCAGGCCGCATCCTTGCGTGCCTGGGGTCCCAGGGAAGATATTTTTCTGTTTCAGGCCTCTGGCTCGCGCTTTACGCTGGGAATTCCAGATGAATATGCGTATGCTGCGCCCCACCTTTGCGCATCGGCCCCCATGGCCAGATCGCCCGACGAGGCGGATGATTTTCCCGCCAGTCCCACAGCCAGCCGCAAGAGCTGGGTGTACGTTTTGCAGGCTGGTGCGGTTTACCAAAAATAAGCCAAGCCAGCCCTCGAGAAGCCGGCCACAAGCCGGCTTTTTAATGCCCGTAGCTAAAACTTTAGTGGTTCAAAAGGCCTTTCTGGATCAAAGCCCATGCCTAAGTTGGCCTGCAACTAGGCACTCGCAGCCGCCTCGCTATATTGGGATGGTTTTTTATCGCCACCAAGCATCTTCATTTGAACGAGTGCGGTTACTCCACTGAGCATTCTCGAGGGCTAGCTTCCGACCGGCATCCCACTGACAGCCGCATGCTAATCCTGATGAAAGGCGTGAACGAAAATCAAGCCATCGTGATCTAATCTCGATAGGGCTATGTAATCAGTCTGGATGAACAGATTGCCCGACCGCTAAAACATCCTTGCCATGGTGCGTCTATCTCTAGAACCCACCTTTTGCAACGACGAGTTTTGCACCGAATACTCACACTTGCTTTGTGGCGTCGAAATCAAATGGCCACTATCCGTATCGAGAGTCCTTTCAAGGCAACAAAAATGGTGAAAAACGGTTGGCACTTATCGGCAAATACCTGATAAAGGCCTTGAGGAGAGATCTCTCCTTGGCTTTGCACGAACTCCATCAAGACCCTGGGACCCCTGTGTACTGGACAATCGGCTCAGACAATTCCCACCACAAAGCAGCAAAGACCTAAAATACTCTCCCGATTTTATTATCAGGATGAGTTGAGATATGCTCAGCCGCGCTCCTCATATGGAAACTCAATTTATGACATTGATTTTATGAGAGATTTATATCGGATGTTTTTTAAGGAGACGGAACGATGAACGGAAGCACCAAACTGGCTATTACTGCCGATGACGTCCGTTCATCTGAAAGTAATTCGAACCTATCAAGCTCTAGAGCGAGCCTAAATCGAACGACAACTGATTCGGACTCAGAAGGCACGTCAAATCAGTCGCGTGATCGCATACTCATTCCTACTGTTCTTTGCGGCGGCGCCGGCTCCAGATTGTGGCCTGTTTCACGCGAATTGCATCCCAAGCCCTTTATTCGTCTAACAGACGGCCAGAGCCTGCTACAGAAAGCCTTTCTACGCGGAGCACAGTTGCTTGGTGCCGCAGAGGTGCTTACTGTTACCAATCGAGAGCTGTTCTTTAAGACTGACGATGAATATCGCGAAGTGAATGCTGCTGGGGTGGCTACCTCGTTCATACTCGAACCGGTGGGTCGAAACACCGCCGCAGCCATTGCCGCAGCAACATTGCAAGTCGCCAGCACCCATGGCGGGGATGCCATCATGCTGGTGTTGGCCGCCGACCACCTCATATCCGATCATATCGCTTTTGAAGAAGCAGTCACGACCGCATGTGCGCTGGCAGAGCAAGGCAAACTGGTGACGTTTGGTATCCAGCCCGACGCGCCCGAGACAGGTTACGGGTATATCGAAGCGCAAGGGCAGCGCGTCATTCAATTCGTCGAAAAGCCCTCTTTGCAAAAGGCGGAGGAATACCTAGCCTCAGGGAACTTCTATTGGAACTCCGGAATGTTCTGCTTCACAGCAAAAACGATGCTGCAAGCAATGGAGCAGCACTGTCCCGATATTCTAAACGCCACCCAAAACTGCATCGCCCAATCCCAGACCTCCAAAGGCCCTGGTCTTATTCAGGTGAAATTGGACTTGGATAAGTTTTCCGCGGTTCCGGAAGACTCCATTGATTATGCGATCATGGAGAAATCCCAGAATGTTGCAGTTGTCCCATGCAAGATTGGATGGAGCGACATCGGATCCTGGACTGCACTAGGTGACCTGACCCCGTCGGATGCGGAAGGTAACCGAGTAGAAGGCGAGGTATCGTTGCATCACACCAGAAACTGCACCATTCACAGCAAGGACCGCATGGTTGGAGTCGTAGGAGCGAACAACCTCGTCATTATTGATACAGCTGATGCTCTTCTGGTTGTTGACAAATCCTGCACTCAGAATGTGAAAAACATCTATTCTGATCTTAAAGCTAGGGGGCATGAAGCGCACAAGCTGCACAGGACCGCACATCGTCCTTGGGGAACATATACAGTACTGGAAGAAGGTAAAGGCTTCAAAATCAAGCGTATTGAGGTCAAACCCGGCTCAAGCTTGAGCCTGCAAATGCACCGTCACCGCAGTGAGCACTGGGTTGTAGTAAGCGGCCAGGCAAAAGTGGTCAATGGTGAACGAGAAGTCTTGATCAAAACCAACGAGTCAACTTTTATTCCAGCAGGCCACAAGCATAGATTGACCAATCCTGGAGCAGAAACTTGTGTGATGATTGAAGTTCAAAGCGGCGAATATCTCGGAGAGGATGACATCATCCGCTTTGAAGATAATTATGGTCGGGCAAATTAACTGAACGTTCGGGATACATTTCATGCAAGCAAATGGAAGTAACAACCCAAACTTATCTGACAGCTCTTTTTTCCATGGGCGCAAAGTATGGGTAACAGGACATGGAGGCATGCTTGGTGCCGCCATGGTTAGGAACTTGCAGAATAAAGGGGCAAGTTTACTGCTTACCTCCAGATCCGAATTGGATTTGACTAACCAATCGGCGGTATTGGATTGGGCAGAAAAAAATAAACCAGAGTTGATTTTTCATATCGCAGCGAAAGTTGGCGGGATTTATGCTAATGCTACCCTACCCTCCGACTTTCTGCGCGAGAATCTATTAATTCAAACAAGCGTGATTGATGCCGCTTATAAAGTCGGGACTCAAAAGCTTGTATTCGTAGCATCCAACTGTACCTATCCGACCCTCGCCAAGAACCCGATCTCGGAAGATTCTTTGCTAACGGGCATGTTCGACCAGAATATCCGCGCTTACGCTATCAGCAAAATTGCCGGCATTGAGATGTGCCGTGCATACCATCGCCAACATGGTTGTGATTTCATTTCCATCATCCCGCCCAATCTCTACGGCCCCGGTGACAACTATCATCCCGAACACGGTCATGTTGTAGCGGGAATCTTGCGAAGAATACATGAAGCGAAGCAGTCAGGAAGTAAAGAATTCGTAGTATGGGGAGATGGCACCCCGAGAAGAGAGCTTCTTCATGTCGATGACCTTGCCAGTGCCCTGGAGTTCGTCATGAAGTCACCGACAACACACGACCTCTATAATGTCGGTTGTGGTCACGATCTGACAATTGCAGAGATAGCAAAAATAGCCTCTGAAGTTGTTGGATTTGAAGGCAATATCTCCTACGACACATCCAAGCCCAACGGCACCATGCGTAAGCTACTTGATAGCTCACGTATACGTGATCTTGGATGGCAAGCAAACATCAACGAGCGTGATGGTATGCAAAGCGCCTACGCTGACTTCCTGAGTAGATACTAAATTCATGACAGAGCAACCTTTTGTAATACCGTCCGGCGCAATTGGTCGATTTGCTATCGTAAAACTTTGGCCTGAAATCAAAACAGCGGAAGACGAGTGTATTGCGCGCCTGAAAATAGCCGCGCAAAACCTAGGCATCGAATGCATAGAAGTTCATGCGGACGGCAGTTTTCTTTCTCACCCCCAAGTAAAAGCATCGAAAGAAAATGTAGATTTCGTTCTTCATCTACACTATGACACGCCTAAACAGTACGATGCCTTTTCCATTGTGGCACTCTGGAATCCATTGAGATTTTATCATGAGTGGGGTTACGAAAGAACTTCGCGAAACCTGACTACACACGATGACTTTATCAGTTGTAGTTCAGATGCGGCGGACGATCATGTAGCTAGAATGGTAAGAAATACTTTTACCCACCTACCTGCCCGGTTCCATCTGTACCACTCTACTGCAGATGTAGTCTATCCACCGGCACTTGGCGATGGCAAACTATTTTATGCGGGAATCAACTGGGAGGCTATTAGCGGTGGAGCCTCCCGCCATCAGGAAGTTTTAAAGCGTCTTGATACAACAGGGTTAATGCGCATTTATGGCCCAACTATATTCCAAGGCGTGAGAGTTTGGGCTGGATATGAAAGCTACGTAAAAGAGATTCCCTTTGACGGGATTTCGATGATGGATGAGATATCCAAAGCGGGCATTGCATTAGTCCTATCATCCCAGGCTCACAAAGAGTCTGAATTGATGTCCAATCGTCTATTCGAGAGTATTGCATCTGGCGCTCTCATTATCTGCGATGAGAACCCCTTCGCTAAAAAATTTTTTGGCGATTCATTACTTTATATCGATAGCCGCTCCCCGGTAGAACAGATATATTCTGACATTGTCAAGCATCTGGAATGGGTCAAGAAGAATCCGGCTCAAGCACTGGAAATGATTGAGAAAGCCCAAGATATTTTCCGGCAGCGTTTCACTCTGACCCGCAACCTCAGAGATCTCTACGAGTCTCTTGCAGATAGAAAGCAGCAGCTACTGGAATTAAGCAATCCTTCCAACACATCTGCGATCACCCTGTCCGTCAACCTATTAATGCCCGAGTACTCACCGGCAGTACTGCAGGATCATTTAAAAAGCATTCAGGTCCAAGACTACTCCGAATTCAAGGCCTTTCTTGTCGTAGACAAGAAAGATGCGAGTACCTTTCGACGAGACATTGAGGCAGCGGTCAATAGCTCTGGGCTGGCGATTGAGATAGTTGAAGTAGAATTCTTCAAATACGGAACTCACACCAACATAAGATCTCGCACACGCTTGGGCCAAATAATCAATGAAAGGATAACTGAAAGTCGAACTTTCGATGCCTTCATGGTTGTAGCACCCAACGAAAGATTGCAGTCCAACCATCTTACAATCCTTTGCGGAGCGCTCCGTCGCGATCCGAATACACAATGTGCGGCGACCGCTGCTCTGTTGATTGACGGCGATGCTCCCATCCATACCATTCATGAGCTAATCGATTTTGGCCATGTAAACCGTGCAGGTCCAACTGGCTATGGTCGGTTCATTTTCCGCACAAAGGGAATACCAGAAGATATTGGTATTGCTTTACCTTATTTGGACGGTCGCCCTTTAGCCGTTTTGGTCGGCGATAATGTGATTGCACAACAATTGCCAGCCTCAGTTGCTATTAATGTCCGCCAAGACTTTCCTGAAAGAACATGGGATGATGCAGCCGAAAATGAGGTTATCCATCATTACAGTTCAAAGGCCATGAACCTTGCTATTGGATTCGGGCCACGACCTGTCTTAGCAGCTCCTAGCGCCCCGACGGTTATAAAATCCAGGCTTATGAGCAAACTATTGAATCGACGCTGGATAATGGCTCAAATTCATGCCATACGTAAGCAGGGCTTAAGCGCGCGCCTCAAAGTCCTGAAAGCCAAGCTTGAGCTTTGAAACTCTAGTTCAATTTAATGCTCAACACGGAAATCGTTCTCAAGAGTGTTGTCTGAGAAGGGGTATCTTTATACCCCTTACAGAATCAGGAGAATACCTTATGAGGCTTCTAATTGTTTAACTTTATAGCTAAAAAACAAAAAATCAAACCAAATTTAAATTCAATCATTTTAAAAACCAAGCCTGAACTACAGCCCTGACCCCGCTGGGAGAATATCAATAATGCAGAGATTTTCCATTTCGCCTGCAGAAATAGTAAGTAGCTTCTGGCGAAACCGAGAACTTATATTTACGCTTATAAAACGCGAGGTTATAGGTAGATATCGCGGCTCGGTCATGGGAATACTTTGGTCTTTTTTCAACCCGATCTTGATGCTAGCAGTATATACCTTTGTATTCAGCGTAGTATTCAAGGCTCGCTGGCATAACGGCAGCGATTCAAAAATAGAATTTTCTCTCATACTTTTTGCAGGCTTGATAGTATTCAATCTATTTGCAGAGTGTGTAAACAAATCACCCACACTGATTACGTCCCACGCCAACTATGTAAAGAAAGTAATATTTCCTTTAGAAATATTACCCTGGGTAACGCTTGGCTCTGCAATGTTTCATTCCCTTATCAGCATAGGTGTCTGGTTGATCGCCTATTTTATTTTCTTTGGCACACCTCACCTAACTGTACTCCTGCTACCAGTCGTATTGCTACCCTTGCTCATGTTCATCATGGGGATCACTTGGACCCTGTCGTCGCTGGGAGTGTATCTACGGGACATACCACACTTCATCGGAACAGTTACCACTGTGATGATGTTTCTTTCGCCTATCTTCTACTCTATAAATATTCTTCCAGAACAATACCGCCCTCTTTTTATGGCAAACCCGCTGACCCCGATCATCGAGCAAACAAGAGAGGTCTTATTTATTGGGATTGCACCCGACTTTACCGTGCTGGCGCTTTACCTATTTGGATCTATACTAATTGGCTGTATTGGATTTATATGCTTTCAGAAAACGCGAAAAGGTTTTGCTGATGTCCTCTGAAATTGCCATCACGGTTGAAAATTTAAGTAAGTGTTATCAAATTTATGAACAACCAAGAGACCGTTTGAAACAAGCTATCATTCCGAGGCTCCAGCGCTTCACAGGAAGTAACGTAAAGCAGTATTTTCAAGAGTTCTGGGCTCTTAGAGATGTAAGTTTCGAAGTAAAAAAGGGCGAGTCCGTTGGAATTATCGGCAGGAACGGGAGTGGAAAAAGCACCTTACTCCAGATAATTACTGGCACTTTGATGCCAACCACGGGAACGGTGACCACTCATGGCCGAATCGCCGCCCTGCTCGAATTAGGATCCGGCTTCGACCCAGATTTTACTGGTCGAGAGAATGTGTATCTTAACGGCGCATTGCTTGGCATCAGTAATCACGAGATTGATGAGCGTTTTGATAGCATTGCGTCATTTGCCGATATTGGAGAACATCTCGACCAACCGGTAAAGACTTACTCCAGCGGGATGCTTGTGCGATTGGCTTTTGCAGTTCAGGTCCAAGTAGAACCAGACATATTGATCGTTGATGAAGCACTGGCAGTGGGCGATGCCTTGTTCCAGAAACGTTGCTTTCAGCGCATCGAAAAGCTGGTTTCAAATGGCACGACTGTTTTATTCGTCTCCCATGAACAAGAAAGTGTCAGGACGCTGACCAATCGCGCCTTGCTATTGAAGGACGGCCGGCCCCGGGCCTGGGGCTTGTCTTCCGATGTGGTGCTGGAGTATCGGCGCTTGCTGCATGAGGAAGAAACGGCCTATCTGTCTTCTATCGTCAAAGAGGCAACGGTAAACAGAAACGAGGAGGCGCAATCAAGGCCAACGCTCGAGGACAGCACCTCCCGATCGGATAAAATGTCGTTTGGAGACGGCGGAGTGACGATCATTGGCGTCCAGACGCTCAATGACGAAAATCAGGCTTGCAATATCTACTATCCAGGACAGGTCTTGAGGATCAAGGTCACCTGCCGCTCCACCATCAAAATCGACAAATTGAACGTTGCGATACGTATTCGTAATAAAGAAGGCGTCAAAATATATTCGTGGGGCACCTTGAACCAAGACATGGCCGCCATTGCCTCAGGTAATGGCAGGAAGCTGTTCTGGAACAGGCTCGTTGAGCCTGGAGAGCAATTCGAGGTGATTCTAGAGGCACCTTGTGATCTCGGAGCAAATCTATACGAGATTCAAGCGGCCATTTCTCATGAAGACACTCCTGATTATCAATCCCAGCGGATGTTGCACTGGGTCGATGAAGCCGCTTTTTTCCAGGTCATGATGATGATGGACAGATATTTCTTCGGTGGCGTGTCCGACCTGAGAATGGGTGCGAAATGGTGATGACACTGAAAAGTCAGAAGGCTTATTGATGACTGATTATAGAGCTGAGTATGACGACTATTGGTCCCGAGCCGATAGAATCGGTGAATCCAGTGGTGATGTTGAGGTCGTGGCAGATCATATTGTCGACACGTGCGGTCTCGGCAGCGTGCTTGACCTTGGTTCAGGCGAAGGTCATCTGGTCGGCGCTCTCCTGCGCCGAGGCGTAGATGCGAAAGGCCTTGATGTAAGTGCTGTAGTGGTTGAACGCTGCAATGAAAGATTGCCGGGACGTTTCCTGCACGGCTCGATCCTTGCCCTTCCTTTCGATGACGATGCGTTCCATACCATCGTCTCGACAGATTGTATGGAGCACCTGGCCAAGGAAGACGTCCCCCAGGCACTCAGCGAGATCTTCAGGGTCGCTAGCAAATATGTATTTTTGCAGCTGGCAACTACCCAAGATAGAGACGGGCATTGGCACTTAACAGTCGAAGGGCGTGCATGGTGGGAATCCACATGCTTTGCAGCCGGGTTCAGAAAGCATCCTAATTATTACCGCCTGAATGAATATGAAGCGCTTAATAATGACGGTTGGCAAATCTATATCCTGTTGGAAAAGATTCCTCCTGTAGCGCTGTACGACTATCCGTTGGAGTCTCTGAATGCAGAGCGTGGCCTGCATATGGACATGACACGTGATACCGGAGAACGTTCAGACGCTCACATCATTCGCTATCAATGGGCGTGCAATTACATTAAGCCAGGCGATCGCGTGCTGGATGCTGCATGTGGGCTTGGTTACGGTGGTCATGTCGTTCGCCATCTGACCGAAGCAGCATCGGTTACAGGTATTGACGGCAGTGAATATGCTATCGATTACGCGAAGAAGTCTTTCCCTTTCAAAGGAAACAGAGCGGAATATCTGGTCGGCATGCTCCCGGAGGCCCTATCACAATATGAGGATGGCTCCTTCGACATCGTCATCTCGTTTGAAACTTTGGAGCATGTTGAAAAGCCAAGGGAATTGCTTCAGGAATTCTATCGAGTCCTTACCCCCGGCGGCAGGGTCATTGTCAGCGTTCCCAACGACTGGAGTGATGAAACCGGAACCGATCCGAATCCTTTCCATCTTCATGTCTATGATTGGAAGCGACTGACATCCGAGCTGACCGCCAGCTTTTTGCTGGAAGACGCTTATGCGCAGACTGCCAGCCAAGTGAAAATTGGAGGGCAAGGTTGCGTCTGGGAACGCCGTGATCGATCACTCAAGCAGGTGACGCTATCCGATGAGTCACCAGTGGACTGCGAATGGTGGCTGATGACAGCAATGAAGTCGCCGCTTGAGCCCAGTCAACATTATGAAGAGCGCGTTTTTTCAAATATTGCCGGCTCCGGGCATCCGTCTATTCGTTACTCAGAATATTTCGAAAATCCATGGCTCGTCTACGCCATGGTCAATGTCAGTTACCGCCTAAAGAATACGAAGGCACTGATGGCGCTTGCTGAGCAGGTGATACACACCATGCCCTCGTCATCCAATGATTACGCTGCCGCTCTTTGCGTAAAGGCTTATTCTCTTCTTGAATCTAACACCGCAAACGCTGCTGTTATACATGAGACACTCGTAAAGATTGATCACCTTACAGCACAGGATTGTAAGGATCTCATGAGCGTACGCTGGAAAGTTTCACTTCTGATGGTCAAAGGCAAATTGCTTCAAGCCATTGGCTGCCTGGAAGAAGCAAGAGATGCCTTTGCTGCATGCGCTGAAGTTGATATTCATGAGTTTGGTATTCACTTAGCCACTAAAATCACCGAGTCTTTCTACCAAGCAGGTAAAATTTCCTACTCGCTTGGAAAAATCGATGAAGCGCGGCAGAGCTGGACGAACGGTATTTCTTTTGGCCAAACCCTGCTTGAAGCTTCGCCTGAAGAAATACTTATCGAGCAAGACTACCCAAACCGCTTCAATAACGGTGATGGGGTCCGCGAATACACTGTTTCCTGGGACAACATTGCAAGATGCGCAAATGGCCTGCATTTGCTGAATCTTGGCTATGGCCTGAGCTATCAATCCTTGGAGAGCTGCCTCCAAACTGAATATAGAAGCGTCAACAATCAGCTATCCACAGTTCGTCAAACGTTGATTGAGCGCACTCGGCTTCTTGAAAAAACCAAGAATGAACTTGCAGAGCTTAATCGCGATTTGATCGACACTCGTCAGACGCTGATTGAACGTACTAGACTGCTAGAGCAAGCCAACAGTGAACTCGTTGATCGAACAGCGGACCTAGTGAACACGCGTCAAGCGCTGATCGAACGAACAGAAAGACTGGAAAACCTTTTGAAAACCCACGAGGAATAGCCACCGAGGAGCTCAAAAGCGATGGCCATCGTCATTAATGAGCTCCAAAGCCCCAGGCAGAACAAGAACGTTTATTAACGTAAAATTTAAGCGCTGGCTCCCTACAGCTGAAGCCCACTTTAAATGCGTAAAATTGAATTTTCTTATCACTGCCTCTACTCAGGACCACGTGCCAGGCAATATCAAAAGTAATCAAAACACTGAAAATATCCATCAACATAAGTGCAGATCATGAAAAAAGTAGCTTTAATCACTGGTGTAACAGGTCAAGACGGAGCTTATCTGGCCGAGCTTCTTTTAAGTAAAGACTATGAAGTCCACGGAATAAAGCGCCGTAGCTCCCTGATCAATACGGATCGTATTGACCATCTTTATCAAGACCCGCATGAGCCAGACCAGCGCTTTATCCTTCACTACGGTGACATGACCGACTCTTCCAGCCTCATCCGGATAATTCAGCAGGTGCAACCGGACGAAATCTACAACCTCGCCGCCCAGTCGCACGTAGCCGTTTCCTTTGAGGAACCCGAATATACCGCCAACTCGGATGCCTTGGGGGCACTGCGAATCTTAGAGGCCATCCGGATTCTTGGACTGGAAAAGAAAACTCGCTTTTATCAAGCATCCACGTCCGAGCTGTATGGATTGGTCCAGGAAATCCCTCAGAAAGAGACCACACCTTTTTATCCACGATCGCCTTACGCGGTCGCCAAGCTTTATGCATATTGGATCACTGTCAACTACCGTGAAGCTTATGGAATGTATGCCTGCAACGGCATCCTGTTCAACCACGAAAGCCCTATTCGTGGTGAGACATTCGTAACTCGGAAGATAACTCGCGCACTGGCCCGAATCAAATTGGGGCTGCAAGACTGCTTGTATCTGGGCAACATTGATGCGAAACGCGACTGGGGCCACGCGAAAGACTATGTAGAGATGCAGTGGTTGATGTTGCAGCAAGACAAGCCAGAAGATTTTGTGATCGCCACCGGAGTTCAATATAGTGTGCGCGAATTCGTCGAACTGGCGGCAAAAGAAATCGGCATTGAAATTACTTGGAAAGGTGAAGGTGTCGATGAGAAAGGTTACGACGCGCAAGGTAAATGCATCGTATCCATTGATCCTCGATACTTCCGTCCGACTGAAGTAGAAACACTTCTTGGCGATGCATCTAAAGCAAGAAAAATGCTCAATTGGGAGCCTAAGATCACCTTCCGTGAATTGGTTTCCGAAATGATGCGTGAAGACATGAAAACAGCAGAGCGAGATGCCTTGGTGACTAAGCATGGATACTCTGCTTACAATCGCCACGAGTAAATAAGCAATGGACAAAGCCTCCAAAATATATATCGCCGGCCATCAAGGCATGGTAGGTTCGGCCATCAAGCGGCGACTTCATGCGGAAGGCTACGTCAACCTGCTGTTGCGCACTCATGCTGAACTAGACCTGACCAATCAATTTGCTGTAGATGAATTCATGCAACTTGAAAAACCAGACTATATTTTCCTTGCTGCAGGGAAAGTTGGGGGCATCCATGCCAACCAGGTTTATGGTGCTGAATTCATCTATCAGAACTTGATGATCCAGGCGAATGTTATACATTCCGCCTGGAAGGCTGGTGTTCAACGCCTGCTCTATCTTGGGTCCAGTTGCATTTACCCGCGTGAGTGCCCCCAGCCGATACTAGAGGACTATTTGCTTACAGGCCCCCTGGAGCTGACCAATGAGCCTTATGCTGTCGCAAAAATAGCAGGGCTCAAACTTTGCGAGAGCTACAATCAGCAATATGGGACCAAATATGTCTCCATCATGCCAACGAATCTCTATGGCCCTAACGACAACTATGATCTGAACAACAGTCACGTATTGCCCGCCTTGATCCGAAAAGCTCATGAAGCGAAGATCAGTAATCGAAAGCAACTAATTGTTTGGGGCACGGGAAAATCCAAGCGTGAATTTCTCTTTGTTGACGATCTGGCTGACGCTAGTGTCTTCCTCATGGAAAACTCAATCAATTCTGGCCTGTTTAATATCGGAACAGGCAAGGATATAACAATTTATGAACTGACCAAGATCGTGATGCAGGTCGTCGGTTTTGAGGGAGATATCATCTTCGATAACGACAAGCCAGACGGAACCCCAAGAAAGCTTTTAAATATAGATCGAATGCACAATCTAGGTTGGAGCGCAAAAACTTCACTGCAAGATGGCATCGCTCATGCGTACAAAGACTTTTTGTCCCACGTTGCGGAGTAATTTTGTGCCTGCTCCTTTGATTACCATTGCAGTGCCTTCCTACAATCAAGGACAGTTCCTTGATGATGCTCTTTCGTCCATCTTTCAACAGGATGTACCTGTTGAGGTTTTTGTACTGGATGGGGGTTCAAGCGATAACTCCATCGAAATCATCCACAAATGGGAGCACCGTCTAAGCGGATGGCGCAGTCATCGTGACGACGGCCAGGCTGCAGCAATCAATGAGGGTATTTCCCAAGGGACAGCTCCCTATGTTTGCTGGCTAAATAGTGATGACTGGTTCCTCCCGAATGGGTTAGCGACTCTGCTCAAGGAGTTACAGGCCTCTGGAGATGTACCGGCAGTTTATGGTCGTGCCTGGAATGTCATTCAGAAAAGCGGGAAGCGCACCCCAGTTTGGGTGGAACCCTTCCGGGAGAATCGGCTGGCCTTGCGCTGCATCATATCTCAACCCGCAACCCTGATTCGTCGTGCTGCCTGGGAAGCAGTAGGTGGGGTTGATGGAAAGCTGCATATGGCAATGGACTATGATTTATGGTGGAGGTTGTACAAGCAATTAGGAGCTATGCAGTTTGTAGATGACTATGTGGCTGTAAACCGTGAGCATGAAGCGACTAAAACTAAGACATTGAGAAGACGGCATTATCAGGAGGCAATGGCCGTGGTACTTAAATACCATGGAAGCTTGCCATTAAAGTGGTGGTTAGCCCAGCCCTATGCCGTGTGGTTCAAGTCAATTGTCGGTTAGTTTAAAGGTCCGGACTGGTATGAGAGTTCTTCATTTTTATAAGACATCCTTCCCGGATTCAATGGGAGGTGTCGAACAGGTTATCAGTCAAATCGCCAGAGGGGCCAGCCGGCTTGGAGTTCAAACGGATGTCCTCTCACTCACATCCGAAAAATCGCCGAGAACGATAGAGCTCGATGGCTATCTTTCGCATAGGGCAAGACTCGACTTCCAAATTGCTTCAACAGGTTTCTCTGCTTCCGCCTTTTTGCGGTTTGCACAGCTCGCCAAAGAGGCAGACGTCATCCATTTCCACTTCCCGTGGCCATTTATGGACTTACTGCATTTAACGATGCGGATTAAAAAACCTACTGTGGTGACCTATCACTCGGACATAGTACGTCAAAAACATCTACTTAAAATCTATCGCCCGATACAAAAACTGTTCCTTAACAGCATGAATTGTATCGTAGCCACCTCGCCAAATTATCTCGCTACCAGCTCAGTGCTAAGCATGTATACCGACAAGGTCAAAGTCATACCTATCGGACTAGATAAATCTAGCTACCCGACACCGGAGGTTGAACGCCTGGAATTTTGGCGAAAAAAGCTTGGAGGCAAATTTTTTCTGTTCGTCGGTATGATCCGTTACTACAAAGGCCTGCATATCCTGATGGAGGCTGCACATGGAACGGACTACCCAATAATAATCGTGGGTGCTGGACCGATAGAAAACCAGATAAAGGAACAGGCAGCAAATCTCGGCTTGCAGAACATATATTTTCTAGGCCAACTTTCTGATGAAGACAAAGTAGCTCTTCTTGAGCTTTGCTATGCCGTAGTTTTCCCTTCACATTTGCGTTCAGAGGCTTTTGGCATTTCATTACTGGAAGGCGCCATGTTTGGAAAGCCAATGATTTCCAGCGAGATAGGAACCGGAACCACATTTATAAATATAGCCAATGAAACGGGCTTAGTTATTCCCCCTAGTGATCCTGACGCGCTACGCCAAGCGATGCGTTATCTTTGGGATAATCCTGAGGAGGCAGCCAGGCTCGGTCGAAGAGCCGAAGAACGTTACTGGAAGCACTTCACGGCAGAAAAGATGGTTAACGACTATGTCAGTCTTTATCACAAACTCGCCGAAGCCTGATCACCACCAAGGATCTGCTACTGGTTTCGTCATTGCCTCATGACGGTATAAGTTGACGGCCATCAGCGCCTGAACGCCCCCCTAAACCTCCAAGAAAGCTGACGGCGTCAGCTTGAATGTTGCTACGCCATACAGTCCGATGCAGTAACTGTGAACCATCACCCAAAGCGTCATGAAAAGGCACTTGGCCAGCATTTCAAGGGCATGAGCGACGCGAATAAAATCGCCACCTTTCAGGACTCTCGGATGACAAGGAATGTGGAATAAAGAAACCGCCATCAGTCACTTGAACTCTCACGCCCACGCTGGCAGCACTGGGCGTTGTGCGGCCTACACCCGGCAGGCCATCGAAGCCGGCGGTGGCGGCGTAATCCTGCACAGGAAGCACTCGGCCAAGGACTTCGGCCCTTCTCTGACCGCGGTGGGGTTCGTCGAACAACCTGCCGGCCAGGCGCCACAGGCAGGTGACGTGGTGATCATCCAACCCATTCCCGGCCATCCCCACGGCCATATGGCGATGTTCAACGGCAAGCTTTGGGTGTCAGACTTCAAGCAGATGCACGGCTTCTACCCGGGGCACTCCTATCGGGTACAGAAGCCTGAATACAAAATCTACCGTCATCCGTAAGGGGTTCCCCATGAGAATGCTCTTCTGCTCGCTGCTGGCGGCCATTGCCCTGCATCAGCCGCTGGCCATGGCCGATTGCGCCAGTTCGCCCAAACCTGTAACCCAGGCGTTCTACAGCTGGTACCTGCAGACCTACAGCCAGGACAAGGATCCAGTCACCGACAACGCCCCCGAAATGAAGAAGTACGTCTCGGAGTCGCTGATCGCCAAGATCAAGAAACAGATGGCAAGTCCCGACGGCCTGGAAGAGGACTACTTCCTCAAGGCCCAGGACTACATGGATGAATGGCTGACCCAGATCCAGGTCAGCGAACCGCAGATCCAGGGTTCCACCGCCAAGGAACAAGTGACCTTGGGCAACACGCCGGACACCACCCAGATCGTCGATGTGCGCATGGTCAAGGACAAGGGCTGCTGGAAGATCGACGAAGTGATTTCCACTGCCGATCAAAGCGACTGAGCCTGTAGCCGGCGCCACCTCGGCTGCTCTTGCCAAAGATCGAGACAGATCGGACGGCGTGCTAAGCTGCGCGCCGCCCCGGGCCCGCTCCCGGGGCGTTCCTCTCTGAAAAAGGACTTCCAGTCATGTCGTTGCCGGCCGCAGTACGCCTGCCACTGTCGTTTCTCTCACTATTCTCCATCCTCAGCCTGACCAGTATCGGCGCCCATGCGCAAGCATCGGAAGACGTTGCCAAGGGCCGTTGGCAGGGCCTGGCGGGTATGGCCAACCTGTACCTGGACGATGCCAGTCCCGAAGACTTCATCGAAGCCGGGGACAATGAAAAAAGCCAGCACGACAACTATGCCGGCGCCCTGGCTTACTACCTGACCGCCGCTCGTCTCGACCCGAAGAATGCCTTCGCCTCCTACCAGGCCGCCGGCAGCCTGGCCGCCATGGACAAGAACAAGCGCGCCGCCCAATACCTCGACCAGGCCCGCGAGCGCGGCTTCTGGCAGTTGGTGATCCTCAAGGAGGACGATGAACTGCAAGGCCTTCAGCAAGACCCGGCCTACAAGAAGCTGCTGCAAGCCGCCGAGAAGAACTACCCGGCCAGGGCCAGGGATGCGGGCCTCGCGGCCTTCAGCATTCCCCAGGGCAAGGCGCCGGCCGCAGGTTGGCCAGTGCTGGTCTGGTTGTCGGGGTTCGGTACCGAAGGCAGCGACGACCTCGATATGCGTACCGACCTGCTGGGGGAAAAAGCGGTTCTGGTGGGTATCAATGGCACCCTCAAGCGCGATGAGCATCAATTCATGTGGCAGCAAAAGTCGGCAGCACCGACTCAGGAGGCCGTCAGTGCGGCCCTGAAGAAGCTGGAGAAGCAGACCCGCATCGATCGCTCGCGAATTGCCCTGATGGGCTTCTCCCAGGGGGCCGAGCATGCCTCGCACCTGATCGCCGAGTACCCACAGCAGTACAGCGGCGCACTATTGTTGTCACCCGGCGGCTACCGGATTCCCTTTGGCGAATCCAAAGCGCGGGACAAGCGCATCGTCATCGTCCATGGCGCCAAGGAGCACGAAAGCAATCAGAAGCTCACAGTCGCCACGCAACAGGCCCTGGAGCCTGGCAATCAGTTGCAGAGCCACGAACACGATCAGGGCCACAGCTTCCAGGACGACTGGCGCCAAGTGTATCCGGGCTATCTGAAGTTCATCCTCAACCTCTGAGCATTGTCCATGGCGCCGCGGGTCCATGGCTTCAACCTGCGGCGCAGCACCCGTCCAGAACTATTGCTTGGCCTGCGCTATCGGCCCCGGCGCCTTGACCTGGGTCATCAGGTCGTCATCCCACTGCCCCTCGACCTTGACCTGCGCCAGAGCCCCCAGATCCATGGCCTCGATCAGGTTGTGGCTGAGGTACACATAGGTGCCCGGCTGCTTGAAGGTGTAGAGCGCCGCCAGGGCAGAGCCACCGGGGATGAACCAGGTTTCCAGGTTGCGTTGCGGGGCGTTGGCGAACTTGCCGGTGGTCCAGACCCAGTCGCCGTGGCCGCCGATCAGATGCGGGCGGCTGTCGCGATTGGCTTGCGAGTGAATGAACAGCACGCTTTCGCCGACCTTGGCGGTCAGCGCGTTGGCTCCGGTCAGGGCGCCCACCCGACCGTTGAACACCACGTGACTCGGAGTCAGGGTGCGCATCACCGCGTGGGTATCCGGGTAGCTGGAGGCCAGGTTCGGATAATCCTTGTAATGCCCGTCCTTGTCCTTGGGAATGTAGAGGTCGAACTCGCCGATGGTATAGGCCCGGTCGTAATGCAGGGGCTTGCCAGCCGGGTCTTTCAGGCCATCGCGCGGCAGCACCATAAGGGTGCCACTCATGCCGGAAACCACATGCCACGGCACCATGCCCGAAGGAGCGCAGTGGTAGACGAAGGTGCCACTGCGATCGGCCTTGAAGCGCAATACCACCTCCTGGCCCGGGGTCACCTGGGTCAGCGCCGCACCACCCAGGGCGCCAGTGGCCGCGTGGAAATCGATGTTATGGGGCATGCTGTTGCTGGCCGGGTTGCTCAGGGTCAGCTCGACGTAGTCGCCCTCGTGCACCACCAGGGTCGGGCCGGGCATGGAGCCATTGAAAGTCATGGCTTGCAGCGTGGTGCCCTGGTCATCCACCACCATCTTTTTCTCTTCGACGCGCATGTGGAACTGCATCACCTTGGGCGGTCCGCTGACCACCTGCTCGTGAGCATGCACCTGGGGCGGCGTCACCAGCTCCACCTTGACCCGTTGCAGACCGTCCGCACCCGCTGCCAACGCCAGGCCAGAAGCCCAACCGCCAGCTACCACACACCACTTCAACCACGATTGAATAGCACCCATGCTTGCGTTTCCTTGCCGACGAATGGTGATTCATTGCAAGGCAAACGCCGGGCGCCGGTATTGTCTCAGGGCAATAAACCCATGAGCCGTTGACCGGCGCCGATCACGGATAGCTGAAGCTGCGCACCAGGGTCAGTTCGCCAGGGGCGCGCATCGGCACGATGAACGACTCGCACTTCTCGTCCGGCGTGCCTTCCTCGGTGATCACCGTGACCTGGGCGGTGGTCAGGGGCTGCACGGCGTTATCCTGGCCGCCGTCACCGTCGTCGTCAGTGCGATAGCCGCCACCGTAGTAGTTCACATACACCAGGTACTGGCCCTTGAGCGGTACCGGCATGGAGAAGATCTCCGGCCCGTAGCCGGTGGTCACGTCGACGTCCAGGGCCGCGCCATTGGGAGCCACTCGGTCGCCGTACCAGATATGGGCGCCATCCGGAGTCACCAGGTGCAGGTCCAGGTCGGTGTTGTCGCTGTCCCAGGACAACAGCACCCGCAGCTTGGGCGGCGTGACGCCAGCGCCGGTGTTGAGGAACTGCACACGCTTGCGCTGCTGGCCGTCGGGGCTGCGCACCTCGACGCTGTTGCTGCCGTTGGGGAACGAATAGGGCCGGTCGAAGCCGCCGTCTTCGTCCACCTTGAGCGGCATGCTGACGCCATTGACGATCAGCTTGCCCGGCTGCGAAGACTTGGGCGCCCCCTTGATCTGCCCACGGATGCGCGCGGTATCGGCCTGGCCTTGTGGAGTGTTAACCGAAGAAGCCGGGTAGTTGACGCTCTGGCGATACTGTTCGCCGTCGTCGGCGCGGGTACGCCAACCGCCTTTGGGAGTGTCGAGCTGGATGCCGCTGTCGGCCAGGGCCACAGGCAGGCTGAACATTCCACAAAGGAACAGGAGCACCGGGGAAGCAGGAAATTTCATGACCTATTCCAGTAAGAGATGACGGGCGAGCCCTTCGATGTAGTTTTCATCCTGGCCATTGGGATGGGCTTCGAAGGCCAGGTGCAGGTATTCGTGGGTCAGGTCGAGGCGGTCCTGCAGGGACAGCACGCCACGTACGTAGATGCGTTGTCGCTCGCGATCGACGTAAGGCCGGCCGAAGCCCAGGCGGCACACCGCCAATTGACTGACTTCGTTGTAACCGACCTCCTGCTCCAGCGGCTGGCGCCAGCGCCGCCGTTGTTTCAGCAGCCAGTCCTGGGCCGCCGGCAGGGGTTCGCAGGAGGCCACCGGATTGTCCCAACGACTGAGGCTGGCGCGCGGATAGGCGTGCAGCAGGATAGCGTCGTAGCGCTGGCCTGAACCGGCCTGCTCCACCGCCTGTTGCCAGGACAACTTGTCTGGCGCCTGCAGATCGGAGTGATAGGTGACCTGGGTTCCAGCCAGCACCAGGTCGCCAGTCCAGGCGGCAATGGCCCGGGCCTCGGCAGTGGCCGGACGCGGCGCGACTCGCTGGCGGCTGCTGCTGTCGTCGATGCTCAGGCACTCGCCGCTGCGAGCGGCGTTCTGCAACAGGTAGGTACGGATCGCCACGGCCAGGGCCTTGGCCGCCTCCCGTGGCTCGCTGCTGGCTTCGCGTTGCAGCACCCGGGCCACGTACTCTTCGCGATCCAGGCGCGCCACCAAACGTTGCGCGGCCCCTTCCTGCTGCAGGAACAACTCGCCAGCGCTGTGGATATCCAACTGGTTGCCATTGGCGAACGCCACCTGGTAATCCCCTTGCAGGGCACCGGGCCTGGCAGGTTGGCCATTCTGGCTGACGCCCTTGAGCGGATAGCGGGAAAACAAGCTGACCTCGACGCAGCGGCCCTTGTCCAGCGGCATGTTGACCGGCAACAACTGATCCAGGGCCTGGGCATGCTCCTTGAGGACCCGCTGGCTAGTGCCGCGGCCACCGACCCACAACGGCGTGCCGTCCGTCAGCCAACCGGCGAAACCGCCCTCGCGCGATTGCGGGTCGCGCTCGGCCAGCCAACTCCAGGTCTTGACCCGCAGCCGCCCACCGAGCGCCCCCACCACCGTGCCATCACCGGCGTTGAGAACCACGTCCAGCAATACCCGGCGCGCGGTATCCCGGGCCGGCAAGCTGGCCAGGACTTGCAGCAGTTCAGCCACCGGAACCCGAGTCTGTGGCTGCAACTGCTGCAGATCCTGCAGCCAGCCCGGGGCCTGGCGCGCCTGCCAGTAACTGCGCCAGTCACTGGCCGACACCTTGAGGCGCGCGGGCTCGAAGTACAGGCCGCAGGAACGCACCAGGGCCTGGTCGCGGGCGATGCTGTTACCGACCGTGCAGCAGTACACCTCTTCCTTGGACTTGCCCTGGCAGGCATAGGCCGGTTCCTGGGCGCCGGTGTCCACCAGCCAGGCGTAGACGAAGAGTTTCCAGACGCTGCCCAGGGGCGCTTGCAAGCTCTCGGGCAACGGCTCGCGGGCCAGCACCTGGGTCCTGGAGAGGCTCACCAGCTCGCTGTCCGGTGCGGTTTTCCAGGCCAGGCGCAGAGGTTCGTCCTGGGCCGTCGCCAGCCCAGGAAGCAAACACAAACACAGCCAGGTCCAACGTCGCAGCATGTTACTTGACCGAAACCTGGCCCAAGGCCGGAGTACGCTCCTGGGCCTGATGCTCAGGTGCATAGACCTGGTAGAAACGTGCCGGCGGCAAGTTGAACTGGCCCTTCTGGGACAAGCGGACCAGATGGCGCAGGCGCACTTCGCTGCTGTCGTTCAGCGCATCCAGCGGCACGCGGTAGCTCATCTGCCCCGGTTCGGCACGGGCCTTCTCCAGCGACGCGGCTTCACTGCCCGCAGGACCGGCCAGCTTGATACCCCAGGTGGTGCGCTCGACATCGGCGCCCGGCGGCAACGGCACATCCAGCATGCCGTACAGCAGCGGGCGCTTGCCTTCGTTGGCGATGACCACTTCATCCAGGTACAGGCCGTCGCTGGCGATCGGCTTGTTGCCCACCGGCTCCAGCTTGAAGGTGAAGGCTTCGTCCCCCGGTACCAGGCGCAGCAGGCGGCGAGTGATATTCACCGGTGCCGGCGTGCCGGCTTCCTGCTTGCTCAGGTAGCTCACCGAGGCCCGTAGCGGGCGCTCCGGCACCGAGTCCAGGGTCAGCACCGCAGGAACCTGCGGGCCTTGCCATTGCCAGTAGCTTTCGCCGCTGGCGCCCTGGCGCTGTTGCCAGCCTTGCCCCGGGTTGAGGTTCGTAGCCGGCGCCGACTGGGCCACGCTACGTTGCAGCCAGGTCAGGGCCAGGGCCCGCTCCAGGGTCGACTGCGACGGCAGCAGCCGTTGCAGCAAGGCGCGCGTCGCGCCCTGGTCGAACGGCTTGAGCGACAGGCTCAAGGCCTGGGCGAAAGGCTGCGAGCTGATTTCCATCTGCTGTTGCGCCGCTTCCAGCTGGGCGACGAACGCCGGCGGTGGCGTGACCTTGGCGTCCCGCGCCAGGGCCGCAGCCAGCACCCGGGCACTGGCCAGGCCCAGGGCCGAATCCGGGCTGTCCATCACCAGGCTGTCGCCGCTGTCGTCCTGCATGCTGGCTTGCGGTCCCGAGCCGGCCTTGGCCAGATCGTCCATCAGGCCGCTGACCAGGGTATTGATCGGCAGCTTCATCTCGCGGGCGAAGGACAGGATCAGCGCACGTTGCAGCAACGGCGTATTGCCAGCCTGCTTGGCATAGACCTCAAGCACTCGCTGCCAATGCTCCGGCGGCAGGTTCAGGTCCATCACCTTGCTGGCGTTCCAGTCGGCGTAATAGGCGTAGGCGGTGAGGAAGGCATCCGGATCGGCGTCCTCGCCCCACCAGGTGAATGCCGCTTCCGGCCCGGCCATGTGCACCAGGCGCAAGCGACTGTTCTGCATCATCAGGCGCAAGCGATCACGCACCTGCGGATTGCTGGCCAGGGCCGGATAGGCGACGCTCAGCGGCAACAGCTGGCTGGCGGTCTGCTCGACACCACCGTAGGGGTATTCCAGCAGGTCATCCAGTGCGGCGCGGAACAGCGCTTGCGGGCTGTCATCCAGGCGCAGGCGAATCTCCCCGGCATCGGCCGGCAAGCCCAGTGGCGTGCTGTTGGTGACCACGTCCAGGCTCTGGGTCTGCACGGTCTGCCAGCCAGCTCCGTTGCTGGCCAGGCGCACGGCCAGGGTGTCCATGGTCTTGCCGCCCTGCACCAGCTCGGCGCTCCACTCGCCATTGCCCGGAGCGATGGCCGGCAGGGCCACATAGTTGATGCCGCTGTTGAGGGTCAACGGCAAGCGCTGGGACTCACCGGCGTAATGCACCACCAGTTCTGCCTTGACCGGCTGCTCGGACTGGTTGAACGCAAAGACCCCAAGGTCCGGCTTGTCGCCGCTGCGGAAGCGGGTCGGGCCGCTCCACTTCAGGTACAGGGCCTTCTCGGACCGCACGAACTGCTTCTTCTGGCCAACCTGGCCATCCTCGGCGATGGCCCGGGCGGTGATGCGCCAGCGGGTCAGCGAGTCGGGCATGCGAAAGGTGAAGCGCGCCTTGCCGCTGCCGTCGGTGACCAACTCCGGCTGCCAGGCAGCGGTGTCGACGTCTTCACGACGCGGACGCTCCAGCACCTTGACCCCACGCTCGCTGCGGTTGGCCTTGCCTGGCGCCGTCGGGCTGCCCGGCAGGGCTACGTCGTAGCTGATGAACGACAGGCTGGCGCTGGTGCGCACGTTGTTGCGCCGCGGGTGGTAGAAGAACTGGTCGATGCTCGGCGCCACTTCCGGCTGCAGGGCATAGACCATCTCGTCCACCACGCTGACCGTCAGGTGGGCCGGTACCGGCTTGCCGGCGAACTGGGTGGACAGGTCCACGGTGACGGTGTCACCCGGCTGGTATTTTTCCTTGTCGGTCTGGATGGCCACATCGATCTGCGGCGTCAGCACCTTGATCCCGGCGTTCTGGAAGCTGTATTCGCCACCCTTGGTGTAGAGCACGGAGAAGGTCAGGTTCGGCGCGAAGCTGTCCTTGACCTGCACCCGGGCGCGGTACTGGGTCGGGCTGAGTTTTTCCACTTTCAGCCAATCGCCCCCCTGGGACAGCAAGGCGGTGGCCTCGACCTTGTCACGCTCCAGCGACAGCAGCGCATCGTTGATCGGCTCGGGGAAGGTGATCAGCGCCAGGGCTTCGTCGCCAGCCTTGTACTCGGGCTTGTCGAGGACGATCTCCACGGTACCCGGCACGGCCTTGACCCCTTCGCCGGTGACCGAATGGCTGGTACCGCCCACGACCCGGTCATGCTCGTCGCGCAGGGTCAGGTTGTAGGTACCGGGACGCTCGAAGGCCAGGGCGAAACCGCTGTCGCCGGCGGCCAGCTTGCCTTCGCCAGTGCTCTGGTCTTCCATGCGCACCCAGTTGTAGCGGCTGGGCAAGACGCTCTTGCTCTGCTCGCTGGTGTTCTGGTTGGCGTAGCTGAACTGCACCTTGTCGCCCACCGCGCTGAAGCGTTGCGGGGCGCTGAGGCTGAAGCTCGCGGCGCCACGCTCGATGAGGATTTCCTTGGTGGTCTTGACCCGATAGGCCGCGCCGTCACTGGCGAACACGGTGAGCATGTAGCGGCTGGGCTTGTCCGCCGCCGGCAGGTCGAGGCTGGCACTGCCCTTGGAATCGGTGGTCAGCTCGGTGCTGGTCAGTTCCACCGGGAACTGGCCCATGTACTGCAACTCGTTGTCCACCATAGACAGCTGCTGGGACCGCAGGCTCAGTTGCAGGCGCGCGTTGGCCACCGGCTTGCCATCGGGATAGAGCAGTACCAGGTTGCCCTTCACTGCCTCGCCGGTCTTGAAGTCCGGCTTGGCCAGGCTCAGGGCGATCTCGAAGTGCGGCTTGATGTACTCGGCTACGCGAAAGGCGCTGCTGTAGACCTGGTCCTTGTAGCGCAGGCGCAACTCATAACCGCCCGCCACCGCATTCTCCGGGAGCTGGAAACGCCCCTGGGTGCCGGACTTGGAATCCAGGTTCAGGGTCAGGTTCTGCAGGGCGGTGCCCGCGGCATCCAATACGCTGACATTCACCGTACCGGCACCGGGCAGCACCGAGTCCCGGGCATTCTTGAACTCACGCCCGACGACCTTCAGCGAGACCCAGTCGCCCGGGCGGTACAGCGGCCGATCGGTGAAGGCATAGAGCTTGGTGTCGTAGATTTCGCTGTCGTAGTAGAAGTTCTCGGAGACGAACACCCCGCCTTCCTGGTCTTCGCCGATCACATAGGAGCGCTCGGGGCTGACGTGTTTCAAGCGCACCAGGCCCTGCTCATCGGTGGCACCGCTGTTCATCACGCCCAGGCCGTCGGTCCACAGCACGTTGACCTTGGGTACCGAGTTGCCTTCGTGCTTGCCCGCCGCCCAGACCAGCAGCTCGTCACCGGCGACCTTGCTCACCGCCACGGTATTGGAGACGAACACCATGGTGGTGGCGCGGTACTTGCCCACCAGGGCTTCTACCAGGTAAAGGCCTGGCTTCAACTGCCCCAGGGGAATGTAGACGTTGCCCGGTGCAACGTTGATGAAGTCACTGGAGGACCCGGCCAGGTTGACCCCGGCTGGCGGCTGGATCGGCTTGGCCTGCCACAGCGGGTAGCGGAACTGGGTCACCAGCGGCAAGCCCGGGACCAGGCCGAACTGCGGCTGGGCATCGTAGGGCGTCGGCGCCAGCAACGAGTTGCCGACCTTCAGCTCCGGAACCTCTTCGGTTACCTGCTTGCGCGACTCATAGGAGAAGGCGCGCTGCATCACCCGGCGCGACTTGCGATACCAGTTGTCCCACAGGTAGGCCAGGGTGTTGGACAGCCCCTCGCCCTTGAACTGGCCATCGCTGACCACTCGGTGCAGGTTTTTCTGGCGCTTGAGGAAGTCCAGCGGCTGATTGATCCGGTAGACCCGAATATCCGCGCCGCCATAGGGTTCCATGCGAAAGCGCCGGTAATCACGCCCCGGTGCCTCGAGGCGCACCATGGCCTGCTCGTCGCTGGCAAAACTGCTGTCGGACAGCAGGAAGAAACTCTCCCCGGCGACCGCCGCGTAATCGCTGGCGGGTACGGAGTCTTCGGCGTTGACCAGGGACACGGGAGCCACCAGGGTCAAGGCCAGGGTCAAGCGGAACAGAAAACGGGACATAGGCAAGCCGCGTGAAGACGTCGCGAGTGAAGGCAAGACAAGGCGAAAACAGGCGAGCAAGCGCAGTCTACTGGCTGTAAATGAGCATTCCGAGCCTGTTTTCAACGCAGTATTGGCGAACGCAGCAGTCTTCACGCAGCTTGCACGGGATTCGCTCATTGGGAGAGGAAGTTCAGGCGAAAGATGCCGATGAAGTTGGGGTTGGCGGGGTCGGGTATCCATCGGGTGTCCTTCCATGTCATCAGTTGCTGCACGCTGGCCGAGCGCATGCCGTTATCGGTGGGGGTGGTGGTGCCGGTGTGATAGGCGATGTTGCGGCCCATCCAGATCATCAAGTGCTGGTCGTCGCCCTGGTCGAAGAACAACAGGTCGCCGGGGCGCGCCTGGCCCAGGTCGCGGCTCACCAGATGGCTGTTGAACTGGATCAGCTTGATCGCATTGACGTAGGGGCCGACCTTGCCGCCGCCCTGCTGCCACTGCTGGGCCAGGGCGCGCTGGCCTTCGCTCAGTTGCAGCTCCGGGGGCAGGTAGCGATTGGACAAACCATTGGCCCGCAGCCATTTGCTGTCATGGGTCTTGAGCGCTTCATTGGCGGCGAAACGCACCAGCCCCGCGCAGTCCTGCTGGTACCAGCGCGGGCTCGGGCCCTGGCTCAGCTGCTCCTGGGCGATGCGCACGAACCAGGCGCGAAACACCTGGGACTGCTGCACGTCCAACGGCGCGACCGTGGTCGCGCCCACTGCGCTGCTGAGCAACAGGGCCAGCAGGCCAAGGCTGCTCAAGCCGTGGCGCAAGGCTCTCACAGCGCTTGCCATTGCAGCGGCAGCCACTGCCAATGGCCGTTGGGTTCGCTGCCCTCAGGCAGGGTCAGGGCGTACTTGCCATAACCACCGAGGGTACGCAGCTTGGGCACCAGGTAGGTCTGCGCGGCGTTGTTGAACACCGGCTCCATGTCCTGAGGCAGGCTGTCGAAGGTTTCCTGCTGGATCAGCTGGGCCAGGGACTGCGGTCCCAGGTAGATCGGCATCATGGCGTTCTTCGGCGCCACGTCGGCCAGGGGCGGGAAGCGCTTGTCCAGGGTGCCCAGGGCCTTGCCCACCAGCTTGTCATCCAGGGAGAACACCAGGGTCGAACCATGGCGGGCCAGGCTGACCTGCATGAAGGCGCGGCCGGTGATGGCCTGCGGGTCCTTGGCCTGCTTGGCCGGGTACGGGCCGAAGTTCGAACTGACCTGGCGCTGCCACTGGTGCACGTTGCCGTCCTGCTGCTCGACCACCGGGAAGATCCGCTGCGCCACCTTGCTCTCGCGGGAGCCCACCATGGAGCCGAACAACTTGCCCAGGTCGGCGTCGAGCTTGGCGCTGTCCTTGTCCTTGAGGCTGGCTACCAGCAGCGGCGTGTACAGCCGCGAGTCGGCGTACCAGCAGAGCCCGGCGCTGCCGGACATGTGTTCGGTCAGGGCCTGGGCCACCGACTCCTCGGCGCCGAGCTTGACCAGCAGCGGCTTCTGCTGCTGCGCCGCCAGGGGCAGCGCCACGCAGGCGCTGGCGCCCATGGGCATGGCCTGCCAGATCGGCTTGAAGTCGAAGTTCGGCTGGTCCTCTTGTTCTTCCATGGCCAGGTAGCTGTGCCAGCCCTTGTCGTCCATGTCGAAGCGCAGGCCGGCGAAGTTGGGGATGAAGCGCTGGTAACCCATGGCCAGGACGCTGGAGTTGACCGCCAGGCGCTGCTGCACCTCGGGTTTGCGCGCCTCCAGGCCAAAGGCCTCGGGGAACAGCTTGTCGCCGTTGAGCAGCGCTTCCAGGGCCTTGGTGGAGACCGCACCGTGCACGTCGCTGACGCCAGAGGCCAGGTCATACAGCTGGGTCGGATTGGACAGCACCACCAGCTTGTCGCCGAAGGAGGCGAAGGCCAGGGACTTGTTGGCGTTGAAATTCAGCTGGTACAGGGTTACCGCATCGCCGCCGACCTTGAGCTCGGCCAGCTTGCTCAACTGGCTGTCATCCAGGGCAGCCTTGGCCAGGGGCTCGAGCAGCTTGGCCAGGCCGCCACGGTCCATCACCAGCAGGAAGTCCTTGAGCCGGCCATCGACGCCGCGCCACAGGGCGATGTCCGCCGGCTGGTCGAGCAGTTGCTCGATCAGGTTGTCCTGCAGCTTCAGGTCATGCTCGTAGATGATCCGCCGCAGGCTGCCGATCAGGCCCAGGCGGTCGGCATGGGTCTGGTAATAGAAGACGAAGTCCTCGGTCAGGGTTTCACGCAGGAACGGCACCGCCAGCAGGTCCTTGGGCAACTGCGCCAGGGAGTGGGTCTCCAGCAAGCCATCGGGGCGGCTCAGGCCCAGCTTGTCGCCGGGCAGCTCGGCCACCGAGGTCTTGGGCTTGCAGCCCACGCCGGTGGCGACGGCCGCCGCCAGGCACAGGCCCATGACCAGGGCCGGCCAGCGCCGCTGGCTGCCGGGTTGTTCGCTACCGGGGACGCCGGCCGCCGGGGATGCTGTGTTTTCGCTCATGATTCACAAAGCCCAATTCATCCGTGGTGCGGGATGTTCAATAGTTGAAAGACTTGACCAGCAACAGGTCGCCGATGGCCCGCATGGGCACGATGAAGGTCTCGCGTTTCTCATCGACGGTGTTTTCGTTAAGGATCAGGTTGATCTGCGAGGTGATCACTTCGTTCTGGTTGCTGCGTTCATCGAAGTTGTAGCCGCCACTGCCGAAGTTGCCCCAGTAGTTGACATAGATCAGGTAGGTACCGCGCAGCGGAGCGGTCATGGTGAACATCTCCGGCCCCGGGCCGTCGACCCCGTCCGGGTCCAGGCCGCCGCCATTGGTCAGGCCCGGATGGCCGAAGAACGCATGCTGGCCGTCGGGCGTGATGATATGCATGTCCAGCTCGGCCTTGGGATCGTCCCAGCCGAGCACCACGCGGATACGTGGCGGGGTCTTGTTCGGGTTGGACTCGTAGAACTGCACGCGCTTGAGTGACTTGCCCTCGGAGCTGCGCACTTCGACGCTGTTGGAGCCGGCACCGAAGGCATAGGGACGACCGAAGCGCCCCTGTTCGTCGGTGTAGAGATTGAGCGGATTACCGTTGACCGACAGGCTGTGGGGCTGGCGCATATGACCAATGGCCTTGAGCTGGCCTTCGATCATGGTGCGGTTGCGCTGGATGCCACGATCGATGGGCGGTGTCGGGTAGGCCACGCGGTCCTGTTCGGTGCGGTCGAGCAAGCCGGAGTAGCGCCAGCCGCCCAGGGGCTCCTGCAATTGGGCCGAAGGTTCGGCCCGTGCACCAGGGGACACCAGCAGGGTCAACAAGAGGAAGGATAGAGCGCGCATGTATTGCGTCCTGCCATGCATGGGAAAACCCTGGCGCCAGATCCTCGGCGCGGCTGCGAAATATTCGGAAGGTCGCCCGACGATAATAGGGCGTTGAAAGGGCGCAGATTATCGATTTGCCGTGTGTTGCACAATTGGGGAAAAGGGATTTTGCGAGGGAGTAGGCATCGGCCTGGAGGCCGCGCCGTTCGTGCCATTACAGTGACATCACCAACCGCAGGCCAGGAGCAATTCCGCAGGTCCTGCGCCACTCCCGCTCATTGCTGTCTATGCTGCCGTTGCGCCACCGCCAGCAAGGTTTAACGCAGATGATCCCCGGCGAATTTTGATGGCACGCGCACTGGCGATCCAGAGCTTCAGCGGGCGCTTCTCATTTGCCCGAAAACCCGCTGTCTGCTAGTGTCGCGCCGGTTTAACGTCACCCGGGATAGCCGCCATGGCCCGCAAAAAAGCTGCCTTAGATTTCGAACAATCCCTCGCCGACCTGCAAACCCTGGTCGAGCGTCTGGAGAACGGCGAGCTGTCGCTGGAAGACTCGTTGACCGCCTTCGAACAGGGTATCGGCCTGACCCGTGATTGCCAGGCGGCCCTGGCCCAGGCCGAACAGAAGGTACAGGTACTGCTGGAGCGCGATGGCGAGCTGGCGGAACAGCCCTTCGATGCGGAACAGCCAGAATGATCGCCACCTACCAGGCCAGCAGCCAGGCCCGCGTCGACGCGGCGCTACAGTCGCTGTTCAACGCCCCCAGTCCCGAGCTGGCCCGCCTCTATGAGGCCATGCGCTATAGCGTGATGAATGGCGGCAAGCGCGTCCGCCCACTACTGGCCTACGCCGCCTGCGAGGCCCTGGGGGGCAAGCCGGAACAAGCCAACGGCGCGGCCTGCGCGGTGGAGCTGATCCACGCCTACTCCCTGGTGCATGACGACCTGCCAGCCATGGACGATGACGATCTGCGTCGCGGCCAGCCCACTACCCACAAGGCGTTCGATGAAGCCTGCGCGATCCTCGCCGGCGACGGCCTGCAGAGCCTGGCCTTCAGTGCCCTGCTGGACCCGCGCCTGAGCGACGCCAACGCCGAGATCCGCCTGCGCATGGTCACGACCCTGGCCCAGGCCGCAGGCCCGGCGGGCATGGTCGGCGGCCAGGCCATCGACCTGGGCTCGGTGGGGCTCAAGCTCGACCAGAAGGCCCTGGAATACATGCACCGGCACAAGACCGGCGCCCTGATCGAGGCCAGCGTCATCCTCGGCGCCCTGGCCAGCGGTCTTGCCGAGAAAGACGAACTCAAGGCCTTGCAAGCCTATGCCCAGGCCATTGGCCTGGCATTCCAGGTCCAGGACGACATTCTCGACGTCGAGAGCGATACCGCGACCCTGGGCAAGCGCCAGGGCGCCGACATTGCCCGGGACAAGCCGACCTACCCGGCATTGCTGGGCCTGGAAGCCGCCAAGGCCTATGCCCTGGAACTGCGCGACCAGGCGCTGCATGCGCTGCGGCCGTTTGACGCAGCAGCCGAACCCTTGCGCGAACTGGCCCGGTATATCGTTGCGCGCCGCAACTGACCGACGGCGATCCACAGGACCGCATATCGGCCAAGTTCGGTGCTCTGCGTGGGCAGCTTGCGATGCATAAGGTAAACTGCCGCCTCTTTCTACACCTATAACGATTCGCCTGATGCCCACGACGTTTCATGAGATTCCCCGCAAACGCCCGAGCACACCGCTGCTCGATCGTGCCCAGACGCCGGACGGCCTGCGCCGGTTAGGCGAAGCCGAGCTGGAAACCCTGGCCGATGAATTGCGCCTGGAACTGCTCTATTCGGTCGGCCAGACCGGTGGGCATTTCGGTGCCGGCCTCGGCGTCATCGAGCTGACCATCGCCCTGCACTACGTCTTCGATACCCCGGACGACCGGCTGGTTTGGGACGTGGGCCACCAGGCGTATCCGCACAAGATCCTCACCGGTCGCCGCGAACAGATGGGCACCTTGCGCCAGAAAGACGGCCTCGCGGCCTTCCCCCGGCGCTCGGAGAGCGAATACGACACCTTCGGCGTCGGTCACTCCAGCACCTCCATCAGCGCCGCCCTGGGCATGGCCATCGCCGCCCGCCTGCAGAACAGCGAGCGCAAGGCCATCGCGGTGATCGGCGACGGCGCCCTGACCGCGGGCATGGCCTTCGAGGCCCTGAACCACGCGCCGGAAGTGGACGCCAACATGCTGGTGATCCTCAACGACAACGACATGTCGATCTCGCGCAATGTCGGCGGCCTGTCCAACTACCTGGCCAAGATCCTCTCCAGCCGTACCTACGCCAGCATGCGCGAAGGCAGCAAGAAAGTGCTGTCGCGCCTGCCCGGCGCCTGGGAAATCGCCCGCCGCACCGAAGAGTACGCCAAGGGCATGCTGGTCCCCGGCACCTTGTTCGAAGAGCTGGGCTGGAACTACATCGGCCCGATCGACGGCCACGACCTGCCGACCCTGATCGCCACCCTGCGCAACATGCGCGACCTCAAGGGCCCGCAGTTCCTGCACGTGGTGACCAAGAAGGGCAAGGGCTTCGCCCCGGCAGAAGTCGACCCCATCGGCTACCACGCCATCACCAAGCTCGAGCCCCTGGACGCTCCGGCCAGTGCGCCGAAGAAAGCCGGCGGACCGAAGTATTCCGGCGTGTTCGGCGAATGGCTGTGCGACATGGCAGCCGCCGATTCGCGCCTGGTGGGCATCACTCCGGCCATGAAGGAAGGCTCGGACCTGGTGACCTTCAGCGAACGCTTCCCGCTGCGCTACTTCGACGTGGCGATCGCCGAGCAGCACGCGGTGACCCTGGCGGCCGGCATGGCCTGCGAAGGCGCCAAGCCGGTGGTGGCGATCTACTCGACCTTCCTGCAGCGCGGCTACGACCAGCTGGTGCATGACGTCGCGGTGCAGAACCTCGACGTCCTGTTCGCCATCGACCGCGCCGGCCTGGTGGGCGAAGACGGCCCGACCCACGCCGGCAGCTTCGATTTGTCCTACCTGCGCTGCATTCCCGGCATGGTGGTGATGACCCCGAGCGACGAGAACGAACTGCGCAAGATGCTCAGCACCGGCCACCTGTACAACGGTCCGGCAGCGGTGCGCTACCCACGCGGCACCGGCCCCAATGCGCCGATCGACAAGGACCTGGAACCGATCGAGATCGGCAAGGGCCTGGTCCGTCGCCAGGGCAAGCAAGTAGCGCTGCTGGTATTCGGCGTGCAAATGGCCGAAGCGTTGAAAGTGGCCGAGAGGCTCGACGCCACGGTGGTCGACATGCGCTTCGTCAAGCCGTTGGACGAAGCCCTGGTGCGCGAGATCGCCGGTAGCCACGAGCTGCTGGTGACCATCGAGGAAAACGCCGTCATGGGCGGCGCCGGCAGTGCGGTCAGCGAGTTCCTGGCCCAGGAAGGCTTGCTCAAGCAGGTCCTGCACCTGGGCCTGCCGGACACCTACGTCGAGCATGCCAAGCCGGCGCAGATGCTCGCCGAGTGCGGCCTCGACGAAGCCGGCATCGAAGCCTCGATCCGCCAGCGCCTGAAAATGCTGGGCCTGGCGTAAGCTGTCGGGCCCCTTGCTGAGCGCCCGCCACGCGGGCGCCAGCTTCTCCCCATCCGCAGCCCAGCACATCCTGCGACCGAACCCGCGCCGCACCTAAGGAGCAGCCATGAAACTCTCCGGCCTCGCCCTGCCCCTGTTCCTGCTGCCCGGCGGCGAACTGCTGGCCGCTACCACCGAGCGCGATCAGGCCCTGAAGCTGCCGGACACCCTGATCAGCGCCAACCGCCAGGTACAGGCGCGCAACGACAGCAGCGCGGCGAACACGGTGTTCACCCGGGAAGATATCGATCGCCTGCAACCCACCAGCCTGACCGACCTGCTGCAACGGGTTCCCGGGGTGCAGGTTGCCCAGAGTGGCGGACGCGGCGCCCTGCCGAACATTTTCATTCGCGGCACCAACTCGGCCCAAAGCCTGGTGCTGGTGGATGGCCAACGCATCGGTAGCTCCTCCAGCGGTGACAGCAACCTGCAATTCATCAATGTCGAGCAGATCGAACGCGTAGAAGTGCTGCGCGGCTCACGCTCGGTGATCTACGGCAGCGACGCCATTGGCGGGGTGATCCAGATCTTCACCCGGCGCGGTACCCAGCAGGGACTGCAAGGCAGGATGCACCTGGGCTTTGGCAGCAACCAGACCTGGCAACGCAGCCTGGGGCTATCCGGCGGCGACCAGCAGACCCGCTTCAGCCTCGGTGCCAGCCTGGATGAAACCGCCGGGATCGATTCGACCCGGGAGTCCTACCCCAGCGACGACGACCATGACGCCTATCGGAACCAGTCGTTGAGCCTGAGTTTGAGCCATGCCTTCGACGACGATCTGGAAGTGGGGCTGAACCTGCTGGATAACCGTGGTCGCAGCCAGTACGACAGCCCTTTCGGCTATTTCGACATGGCCACTAACAATACCTATCAACAGCAGCCCTATACCGATTTCACGGTCAGCAGCATCAGCAGCTTCATCGACGCCCGTCTCAACGACAGCTGGAAGTCACGCCTGGAACTGGGCCATGCCGAGAATCGTGACGCCAAGCGCGACAAGCTCACCGTGGAACGCAGCACCTTCAATACCTATCGCGACTCGCTGAACTGGCAGAACGACCTGAGTCTGGACGAACGCAACAGCCTGATCCTCGGCGCCGATTGGTATGAGGATCGGCTCAATACCAGCGCGGCCTACGGCGAGGACAGCCGCTGGAATCGTGCAGCGTTCATCCAGCACCGCTTCCGTGGCGACAACTTCTCCACGGAGTTGGGCCTGCGCCACGACCGTAACCAGCAATTCGGCAGCCAGAACACCTGGAGCGGAAGCCTCACCGTGCCGGTGAACCCGGACAACGACCTGCTGTTGTCCTACAGCGAAGGCTTTCGGGCTCCGACCTTCACGGATCTGTATTACCCAAACAGCAGCAACCCACAGCTCAAGCCAGAACACTCCAAGAGCTATGAACTGCAGTGGCGTAGCCAACTGACCCCAGATAGCCGCCTGGAAGCTTCTCTTTATCGCATCGATCTCAAGGACGCGATCATCTACAACACCAGTGCACGGCGACCAGAAAATATCGGTTCGGCACGGATCAATGGCCTGGAAACGGCCCTGAAACAGGAATGGTTCGGCTGGCAGACCAGCGCAGGCGTCGCCATCATCGATCCACGCAATTGCCAGAGCGGAGAACAACTAGCACGCCGGGCCAAGCGCACCCTGAACCTGGATCTGGACCGTCAGTTCGAGCGGCTGGCATTCGGCGCCAGCTGGCAACTGGTGAGCAGCAGCCGTGAAAATCGCTTCGAACAGAAGCAGGCACGGCTTGGCGGCTATGGCTTGTTCGGCCTGCGCAGCAGTTGGGCAGTCAACCAGGAGCTCAAGCTGGACCTGAAGCTCGACAATGTCTTCGACAAGTCCTACTCACGGGCGCTCTACAGCCATCAGGGCAGCAACTATGGCTACCGCGAAGAAGGCCGCACCTGGATGCTCGGCGTGACCTGGACCCCTGAGCTGTAAAGCTTGCTCAGCGCTCGGGCGCAATCAAGCCGCACAGCTTGGCCACTGCGCCGACCATCTGCCCGCTGGGCCGCTCCAGGCCCTTGTCCGTCACCAGCAACAAGCGCCCCTGCTCGACCGCGGCCATCTGCGGCCAGGCCTTCCAGGCATCCAATTGCCCCTGGGCCGTGGCGAGGATCGCCTGCGGGTTGCGCTGCAGCACCGATTCGATGCTGACCTGGGGCGCCGGCAGCAGTTGATCGGCAAACACATTGCGCGCCCCGCAGACCGCCAGGGCGTCGCTAATGATCTGGCCACCACCCACCGTGTACAGCGGACGATCCCAGACCTGGTAGAACACCGGTAGCGGTGACTCGCGGCGATAGCGCTGGCGCAGTTGCGCAAGTTGCTGGTCCAGCTGGGCCGCCAATGCCTGTCCGGCTTGCGCTCGCCCCAGGCGCTGGCCGATCTCGGCGACCTGGGCGGTCAGTTGCGCAAGGTCATGGGGTTCGGCAACCAGGGTGGGAATGCCCAAGCGCGCCAATTGCTCCTTCTGGGCCGGGCCGACACTGCCCGGCCAGAGCAGCAGCAAGTCCGGCCGCAGGCTCAGCAAGCGTTCGATGTCCAGCTGGCCGTAGCGCCCCACCGAAGGCAGGTCCTTGAGTGGCGCCGGGCGCTCGCCGGCATCCAGCACGCCCACCAGCAGATCGGCGGCGCCCAGTTCGACGACGATTTCCGAGAGCGATGGCGCCAGGCTGACGACCCGCTCGACGGCCAGCGCCTGGCCGCACAGAACCAGCAGCAAGACGACCAGCCAACGCTGCATCAACCGAGCTGGCGCGGGATGCGGTAGAGGTAGAACAGCACCGCCGTGGACAAGGCCAGGAGCATCAGCGGCACGGCCTCAAGGCCGACGAATACCGCCAGGGCACCGATCCAGGCCGGCAATGCCGCCACCAGCAAGGCGGTGCGCCGCCGCGCCGCCAGGTCGATCCAGGCCGCTGGTTCTTCCGGGGTATCGAGGGCTTTCTGGGTGGCGATCAAACCGTGCTTGTAGGTGCCGAAAAAGCGCAGGCTGACGAACATCGACGCCACCCCGGCGATGAAGAACGGCATCGCCAGCACCGGCAGGATCGGCTCGCCCTGGCCAAATACAGCGTTGAGCACGAACAGCGGCAGCAGCGCCAACGCCAGGTATTGCCACCAGCTGACGGCCAGGCGACGTCTCACTTGGCCCCGGGTCACGCGCGGTCGACCTCGCCCTGGTGCTCGTTGCCCATCATATGGTCCAGCTTGCTGGCCTTGGTCGCCAGGTACAGCTTGTTGTGCGGGTTGTGGCCGGTGTGCAGCGGCACGCGCTCGGCGACCTGGATGCCCATCTCGGTCAGGGCCTTGACCTTGCGCGGGTTGTTGGTCATCAGGCGCAGGGCCTTGACGCCCAGATGCTCGAGCATCGGCAGGCACATGGCGTAGTCGCGCTGGTCGGCGGCGAACCCCAGGCGCTCGTTGGCCTCCACGGTATCGGCACCGCCGTCCTGCAGCTCATAGGCGCGGATCTTGTTCAGCAGGCCGATGCCGCGACCTTCCTGGCGCAGGTACAGCAGTACCCCGCGACCTTCACGGGCAATCGCCCGCAAGGCGGCTTCGAGCTGCGAGCCGCAGTCGCAACGCTGGCTGAACAGGGCATCGCCGGTCAGGCATTCGGAGTGCAGGCGACCGAGCACCGGCGCGCCGTCGGCGATATCGCCCAGGCTGAGCACCACGTGCTCGCGACCGGTGGCTTCGTCGAGGAAACCGTGCATGGTGAATTGCGCAAAGGGGGTGGGCAGCTTGGAAGCGGCAACAAAAACAACGGGCACTGTCGTGCTCCTGATCTGTATGGGGACTGGAGATTCGCAGAGGCGGCATTGTAACAGCAGCCTCCACTGGGCGCTTAGGCTGAATTATCGTGGATAAAGATCGATAAGTTTGATCAACGGACCGCCGGCCGCGCGCTTCCATCAAAGGGATAAGGCTGCTTCCAGTGCTGGAAGATGGGCCGCAAGCCGCCACTCTTCACCAACTGCTCCATGCGCTGGTCGTACAGGGCCAGCAGGGCGCGGCCCCGGGGCGTGTCGGCGAACCCCAGGTACAACGGCAGTTCCGCCAGGTGCGAGCACCTGAAGCGGCTCGGATCCTCGGCCTGCCCGAGCACATACTCGACCTCGGTCTGGCCGTCGATGTAGTAGTCGGCACGGCCGTAGAGCAGCATCGGCAGGATGCCGACCCGGCGGCGGATCTCGTTGTAGCGACGGACGTTGGGCAGGTAATCCTCGTACTTGTAGCCGCGCACCCAGACCAGCCGGTAGTTGCCCAGGCTCGCCAGGGTCAGCTCGGGACTGCTGGCCAGGCCCAGGGCATAGACGTGGTCGTTGTCGTAGTTCCAGCGCGGATAGAGCACACCCGGGGACTCGTTGCGATAGGCGCCGGCCTGGGCATCCACCTCGCCACGCTGCACCAGCCCGACCGAACGGGTATAGGGCATGCTGTGGCGTTCCACTGCCACTCCCTGGGGCTCGAACACCTCCCGCAGGATGTCCCAGGACAGTCCCTGGCCATCGGCCTCGCTGTACTGGCTCCACTCTTCGCTGGCGATCCGGATGAACCCCGGCGCTACGGAAGGCTCGCCGGCCCAGGCATCACAGCTACAGACAACCAGTACGACCAGCAGCGCGCGACAGACACCCATGCCTTGCCCCTCAGCCCAAGCACCACACCAACCCCTGCATCGCCAGCCAGGCGAACACGCCGGCCAGGATATCATCGAGCATGATGCCGACGCCGCCGTGGACATGCCGGTCGACCCAGCGAATCGGCCAGGGCTTGAGGATGTCGAAGAAGCGGAACATCAGGAACCCCGCCAGCAGCCATTGCCAGCCTTCGGGCACCAGCCACAGGGTGATCCACATGCCGACCATTTCGTCCCAGACGATGCCCTCGTGGTCATGCACACGCAGGTCGTCGGCCACCTTGCCGCAGAGCCAGAAGCCGAACAGCATGGTGACACCGAGCATCAGCCAGTAGCCCCAGTCCGGCAGCATCTGCCACAACGGGATAAAGGGTAGCGCAACCAGCGAACCCCAGGTGCCCGGGGCCTTGGGCATGGTGCCCGAACCGAAACCGAAGGCGAGGAAGTGCCAGGGATTGCGCCAGACCGACGGCGGTACGAATTCCGCCGGGACCTGCTTGGGATGATCTGTCACGGTGTCTCCGGAAAGTGTTGGTAGCCCCGGATGCCCGGGGTGATGTCCTGCCCGCCGGCATCCAGCAGCGCCACGCCCTGCCCGGCCAGCACCTGCCCCACCACCTGCAGCGGCCAGCCAGCTGCCTGCAGCGGTGCCAGCTCTGCGGCAGGCAAGGTGAAGGCCAGCACATAGTCGTCGCCGCCACTCAAGGCCGCGGCGCGCGCGCCCTCAAGGCCGAGAAAGTCCACCAGGGGCCTGGACAGGGGCAGCTTCTCCAACTCCACCTGCAACCTCACTGCGGAGGCGGCGGCGATATGCCCACAATCGGCGAGCAGTCCATCGGAGATGTCCAGGGCCGCCGTGGCCTTGCCGCGCAGGGCCTGGCCCAGGGCCAGTTGTGGCTGCGGCGACCAATAATGGGCCAGCAGCGGATCGGCCACCTCGGGTTCGGCACGGCGCTGGCCCAGCACCAGTGGCAAGGCGCCGGCAGCATTGCCCAGCGGGCCGCCGACACACAGCAAGTCGCCAGGCCGGGCACCGCTGCGGGTCAGGGCCTGGCCCGCGGGCACGCGACCGAATACGGTGACGGTCAGGGTCAGTGGGCCGCGGGTGGTGTCGCCACCGATCAGGCGCACGGCGCAATCCTGGGCCATGGCATTCAGGCCACGGGCATAGGCCGCGAGCCAGTCGGCGCTCACCGTCGGCAGGGTCAGGGCAAGGGTGAAGGCCAGCGGCGTGGCGCCCATGGCGGCCAGGTCGCTGACGGCCACCGCCAGGGAGCGTTGGCCAAGAAGATACGGCTCGCAGGGATCGGCGAAATGCACGCCAGCCACCAGGGTGTCGGTGGAAATCGCCAACTGCTCACCAGGAGCAACCGCCAGCAGGGCACAGTCATCGCCGATCCCCAGGGCAACGCCCTCGCCGCCCTGCGCACAAGGCGCGGCAGCGAAGAAGTTACGGATCAGTTCAAACTCGCCCATGGCAGCTGCAAGCGCGGATCAGCGCTTGAACGCCTTCACTTCTGCTGCGCGCAGGCGTGGGGCCAGCTTGTCGAGGACGCCGTTGACGAACTTGTGGCCATCGGTGGAACCGAAGACCTTGGCCAACTCGATACCCTCGTTGATCACCACGCGGTACGGCACGTCGACACGCTTGAGCAGCTCCCAGGTGGACAGGCGCAGGACCGCCAGCTCCACAGGGTCCAGCTCGTCGATGGCCAGGTCCAGGCAAGGTACGAGGGCGTTGTCGATCTCGTTCTTGCTGGCCGGGACCCCGTGCAGGATCTCCCGGAAGTACGCACCGTCGATGTCGGTGAAATCGTTGTCGACCCGGAACTGCGCTTCGATCTCATTCAGCGAGTGCTTGGCCATGTGCCATTGGTACAGCGCCTGGGTCGCGAGCTGGCGGGCTTCGCGACGCTTGGCGCTCTTGGATGGCTTGCCGGCGTTGGCAGGCTTGGGATCGCGCGGGTTGAAACGATCGCTATCGTCGCTAATCACTTGGCCTCCAACTGCGCCAGCAGGCTGACCATTTCCAGGGCGGACAAGGCAGCTTCAGCCCCTTTGTTGCCGGCCTTGGTGCCGGAACGCTCGATGGCTTGTTCGATCGAGTCGACAGTCAGTACGCCGAAGGCCACTGGTACGCCGAACTCCATGGACACCTGGGCCAGGCCCTTGGTGCATTCGCCAGCCACGTATTCGAAGTGCGGGGTGCCGCCACGAATGACCGCGCCCAGGGCGATGATCGCCGCGTACTCGCCCTTCTGCGCGACCTTCTGGGTCACCAGGGGAATCTCGAAGGCGCCAGGCGCGCGGATGATGGTGATGTCGCTTTCGCTCACGCCATGGCGGACCAGGGCGTCAACCGCGCCGCTGACCAGGCTTTCGACGACGAAGCTGTTGAAGCGGCCGACCACCAGGGCATAGCGGCCTTTAGGGGCGATGAAGGTACCTTCGATGGTCTTCAGGGTCATTCGACAAATCTCTTAAAGAGCTGGAGCGTGTCTAGTACACGCTCCTGAGTGATGTTTGAACCGCGAATTTCAAGCTGGCAACGACCGGCTTTTATTCGGAGGGCACGTATTCTACAACTTCCAGGTCGAAACCGGATATCGCGTTGAACTTCATCGGCGCACTCATCAGGCGCATCTTGCGCACGCCCAGGTCACGCAGGATCTGCGAACCGGCACCGACGATGCTGTAGGTGGTCGGTTGTTTCTTCACCGGCTGGCGCTCGGCGGTCTCGCGGATATGCGCCAGCAGCTCGTCGCCATCCAGCGGATGGCCCAGCAGCAGCACCACGCCGCTACCGGCCTCGGCCACGGTGGCCATGGCCGCCCGCAGGCTCCAGCGCCCGGGTTGCTTGACCATCAGCAGGTCGCGCAGCGGATCCATGTTGTGCACCCGCACCAGGGTCGGCTGTTCGGCGCAGATCTCGCCCAGGGTCAGGGCCATGTGCACGTCGCCCTCCACGGAATCACGATAGGTCACCAGGTTGAACTGGCCCAGTTCGCTGTCCAGGGGCTGCTCGGCAATCCGCTGAACGGTACGTTCGTGGATCATCCGATAGTGGATCAGGTCGGCGATGGTGCCGATCTTGATGTCGTGCTCGGCAGCGAAGGCTTCCAGTTCGGCGCGACGGGACATGGTGCCGTCGTCGTTCATCACTTCGCAGATCACCCCGCTAGGCTCGAAACCGGCCATGCGCGCCAGGTCGCAAGCCGCTTCGGTGTGGCCGGCGCGGGCCAGGGTACCGCCAGGCTGGGCCATCAGCGGGAAGATGTGGCCCGGGCTGACGATGTCCTCGGCCTTGGCGTCCTTGGCCGCCGCCGCTTGCACGGTGCGCGCGCGGTCGGCAGCGGAGATGCCGGTGGTCACGCCTTCGGTGGCCTCGATGGACACGGTGAACTTGGTGCCGAAGCCGCTACCGTTGCGTGGCGACATCAATGGCAACTTGAGCAGCTCGCAACGCTCGCGGCTCATGGGCATGCAGATCAAGCCACGGGCGTGCTTGGCCATGAAGTTGATGTGTTCGGCCTTGCAGCACTCGGCGGCCATGATCACGTCGCCTTCGTTCTCGCGGTCTTCGTCATCCATGAGGATGACCATCTTGCCTTGGCGGATGTCTTCGACCAGTTCTTCGATGCTGTTGAGCGCCACTCGGCACCCCCCTTCTTTCAAAATTTGAGGTTCAGGATTTGAGATAGCCGTTGGCGGCCAGGAAGCTTTCGGTGATGGTGCTGCCCGTGGCCTCGGCGGCCTTGTCGCCCAGCAGCAGGCGCTCCAGGTAGCGCGCCAGCAGGTCGACCTCGAGGTTGACCTGACGCCCTGGCCGGTAGTCGGCCATGATGGTTTCGGCCAATGTGTGGGGCACGATGGTCAGCTCGAATTCGGCGCCGTTCACTGCGTTGACCGTCAGGCTGGTGCCGTCGACGGTGATCGAGCCCTTGTGGGCGATGTACTTGGCCAGCTCCTTGGGCGCACGGATGCGGAACTGGATGGCCCGGGCATTCTCCTCCCGCGCCACCACCTCGCCGACGCCATCCACGTGACCGCTGACCAGGTGGCCACCCAGGCGAGTGGTCGGGGTCAGGGCCTTCTCCAGGTTGACCCGGCTGCCGGTCTTCAACTGGTTGAAGGCGGTGCAGTCCAGGGTCTCGCGGCTGACATCGGCCCAGAAACCGTCGCCAGGCAACTCCACCGCGGTCAGGCAGACGCCGTTCACCGCGATGCTGTCGCCCAGCTTGACGTCGGCCAGGTCAAGCTTGCCGGTTTCTACATAGACCCGCACATCTCCGCCTTTTGGGGTCAATGCGCGAATGCTGCCGATGGATTCGATGATGCCGGTGAACATGGAGTCCTCCTCGAGAACAGGGCCGCCGGGTAGGCGAAAGTCGGGAATTATACGCTCGCTGACGGGGCAGGAATGGCAGTGACTCGCCAGTCATCGCCAACCGCGCGCATTTCAATGATCTTGAGCATGGGAGCCTCGCTCATCTGCTCCAGCGGCCAGTCGAGCAAGGGCCGGGCCGAGGAGCCAAGGAACTTGCCGGCGACGAAGATCTGGTACTCGTCCACCAGCCCCTGGCGGGCAAAGGCCCCGGCCAGGCGCGGCCCGGCTTCCACCAGCACTTCGTTGACACCTCGGGCCGCCAGCTCCTCGAGCAGGCGCCGCAGGTCCACCTGGCCATCGGCGCCGGGCACGATCAGGCATTCGGGGCCGTTGGCATATTGCTCCTCCACCGCGACACAGGTCGCCACCAGGGCCGGACCCGCCTTGAAGAACGGCGCATCCAGCGGCACTCGCAGGCGCCCATCGACCAGCACCCTTAGCGGCGGCCGGCCCATGGCCAGGGCCGTCTGCTCGGCGTCCAGCCCCAGCTCGGCAGCACGCACCGTCAGCCGGGCGCCATCGGCCAGCACGGTATCGGCGCCAGTCAGTACCACGCTGGACTCGGCCCGCAGGCGCTGCACCGCCGAACGTGCGGCAGGGCCGGTGATCCATTGGCTTTCGCCGCTGGCCATGGCGGTACGCCCGTCGAGGCTCATCGCCAGCTTGACCCGCACATAAGGCAGGCCATGCTCCATGCGCTTGAGGAAACCCTTGTTGATCGCCCGCGCCTCGCCCTCCAGCACTCCGCTATGCACGACGACGCCGGCCTCGGCCAGGCGTCCCATGCCGCGTCCGGCGACTTGCGGATTGGGGTCCTGCATCGCCGCGACCACCCGCGCCACTCCGGCGCCGACCAGGGCATCGGCGCACGGTGGCGTACGCCCGTGATGACTGCAGGGCTCCAGGGTCACGTAGGCGGTGGCGCCACGGGCCTGGTCCCCGGCCGCGCGCAGGGCATGCACTTCGGCATGGGGCTCGCCGGCCCGCACATGCCAGCCTTCGCCCACCACCTGGCCGTCGCGCACGATGACGCAACCGACACGGGGATTGGGATGAGTGGTGTAGTGGCCCTTGCGTGCCAGCTCCAGCGCGCGAGCCATGTAGTGGGCGTCGAGTACCGCCTGCTCCGCGGGCTGGCTCATTGCTTGGCCGGCTCGCGGGCGAGACGATCGATCTCTTCGCGGAACTCGTCGAGGTCCTGGAAGCGCCGGTAGACCGAAGCGAAGCGGATATAGGCGACTTCATCGAGCTTTTGCAGCTCGCCCATCACCAGTTCACCCACGACCAGCGACTTCACCTCGCGCTCGCCGGTGGCCCGCAGCTTGTGCTTGATGTGCGCCAGCGCCGCTTCCAGGCGCTCGACGCTAACCGGGCGTTTTTCCAGGGCGCGCTGCATACCCGCGCGCAGTTTGTCTTCGTCGAAGGGCTGGCGGCTGCCATCGGTCTTGATCAGACGCGGCATCACCAGTTCGGCGGTTTCGAAAGTGGTGAAACGTTCACCACAGGCCAGGCATTCACGCCGGCGACGGACCTGTTCGCCCTCGGCGACCAGTCGCGAGTCGATGACCTTGGTGTCGTTGGCACCGCAGAAGGGACAGTGCATGGTGGCAGGCAAAAAAAAAAGGGAGGGCCATGGTAGCGCATCCCACTGGCAAGACAAGCCATAGCCTTTACGGTATACAGACCGACTATTATGTTTCGCACATGGAAATCTGCCTCGTTGGAGCTTCAAATGCCCCTCAGACCGCTCGTTTTGCTCAGCCTCGTCAGCCTCCTGGTCGCCTGTAGCAGCGATGCGCCGAAGCCCGCGGCCAACACTCCCGCCAAGCCCCAGGCCGTGCAGAACACCCAGGAACCTCTGGACCTCGGCCCCCTGCCAGCCTACCAGCGGGAGTTGAGCGGCAGCCTCAATGGCGTACCAGCAGGGGCCAATGTCGAGCTGGCGCTGCTGGTGATCGATGAACGCGGACGCCCCCAGCGCCTGTTGGCCAGCAGCAACCTGACCGGCACCGACCGGGTCCTGCCGTTTCGCCTGCGCTTCGCCCCCGAGGCCTTCCCCGCGGGCGCCCGGGTCGAACTGCGCGGCCGCGCCAGCCAGTCCGGGCAGTTGATCCTGCACCTGCCGGCACAACGCATCGACCAACCCACCACCCAGGCCCTGGGCCAACTGCAATTCGTCAAAGCCCCATGACGCCACCGCTCGAACTGCAAGCGGCACTTGGCGAACTGCTGGGAGACGCGCAACTGGTGGCCTGCGAACTGCCCGAGACCGAACTGCGACTGTGGCTGATCGATGATCGCAACATGGACCGCGCCTTCACCCCCGAAGAAACCCGACGCATCCTCCACGAACCGCCCTACTGGAGCTTCTGCTGGGCCAGTGGCCTGGCCCTGGCTCGCTACCTGGCCGAGCATCCGCACTGGGTGCGGGGCAAGCGCGTGCTGGACTTCGGCGCGGGCTCCGGGGTGGCGGCGATTGCCGCGGCCAGGGCCGGAGCGCTGGAGGTGGTGGCCTGCGACCTCGACCCACTGGCCCTGGCCGCCTGCCGGGCCAACGCCGAGCTCAATGGGGTGAAATTGGGCTACAGCGCCGACTTCTTCAGCGAGGCCGATCGCTTCGACCTGATCCTGGTGGCCGACGTGCTCTACGACCGCGCCAACCTGCCGTTGCTGGACGAATTCCTCAGCCGCGGCCAGCAGGCCCTGGTGGCGGACTCACGGGTCAGGGACTTCCAGCATCCCTCGTACCAGCGCCTGGAAATGCTCAAGGCCCTGACCCTGCCCGACCTGGCCGAACCCTGGGAGTTTCGCAACGTGAGCCTGTACCACGCACAGCGCCCCGCCAGCGCCAGCATGGCTGCGCCGGCGATGGCGATCTCCCCCGGGCAAGCTTTATAGTGACGCCATTCCCGCTTATTCGAGATACCCCATGAGTCAGGACACGCCGTACATCTTCGATGCCAGCACCGCCGATTTCGACCAGTCGGTGATCGAGAACTCCTTCCACAAGCCGGTCCTGGTGGACTTCTGGGCCGAGTGGTGCGCGCCGTGCAAGGCACTGATGCCGATGTTGCAGCAGATCGCCGAGAGCTATCAGGGCGAGCTGCTGCTGGCCAAGGTCAACTGCGATATCGAGCAGGACATCGTCGCCCGCTTCGGCATTCGCAGCCTGCCGACCGTGGTGCTGTTCAAGGATGGCCAGCCGGTGGATGGCTTTGCCGGCGCCCAGCCGGAGTCGGCGGTCCGGGCCATGCTCGAGCCCCATGTACAGATGCCGCCACCCTCTGCGGCCGATCCGCTGGAGCAGGCCGAGACGCTGTTCGGCGAAGGTCGCTTCGGTGACGCCGAAGCGGCGCTCAAGGCCCTGCTGGTCGAAGACAACAGCAATGCCAAGGCCCTGATCCTCTATGCCCGTTGCCTGGCCGAGCGCGGTGAACTGGGCGAGGCCCAGACCGTGCTCGATGCGGTCAAGAGCGATGAGCACAAGGCGGCCCTGGCCGGCGCCAAGGCGCAGATCACCTTCCTCAAGCAGGCGGCGTCCCTGCCGGATGCCGCCGACCTGAAGGCGCGCCTGGCCAAGGATCCCCAGGACGACGAGGCGGCGTACCAGCTGGCGATCCAGCAACTGTCCCGCCAGCAGTACGAGGCGGCCCTGGACGCCCTGCTCAAGCTGTTCATGCGCAACCGCAGCTACAACGAAGGGATCGCCCACAAGACCTTGCTGCAAGTCTTCGACCTGCTGGGCAACGATCATCCATTGGTGACCACCTACCGGCGCAAGCTGTTCGCCGCGCTGTACTGATCGCCCCGGGGCCGGACTGCCACAGCTCAGCTTGGCAGGCCGGCCGCCTTCAGCCCCTCACGATACCCAGCTGTAGATCGGCGTATCCGCGCCGCTGACGACCTTGACCCGGGCGCAGTGGCGCAGGCGCACCAACAACCGCTTGCCCGCCGCCGCACTACCGGCCAGACCCTCCAGTTGTTCCAGCAACTCCGGCCCGCTGAGCTGGCCAGCCTGGCGCAGCAGGTCCTGGGCGGTCTGCCACAAGGTATCGTCCTGGCTCGGCGGTTTGCTGGCTACTCCCGCGGACGCTGGCTGGGCCGATTGGGCGGCCTGCAACTGCGCGCCCAACTGTCCTGCCAACTGGGCCCAGTCGCCTGAGTCCAGCTCCAGGGTCAAATCCACCGGCAAGTCGCCGATGCTTCCACGAATCCGCAACATCGCTGTGCTCCCGAAAATTTCTGACGAGCATGCTCCCACGCGTCTTGCGCAACGCCAAGCGGGCGGTCAAACTCTGCCACCGATATCGTTATAAGATTACATAACATTTATTTCACTTGCGTCCCGGAGACTTGCCATGCGCCGCCTGCTACTCGCCCTGCCGTTCGCCCTGTTGCCACTGGCCGCTACCCAGGTCGCGCAAGCCCATGACCACGAACACGAGCATGAACACGGCAGCCTAGGCGCCCATGAACATGGCGTGGCCCGGTTGAATGCGGTGCTCGACGGCCAGGCCCTGGAGCTGGAACTGGAAAGCCCGGCGATGAACCTGGTGGGCTTCGAGCATGCTCCGGGCAGCGACGCCGACAAGGCCAAGATCAGCGCCGCCCGCAAGCAATTGGAACAACCCCTGGCACTGTTCAGCCTGCCCAAGGCCGCCAACTGCAGCGTGGCCAGCCAGGAACTGGAGAGCCCCTTGTTCGGCGACCAGCCAGCCGTGGCCGACCATGACGATGACGACGAAGGCGCCGCTGGCCATGAACATCACCATGAGCACAGTGAGATCCACGCCCACTACCGCTTCGCCTGTGCCAAGCCCGAGGCCTTGAAGAACCTCGACCTGGGGCAGGTCTTCAAGACTTTCCCCACCACCCAGAAAATCCAGGTACAACTGATTTCGCCAAGCGGCCAGCAAGGGGTCGAGGCCACCGCCAAGGCCGCCACCCTGAAGTTCTGAGGCAACGCCTTGCTCCAGCCGTGGCCCGGACACGGCTGGAGCCGACATTCATTCGCTGATCATCGGCCCGACATGACCCAAGCACTCATCGAACTGTCCGACCTGGGCTTCAACTGGCCCGGCCAGCCCCAGTTGCTGGACATCCCCGCCTTCGCCTTGCAAACCGGTGAAACCCTGTTCCTCAAGGGTCCCAGCGGCAGCGGCAAGACCACCCTGCTGGGCTTGCTGGGCGGGGTGCAGAAACCCACCCAGGGCAGTATCCGCCTGCTGGGCCAGGAGCTGGGCGAGTTGTCCGCCGGTGCCCGCGATCGCTTTCGCGTCGACCACACCGGCTACATCTTCCAGCAGTTCAACCTGCTGCCCTTCCTCTCGGTACGCGAGAACGTCGAGCTGCCCTGTCATTTCTCCAAGCTACGAGCCAGCCGCGCCGTGCAGCGCCACGGTAGCGTCGAACAGGCTGCCGCGACCCTGCTGGCCCACCTGGGCCTCAAGGACCCCGACCTGCTCGGCCGCCGCGCCGACTCGTTGTCCATCGGCCAGCAACAGCGGGTCGCGGCGGCCAGGGCATTGATCGGCCAACCGGAGCTGGTGATCGCCGACGAACCCACTTCGGCGCTGGACCAGGACGCCCGCGAGGCCTTCATCCAGTTGCTGTTCAGCGAATGCCGCGAAGCCGGTGCCAGCCTGCTGTTCGTCAGCCATGACCAGAGCCTGGCGCCGCTGTTCGATCGTCACCTGTCGCTGGCCGAACTCAATCGCGCCGCCAAGCCTGCCGAGGTCTGAGATGTATCTGTTCCGCCTAGCCATTGCCAGCCTGGCTAACCGTCGCTTCACCGCGTTCCTCACCGTGTTCGCCATCGCTCTTTCGGTCTGCCTGCTATTGGCGGTGGAACGGGTGCGCACCGAAGCCCGCGCCAGCTTCGCCAGCACCATCAGCGGCACCGACCTGATCGTCGGCGCCCGCGCAGGCTCGGTGAACCTGCTCTTGTATTCGGTGTTCCGGATCGGCAACGCCACCAACAACATCCGCTGGGACAGCTTCGAGCACTTCGCCAGCAATCCCAAGGTGAAATGGGCGATCCCGATTTCCCTGGGCGACTCCCATCGCGGCTACCGGGTGATGGGCACCACCGAGGCCTACTTCCAGCACTACCAGTACGGCCACCAGCAGAACCTGCAACTGGCCGTGGGCCGGGCCTTCGCCAGCGACCCGTTCGAAGTGGTGCTGGGAGCGGAAGTCGCCGATGCCCTGCACTACCAGCTGGGCGACAAGCTTGTGCTGGCCCACGGCGTGGCCGCCATCAGCCTGGTCAAGCACGATGACAAGCCTTTCACCGTGGTCGGTATCCTCAAGCGCACCGGCACTCCGGTGGACCGTACCCTGCACATCAGCCTGGGTGGCATGGAGGCGATCCACATCGACTGGCACAACGGCGTGCCGGCCCGTAGCGCGGGTCGGATCAGCGCCGACCAGGCGCGCAACATGGACCTGACGCCCCAGGCCATCACCGCTTTCATGCTGGGCCTGAACAGCAAGATCTCGACCTTCGCCCTACAGCGCCAGATCAATGAGTTCCGCGACGAACCGATGCTGGCGATTCTCCCCGGGGTAGCCCTGCAGGAGCTCTGGAGCCTGATGGGCACTGCCGAGAAGGCCTTGTTCGTGGTCTCGCTATTCGTGGTCCTCACCGGCCTGATCGGCATGCTCACGGCGATCCTCACCAGCCTCAACGAGCGCCGTCGGGAAATGGCCATCCTGCGTTCGGTGGGTGCCCGCCCCTGGCATATCGCGACCCTGCTGGTACTGGAGGCCTTCGCCCTGGCCCTGGCGGGGGTCATGGCCGGGCTGGCACTGCTCTACCTGGGCATCGCCCTGGCCCAGGGCTACGTGCAATCGAACTACGGCCTGTACTTGCCGTTGTCCTGGCCCAGCCCGTATGAGTGGACGCTGCTCGGGGGTATCCTGGTCGCCGCGCTGCTGATGGGCAGCGTGCCGGCCTGGCGGGCCTACCGGCAGTCCCTGGCCGATGGCCTGTCGATCCGTTTGTGAGCATCGATCCATGAAGATCCAACGCCTGCTTCACTCCCTTCTCGTCCTGTCGCTGCTGGCCAGCCCGGTCTGCTGGGCCGCAGCTGCGCGGGACCTGACCTGGTTGGAAATGATCCCGGCCGGAGCACCAGCCGAGGTGCCGAACATGAAGCCCCTGCACGACCTGTCGCAGATGAGCGATGCGCTGTCGGCCGAGTCGGCGCCAGCGGCCAAGCAGGAGCTGCCCGATGCCCCGGTGGTCCAGAGCCTCGATGGCCAGTCGGTGCGCCTGCCCGGCTACATCGTGCCCCTGGAAGTGAGCGAGGAAGGCCGCACCACAGACTTCCTGCTGGTGCCGTATTTCGGCGCGTGCATCCACGTACCACCGCCACCGTCGAACCAGATCGTCCATGTCACCAGCGAAGTCGGGGTAAAGCTCGACGAGCTCTACCAACCCTACTGGGTCGAGGGCGACATGCAGGTCAAGCCTTCAACCAGCGAGCTGGCGGACGCCGGTTACCAGATGGCGGCGCAGAAGATCTACGTCTACGAACTGCAAGAGTGAGCGTCGATCACAGGCAACCTGCGACCCGGAAAGCGATGGCAAAAGAGTGCGGGGCAAAAGAATAGTTCAGCGCCGGGGCGATGGTTCGCGATTTCATTGAGCTGAGTCAAGGTGGTCAACTTGACGATCCTTACCATTGGACATAGCCAATTTGAATCGTCCTTTGGAGCTCCCATGCATAAGTCCCTGCTTAGCGCCTCCCTGGTTGCGCTCGCACTCGCCGCCCCGCTCGCCCACGCCCACGACGCCGGTGACATCATCGTTCGTGCCGGTGCGATCACCGTCAACCCCAAGGCCAACAGTTCCGACGTCAAGGTCGACCGCGGTCCTCTGGCCGGCGCCAACCTGGGCGGCAAGGCGACCATGAGCAGCGATACCCAGCTGGGTCTGAACTTCGCGTACATGGTGACCAACAACATCGGTATCGAACTGCTGGCCGCCACTCCGTTCGAACACGACGTGAAACTCAAGAACACCGCCCTGTCCCCGGCCAACGGCAAGCTCGGCACCCTCAAGCACCTGCCACCGACCCTGAGCGTGGTGTACTACCCGCTGGATAACAAGTCGGCGTTCCAGCCCTACGTCGGTGCCGGTATCAACTACACCTGGATCTACGACGAGCACGTTGGCAGCCGCGCCAGCGAGGCCGGTTTCGACAACTTCCGGGCCAAGAACTCCTGGGGCCTGGCCTGGCAGGTCGGTGCCGACTACATGCTGACCGACAACATCATGATCAACGCCCAGGTGCGCTACATCGACATCGATACCCGTGCCTATGTGGACAACAACGCGGTGGCCCAGGGTACCCGCGCCAAGGTCAACGTCGACGTTGACCCGATGGTCTACATGGTTGGCCTGGGCTACAAGTTCTAAGCCCAAGCTCCATGAAAAAAGGCGCCCTCGAGGCGCCTTTTTCGTGTCCGGAAAACGTCAGCGACCCAACAGACGGGCCAGGCCGACACTCATCGGCGTGGGCTCGGGAAAGCTGAAGCGCTGCAATAGACGCTGGTTGCTGGCCCGCGAATGACGGATGTCGCCGGAACGGGCAGGACCATGGCTGATGGGCGGTAATGGGCCCACAACCTCGGCCAGGGCAGCCAGCAGTTGCTTGAGCGTGGTCGCCTGATTCAAGCCAACGTTGACCGCGCCCTCTTCCAGTCGAGGAGCCTCGATGGCTTGTACCAGCACCTCCACCAAGTCACCGATATAGACGAAGTCCCGGGTCTGTTCGCCATCGCCGAATACCGTGATCGGCAGCCCCTTCTGGGCCCGCTCGCAGAATATGCTGATCACCCCGGAGTACGGCGACGAAGGATCCTGGCGTGGACCGAAGATATTGAAGAAGCGGAAGATCGCCGGCTCCAGGCCGTGTTGGCGCCGATAGAAATCCAGGTAGTGTTCGCTGGCCAACTTGTCGCTGGCATAGGGGGTGAGCGGTGCCTTGGGAGTATCTTCGTCGATGGACCGGCCTTCGCCATTATTGCCGTAGACCGCCGCGCTGGAAGCGAACAACACCCGTTTCACGCCCTGCTGGCGCATGGCTTCGCAAACGTTCAGGGTGCCGATGAAGTTGCTCTGGTGGGTCTGTACCGGATCGTCCACCGAGGCCTGCACCGACGCCACCGCCGCCAGGTGGACCACGGCGCTGCAACCCTGCATGACCCGATTCACCAGGACGGCATCGGCGACATCCCCCTCGATCAACTCGACACGCGGATTATCCAGCGGCAGGTTGGCTGGCTTGCCTGTGGACAAGTCGTCCAGCACACGCACCGAGTAGCCCTTGGCGAGCAGCGCATCGGTCAGATTGGAACCGATGAAACCGGCACCGCCGGTGATCAATACAAAGCCGTCAGCCATGGCGATAGAACCTATCCAGTAAAGCCGGGAGCGCGGCACGCCAGGCGCGCGGCTTGATCCCGAAAGTGTGAAGAATTTTCTTGCAGGCCAGGACCGCATGCTGCGGTTCTTCGGCGGCATCGGCGAACGCCGCGTGGGCCTGGGCGGTGGGCGCCTCGACGGCCAGCGGGTGCAGTTGTCGCGCCTCGCCAAGCACCGCCTGGCCCAGGGCCAGGGGCGTGGTCGCTTCCTGGCCGGCATAGTGATAGGTGCCCCACAACGGCGCAGCACAATCGAGCTGCTTGAGTACCGAGATGATCACCCTCGCGGCGTCATCCACCGGCGTCGGGTTCCCCCGGCGGTCGTCTGCCATGAGCAGTTCCTGCGCCGACTCGGCCCGGGCCAGGAAACGCCCGAGAATGCCCTCGGCGCTGTCATCGAGCAGCCAGCCGAAACGCAGCAGCACATGCTGCGGGCAAGTGGCGCGCACGCTTTGCTCGATCCGCCACAACGCCTGCCCATGCAGGCCCAGGGGGACGGGCTCGTCCTTCTCGCTGTAGGCGGTAGCCCGCGAGCCGTCGAATACCCGGTAGCTCGAAGGTTGCACCAGGATGATGTTGTGGTGCTGGCAGAGTTCGGCCAGTCGCTCGACCGCCCGCTCCTGGCCAGCCAGGCGCGTCTCGCTCACCGATTCCGCCTGGAACCAGTCGAAGTAGTAAGCCAGGTTGATCAAGGCATCCGGACGGGTGTCGTCGAGCAATTGCGTGAGGCTCGCGGCGTCCCAACCGTCTTGCGGCGGACGGGGCGCGAGGAAGCCGATGTCTTCCTCCGCACCCAGGCGAATCAGCGCCTGCCCAAGGGCATTTCCGCCGCCCAGTAACATAAGGCGCATTCGCATAGAGTCAGCAGGCCCAGTGTGTTCGGAACGTTGGTTTGGATTGGTCAATTCCCGGTGAGACAGGCCCGCCGGGAATTGCCGGAATCGTTGCATTTTGCGGGTTTGTGGCGCAAGCGTCACTGAGAAAGTGCAACCCCCATCCCTCGAGCGTCGCCACTGGCGCAGGCCAGGTTGCCGCCAAGCCCCCGGGCCAGGCAGTGGCCGGCATCGTATCGGACAAAAGGCGCGGGTAGTCGCCAGGCGGGCGCTTGCAAGTTGCCCCGGGCGGCCGCATAACGTCAGGCATGAACCTTGCCGAATCCGCGAACCTGCCACTGGACGCTTTCCACCCAGCCGTCCGGGCCTGGTTCCAGCGTACCTTCGCCGCCGTGACCCCGGCCCAGGCCCAAGCCTGGCCGTTGATCGCCCAGCGACGCTCGACGCTGATCGCCGCCCCCACCGGCTCGGGCAAGACCCTGACGGCCTTTCTCGCCGTACTCGACGACCTGGTGCGCCAGGGCCTGGCCGCAGGTGGCGAGCTGCCGGACGCCACCCTGGTGGTCTATGTCTCGCCGCTCAAGGCCCTGAGCAACGATATCCAGGTCAACCTCCAGCAGCCCCTGGCCGGGATCACCGAGCAGCTGCGCCTGATGGGCCTGCCGGAGTTGACCATCCGGACTGCCGTGCGCACTGGCGACACCCCGCAGAAAGAGCGCAACGCCATGCGCCGGAACGCACCGCAGATCCTCGTCACCACTCCCGAATCGCTCTATGTGCTGCTGGGCTCGGACTCGGGACGTCGGATGCTGGCCAGCACCCGGACGGTGATCGTCGATGAAATCCACGCCCTGGCCGGCAGCAAGCGCGGCAGCCACCTGGCCCTGAGCCTGGAACGCTTGCAGGCGTTGTGCAGCGCGCCCTTGCTCCGCATCGGCCTGTCCGCCACGCAGAAACCCATCGAGGCGGTATCGCGCTTCCTGGCCGGACACGACCGACCCTGCGAGATCGTCGATATCGGCCACTCCCGCCCCCGGGACCTGGACATCGAGGTGCCGCCCGTGCCGTTATCGGCGGTGATGTCCACCGATGTCTGGGGCCTGGTGTACGACCGCCTGGCGAGCCTCGCCCGGGACCATCGCACCACCCTGATATTCGTCAACACTCGGCGCCTGGCCGAGCGCTTGAGCCGCTACTTGAGCGAGCGCCTGGGACGCCAGGCGGTGGCCGCCCACCACGGCAGCCTGGCCAAGGAGCAACGCCTGGCCGCCGAACAGCGGCTCAAGGCCGGCGAGTTGCAAGTACTGGTGGCCACCGCGTCCCTGGAGCTGGGCATCGACATCGGCGACGTCGACCTGGTCTGCCAGATCGGCTCGCCGGGCTCTATCTCGGCCTTTTTGCAACGGGTCGGGCGTTCCGGGCACCAGGTTGGCGGCACCCCCAAGGGCCGCTTGTTCGCCCTGACCCGCGACGACCTGATCGAGTGCACCGCCCTGCTCGATTGCGTGCGCCGGGGCGAGCTGGACAGCCTGTCGATTCCCAGGGCGCCGCTGGATGTGCTGGCCCAGCAGATCGTCGCCGAAGTCAGCTGCCAGGAGTGGTCGGAAGAAGCACTGCTGGAGTTGGTGCGCCGCGCCACCCCCTATGCCGGGCTCGACTCGCAGCACTACCAGGCGCTGCTGCGGATGCTCGCCGAAGGCTTCAATGGCCGCCAGGGCCTGCGCAGCGCCTACCTGCATCGCGACGCCCAGGCCCGGACCCTGCGCGGGCGCCGCGGCGCCAGGCTGACTGCGGTCACCAGCGGCGGCACCATTCCCGACAACGCCGACTACAGCGTGCTGCTCGAGCCCCAGGGCCTGAACATCGGCAGCGTCAACGAAGACTTCGCCGTGGAAAGCCATGCCGGCGACGTGTTCCAGCTGGGCAACAACTCCTACCGCATCCTACGGGTGGAAACCGGCAAGGTGCGGGTCGAGGACGCTCCCGGCCAGCCACCGAGCCTGCCGTTCTGGCTCGGCGAGGCACCTGGGCGCAGCACCGAATTGTCGGCGGCCGTGGCGCGCCTGCTGGCCCGCCTGGATCAATTGCTGGGCGCCGCCCCGGGCCAGCTGCAAGCGGCCATCGACTGGCTGCGAGAGGAACCGGGCCTGAGCCAGGCCTGCGCCGAACAGCTGGTGGAATACCTGGCGCCGGCTCGCCAGGCCCTGGGTGCCCTGCCGTCCCAGGGCACCTTGATCATGGAGCGCTTCTTCGATGAGTCCGGCGGCACCCAGCTCGTCATCCACAGTCCCTTCGGCAGCCGCATCAACCGCGCCTGGGGCCTGGCTCTGCGCAAACGCTTCTGCCGCACCTTCAATTTCGAGCTGCAGGCCGCGGCCAGCGAAGACGCCATCGTCTTGTCGCTGTCCACCAGCCACAGCTTCGCCCTGGATGAAGTGTGGCGCTACCTGCACAGCAACAGCGCCGAGCACATCCTGGTCCAGGCCCTGCTCGATGCCCCGCTGTTCGGCGTGCGCTGGCGCTGGAATGCCGGGGTGGCCCTGGCCCTGCCACGCTACAGCGGCGGACGCAAAGTGGCGCCGCAGATCCAGCGGATGAAGAGCGAAGACCTGATCGCCAGTGTGTTTCCCGACCAGATCGCCTGCCTGGAGAACCTCGCCGGCGAACGGCAGATTCCCGATCACCCGCTGGTGGAGCAAACCCTGGACGACTGCCTGCACGAAGCCATGGACAGCGCAGGCTGGCTGCAACTGCTGCGGCGCATGGAACAAGGCCAGGTGCGCCTGCTCAGCCGTGACCTGCCGGCGCCCTCGCCACTGGCGGCGGAGATCCTCAGCGCCAAGCCCTATACCTTCCTCGACGATGCGCCCCTGGAGGAGCGCCGTACCCAGGCGGTGCTGGCCCGGCGCTGGAGCGACCCTACCGCCAGCGACGACTTGGGCGCCCTGGACCCGGGCGCCATCGCCGCAGTGGCCGAGGAAGCCTGGCCGACTCCCGCCGGCACCGACGAAATGCACGAGGCCCTGATGAGCCTGGCCTGCATCAGCGACGCCGAGGCGAAAGCCAACCCGGAATGGATCGAGTGGTTGCAGGCATTGGCCATCCAGGGCCGCGCCTGTTGCTTGCGGGCGCCCAGCGACACCCGGTTGTGGCTGGCGGTGGAGCGCATCGCTTGCCTGCAGGCCCTTTATCCACAAGCGTCGCTGCAACCGCCGTTGCTGCCGATAGCGGGTTTCGACCCGGCCTGGGAGCCGGAGGATGCCTTGGTGGAAGTGATCCGCGCCCGGCTCAGCGGTTTCGCGCCGCTGACCCTGGAACAGGTCGCCACGCCCCTGGGCCTGTCCGAGGAGCAAGTGGCCCGGGCCCTGGCCCGGCTCGAAACCGAGGGTTACGTGCTGCGCGGCAGTTTCAGCCCCGGAGGCGATGCGCAGCAGTGGTGCGAACGTCATCTGCTGGCACGGATCCATCGCTACACGGTCAAGCGCCTGCGCCGGGAAATCGAGCCTGTGGCGTTGCAGGATTTCATGCGTTTCCTGTTCGACTGGCAGCGCCTGTCAGCGGACACCCGGGGCCAGGGCAGCGCCATGCTGGCCGAGGTGGTTGGCCAGCTCGAAGGTTATCCGGCGGCCGCCTCGGCCTGGGACAGCGACCTGTTGCCGGCACGCCTGAAGGACTACTCCAACCACTGGCTGGATGAGCTGTGCCGCAGCGGCAAGGTGGCCTGGAGCCGGATCAACGCCAGTGGCAAACCGGCCAACGGCGCCTTGCGCAGTACACCGATCGTGCTCCTGCCGCGGGCCCAGGCCCCCATCTGGAACAGCCTGGCCACCCCGCTCGGCGCCGAGCTTTCGGCCAAGGCGCAAAAGGTCCAGGCCCTGCTGGGCCAGCAAGGTGCGCTGTTCTTCGATGAGCTGCTGCATGAAAGCCACCTGCTGCGCAGCGAGCTGGAAAGCGTGCTGCAGGAACTGGTGGGGGCCGGGCTGGTGAACGCCGACAGCTTCGCCGGCCTGCGTGCCCTGATCACTCCGGCGAGCAAGCGTCAACAACGCAGTAGCCGACGCGGGCGCGGTGCCTTCAGTGGCGGCATGGACGACGCCGGGCGCTGGGCCCTGCTCCGGCGCTCGGTGAGCCAGGATCCGAGCGCCGCCCTGGAACATGTGGCCATGACCCTGCTGCGCCGTTATGGCGTGGTGTTCTGGCGTTTGCTGGAGCGCGAGGCCGACTGGCTGCCCAGCTGGCGCGAACTGCTGCGCACCCTGCATCGCCTGGAGGCCCGTGGGCAGATCCGTGGCGGGCGTTTCGTCAGCGGCCTGGCCGGGGAACAATTCGCCTTGCCGGAAGCCATCCCGCTGCTACGCGAAGTACGCCGGCGCCCTCACGACGGCAGCCTGGTGGCGGTGTGCGGGGTGGACCCGCTGAACCTCGCCGGGACCCTGCTGCCCGGCCCCAAGGTCCCGGCCCTGGGTGGCAACCGCCTGGTGTACCGCGATGGCCTGCCGGCCGCCGCCGAGATTGCCGGGGTCCAGCAAATCTGGCTGCAACTGCCTCCCGAGCAAGCCCAAGCCCTGCGCCACAAACTGGTACAGCACCGCCTGTAACCGCAGCCGCCGGCCCCGCAAGCACTGCTGCCAGCCCCCTCAAGCAGGCACGCGGCCCGGGCACTTCACTGCGCGCGCGGCGACTCGGGCAGCAGCAGCGCCGACTCATCCTGCTCCGGCTCGTCTTCATGGAGCCGCCGCGCCGGCAGCATCACCTGTTGTGGATAAGTCTGGGCGAAATGCACCCACGGGGAGTTATCCACAAGCTTCTTCAAGCGCTGGTTGAACGCCCGGGTGACCGCGTACTGGCCGCCGGACACCGTACGGAACTGCGCCGTCAGCACCACGCCGTTGAGGTCCATCTTATCCACCCCGAACACGTCCAGGCCGCCTTGCAGGCTGTACTTGAGGAACGGGTCGTCGCTGATGGAGCGACCGGCCTCGCGGATCAGCTCGATGGCCTTGTCGACATCCGAGTCATAGGTGAACTGCACCGAGAAGAAGGCGAAGGCGAACTGCCGCGACTGGTTGGTGACCGCCTTGATCTGGCCGAACGGCACCGAATGCACGAAGCCCTTGCCGTCGCGCAGGCGCAGGGTCCGGATGGTCAGGCCCTCCACGGTCCCGGCATGGCCGGAATCCAGCACCACCCAGTCACCGACGGACAAGGTGTCCTCGATGATGATGAACAGGCCGGTGATCACGTCCTGCACCAATTGCTGGGAGCCGAAGCCGATGGCCAGGCCGACCACCCCGGCACCGGCCAGCAATGGTGCGACGTTGATCCCGACATTGGCCATGGTGGTGATCGCGCAGATCACCACCAGGATGATTTTTATCGCGTTGCGCAGCAGCGGCAGGATGGTCTTGACCCGGGTGCTGGGCTGGCGTGCCGAGCGCTTGTTGGCCGGCGGCTTCAAGGCCTCCTGGATCGCCGTGTCCAGCACCACCCATAGCAGCCAGGTCACCAGGAAGATCAGCCCGATGCTGCTCAGCGAATCGCTGATGGCCCGGCCCACGGTATTGCGCTGGGCGAACTCGAACAGCGAGATGCCCCAGATGCGCCCGAGGATCTCGATGAAGGCAACGGCCATGACGATGCGCAGAAGCGCATGCAACAGGCTGAGCAAGCGCTCCTTGTAGGCGCTGCTGCGCTGGATCGACTGGGCACTGCGGGACTTGAACAGGTGCTGCAGCAGCGTACTGAGAAAGACCGTGGCGATCAGCAAGGCGGTGGTCAGCAAGGCACAACGCAGGGCTTCCTGGCTGTCTTCGCCGGCGCCGATCAGGTTGATCGCCGAGACCAGCGCCATCAGCAGGATGGGCCAGTACCAGAGCCCGGAAAAGATCCGCAGCGACTCCTGCAACGCCGGTTGCCCGAGACGCTGGGACAGCGGGCGATTGCGGATCAGTTGCGCCACCGGCCGGCGCAGGCGGACCACCAGCACGGCGAAGATCAGCGTCGCCAGCAATCCGGTGATCACCGCCACGCTGCTGGTGATGTTGCCCCCCAGCTGGCGAGCGATCTGCGGGCTGGCCAGGGCATCGCTGAGGGCCGCCAGAAAGCCCATGAGAAATAATGGCTTGGGACAATAGTCGCGGATCACCCGGACCGCCGGGCGCTTGTGTCCCACGTTGAACAGCACGATCAGGCACAACAGCACGCTGGTGGAGACGATGCCGCTGCTGGTGGCATAGGCCAGGCACAAGGCCAGGGCCCGCCCCACGGAGCCGGACAACGAGTGGCTGACGTACAGCGTCAGGGGCAGGCTGATCAGGGCCGGCAAGGTGTAGGGCAGGAGGTATTCCAGCAAGGCCTGGCCACGGGGGCGGGCCAGCAGCCAGCGTTGTCGCGCCAGACGGCGGAGCAACCAGCCTCCCGACAGCGTCAGCAGCATGAAGCTGCCGAGCCAGGTGCCGGACAGCACCAGGAAGTCCCCGGCCACGCTCCAGCCGGAACGGTCCGACGGCTGGTTGACCAGGCGCCCCACCTCGTCCGCCGCACGATCGGCGCGCAGGCGCCAGGCATCGAGCAGGTTCTGGTTGAGGTCGAGCTTGTCCTGGACCTCATCGAGGCTCGAAGTGATGGCGCCCAGCAACCCTCCCTCGACCAGCAGTTCCGGCTTGGCCGGAGCCTCGGCCGGGGCGGTGGGCGCGGGGGCGGCATCCAGCTCGCGGCTGCCCAGCAAGAGCAGCACCCCGAGCAGAATCGCGGTCTTGAAATTCAACACAACGCGGGGCTCCTTCAGCAGGGTCTGTAAGGAACTGATCAGCAAACGCCCGGCAAGTTCGCCTGGATTACCCTTCTGCGGTCATTGCTTCACCGCGATCCTTGACCTGGCGACAAGTATGTTGTGCCGATATCCGTATTTTTCTGCACGAGTCGAAACCGGACACTGCGCGCCATTCAACTTAAACCGGAGTCGCAGTGATGCCCATTGCCTTGCTCGCGCTGACCCTCAGCGCATTCGCCATCGGGACGACCGAATTCGTCATCGTCGGCTTGTTACCCACCATCGGTGCCGACCTCGGGGTCAGCTTGCCGTCCGCCGGGCTGCTGGTCAGCCTCTACGCCCTCGGGGTAGCCATCGGCGCCCCGGTACTCACCGCCCTGAGCGGCAAGGTCCCGCGCAAACTGTTGCTGCTGTCGCTGATGGTGCTGTTCACCCTGGGCAATCTCTTGGCCTGGACCGCGCCCGGCTATGAATCCCTGGTGCTGGCACGGATCGTCACCGGCCTGGCCCACGGGGTGTTCTTCTCCATCGGCTCGACCATCGCCACCAGCCTGGTGCCCAAGGAAAAAGCCGCCAGCGCGATCGCCATCATGTTCACCGGGCTGACCGTGGCCCTGGTCACCGGCGTTCCCCTGGGGACCTTCATCGGCCAGCATTTCGGCTGGCGGGAAACCTTCCTCGCGGTAGCCGCCCTCGGTGTGATCGCCTTCATCGGCAGCCTGCTGTACGTCCCCGGGCAGATCGCCCACAGTCGCCCGGCGTCGCTGCTGCAGCAGTTGCAGGTACTCAAGCAGCCTCGCCTGCTGCTGGTCTACGCCATGACTGCGGTCGGCTACGGTGGCTCGTTCATCGCCTTCACTTTCCTGGCGCCGATCCTCCAGGAGATTTCCGGCTTCAGCGCCAGCACCGTGAGCCTGGTGCTGCTGGTGTACGGCGTGTCGGTGGCGGTGGGCAACATCTGGGGTGGCAAGCTGGCGGACCGGCGCGGCCCGATCGGCGCGCTGAAGATCATCTTCGCCCTGCTGGCCAGCGTCCTGCTGTTGCTCACCTTCACTGCCGGCAACCCATGGCTGGCGCTGCTCACCGTGCTGCTGTGGGGTGCGGTGGCCTTCGGCAACGTGCCCGGCCTGCAGGTCTATGTGGTTCGCCAGGCCGAACATCACACGCCCCGGGCGGTGGATGTGGCCTCGGGCCTGAACATCGCCGCGTTCAACCTGGGCATCGCTGGTGGCGCCTGGCTCGGCGGCCTGATCGTCGCCCAACTGGGGTTGATCCATACCGCCTGGATCGGTGCGCTGGTGGTGCTGGTGGCCCTGGGCCTGACCGCCCTCAGCGGTCGCCTGGACCGCCGGGACCCGGCCTTCGCGGCAACGACCGGCAACACTCGGGTCGCAACGGGTCACTGAGGCAGGTTTTGCGCAACGGGGCGCAGCCGGCACCCAGCCCGGCTGCACTCAGGCCCAAGGCAAGCCGGCCGCAGCTCAGGGGGTGCGGCCGGCGCCGAAGCGATTGCGATACTCGCTGGGCGCAAGCCCGGTGATCTTCTTGAACAGGCTGCGAAAGGTCGCCGGGTCCTTATAGCCCACGGTCCAGGCGATGTGGTCGATGGTGCCGTTGGTGAACTCGAGCATTTCCCGCGCCTTGCCCACCCGCAGGTGCTGGCAGTACTGGGTCGGCTTGAGCCCGGTGGCCGCGCGGAAGCGCCGCAGCAGGGTGCGTTCTTCGAGGCCCGCCTGCTGCGCCATCGCCGCCAGCGATACATCCACCGCGCCATTGGCCTGCAACCAGTGCTGCAGCTTGAGGATCGCGGCATCGCCGTGGCTGAGGATCGGGGCGAAATTGCTGCCGCACTGGCTGGCGCTGTCACTGTGCTCCATCACCAGAAAGCGTGCCGTGGCCCTGGCCACTCCCGGACCCATCAAGCGGTCCACCAGGCGCAGCCCCAGCTCGGCCCAGGCCATGAGGCCGGCAGTGGTGATCAGGTCGCCATCGTCGACTATGGGCTGCTCGGCCTCGAGCCGCACCTGTGGATAACGGGCGGCGAAGGCCTTGGCCGAGGTCCAGTGGGTGGTGGCGCTGCGCCCGTCGAGCAAACCGCTCTCGGCCAGCACGATCGAACCCACGCACACGCCCCCCAGGGTCGCCCCGGCGGCATGCTGCTGGCGCAACCAGTGGACCAGGGGCGTAGAGACCTGGCTGGTGCAGAAACCGGCCAGCGCCGGTGGGATCACCAGTGCCTGCAACCCGCCGTCAGCACCTTGCCGGCTGTCGTACACCCGGGTCGGAGCGTGCTCGGCATCCACCTGCCAATGGCTGACCCGCAGCAACGGCAGGTGCCCGCCGGACTGCTCGCCGGCTACCCGGTTGGCCACCGCGAACAGGTCGGTCAGGCCATGCACCGCGGCCATCTGCACGCCCGGATAAAGGAGTACGCCCAGCTCGGCGACCGCACCTTGAATAGCCACTGTCAGTTTTCCCCCGGTTTATGTCGATGCGGCCAATCCTCGAAGCGCCGCCGCAAGCCGATACTGGGCCCCAGGTCGAACACTCACTTGGAGACAATCCCATGGCCAGACAGGCACTCATCGTAATCGATATCCAGAACGACTACTTCGCCGGGGGCAAATGGCCGCTGGTGGGGGTCGAAGCCGCCGCCGACAACGCCGCCCGGCTGATCCGGGCCTTTCGCCAGAAAGCCGCACCGGTGGTGCACATTCGCCACGAGTTCGCCTCCGCCGACGCGCCGTTCTTCACACCAGGCTCGGAAGGTGCGCAATTGCACGCCAAGGCTCGCAACCAGGGCGACGAGCCGGTGGTGCTCAAGCACCACGTCAACGCATTCCGCGAAACCGAGTTGCAAACGCTCCTCCAGCAGCAAGGCATCGAGGAACTGGTGATCGTCGGCAACATGAGCCACATGTGCGTGGAAGGTACCGCCCGGGCCGCCGCCGACCTGGGTTACCCGGTGCAGGTGATCGACGACGCCTGCGCCACCCTGGACCTGGAGTTCAACGGCAGGCGGGTGCCCGCGGCCCAGGTGCAGAGCGCCGTGATGGCGGCCCTGGCATTCGCCTATGCCAGCGTCCTGTCCACCGATGAGTTCCTGGCCTCAGCCTGACACTCCCGAAGCTCCAGCGCTGCGTTCACAGGTTGCCTGGCTCAACAGGCAACCTGTACACGGAGGCTGCCCAGCACAACTAGACGGCAGCACTGGCTGGGCTTTCGTTCAACTAACGAAGATCAAGCTGGCGTTCAATTTAAAAGCGATCGTGAGAATGAGTTTCATTAATAACGGCAAGTTTAATTAAACAGGCGATTAATTTAAGAACCCATGAAACGATTCAATTAAATTGAATTAAAAACAAGCCAGCTATTCAATAGCCTGCTAATCGTTAGTATCGATATCGCTTGAAGACCTTCAACTTTCATTCTCACCAATACCCCCGGCCCTGCTAGCCGAAACCCACCCTAAGATCTTTTCAGAATAGTTTCCCTGCGAGCCATAAAACTGCGTTATGAGCCAGTTCATTCGCCTTGCTTGCAAAAACCAAGGCCTTGGCTAACTTGATAGCTACTCGCCACTGAAGTGCTCTTCAGCCGCTAGAAAACCAATAAGAAACCAGCCGAGGAAGCAACTACCCGAACGCTCGAATTCGCACTATCGACATGGAATCGGTCATTTCAATCAAGAGGGATGCTTGATGAAACGTAGTTCGTTGCCTCGTGCCTTTTCGTTGAAGGGTACAGCTGAAAACTATTGGCTCTCACTGCTGGTCTTCTCGGTCCTGGTGATCGCCAGCTTCCTGCTGTTCGAAGAGCAGATCCAGCAGTTGCTCGAACATCTGGGCAACTTCCTCCCCGACGATCCCGTGCAACGCACCAGCCTCGCCCTGCTGCTGGTGGCGCTGCTGGCCCTGGATGTACTACTGCCGGTGCCTTCGAGCCTGGTGGCACTGCTGGCGGTGGCCGCCCTGGGTGCCATCGGCGGCTACCTGGTGATCTTCGTCGGCCTGTGCCTGGGCGCAGCACTGGGCTATTGGCTGGGCGCCGGCTACTTCCGCCTGCTGTCCAGCTGGCTGGGCCTGCGTACCTGGCAGCCCGGGCAGATGGCCTACCGTCTCAGCACCTGGTCGCTGATCTGCCTGCGGGGAGTTCCGGTACTGGCGGAAACCTCGGTACTGGCCGCCGGTATGCAACGCTACCCACTGCGCCAGTTCCTGCTGGTCACGACCCTGGCCAATGCCGGCCTGGCCCTGGCCTACGCCGCCATCGGCAGCCTGCTGGTGGAACAGAACGCCCTGCTGGCGACCATCCTCGCGAGCATGGTGCTGCCGGGCCTGTTCCTCGGCGCCCGCAGCCTGTTCAAGCCACGCCCCATGCAACCCCGCATCGCCCAGCCTGAGGTACTGGAGGGGCGCTTCGAGGTCAGCTACCACTACCCGGTGCTCTTCAGCGACCACCTGTTCCAGGTCGACAATCCCTGCCTGCGCCAGCAACTGCTGCAAACGAGCGGCGCACGCGCCACGGTGCTGGTCTTCGCCGATGAACAACTGCTGCACTGCTGCCCGCAATTGGCCCAGCAGATCTGCGACTACTTCAGCGCCCATGCCCCCGAGCTGTACCTGAAGGCCGCGCCGATCGCGGTGCCGGCCGGAGAGCTGTGCAAGACCCCAGACGTGCTGCAACAGCTGTATGCGCACATGCTCGAACATGGCCTGGATCGTCATTGCCACGTCCTGGCCCTGGGTGGCGGGGCGGTGCTCGATGCCGTGGGCTACGCCTGCGCCACGTTCCACCGGGGCATGCGCCTGGTCCGCATTCCTACCACGGTGCTGGCGCAGAACGATGCCGGCATCGGGGTGAAGAACGGCATCAATGCCTTCGCCCAGAAAAACCTTCTGGGCGCCTTCTACCCGGCCACGGCGGTGATCAACGACTTCCAGCTGCTGCTCAGCCTCTCACCGCGCGACCAGGTCGCCGGGCTGGCCGAGGCGGTGAAGGTGGCGGTGATCAAGGACGCGCCGTTCTTCCAGTGGATGGAGGAACAGGCCGAGGCCCTGGCCGGTTTCGAGCACAGCGCCAGCCGCTACGCCATCCGTCGCTGCGCCGAGCTGCACCTGGGGCATATCACCGGCGCCGGCGATCCTTTCGAGCGGGGCAACGGCCGGCCGCTGGACTACGGCCACTGGGCCGCCCACAAGCTGGAGAACCTCAGCCAGCACCGCTTGCGCCATGGCGAGGCGGTGGCCGTGGGCATGGCCCTGGACGCGCTCTACGCCAATGCCAGCGGCCTGCTGAGTGATGCCGAGACCCGGCGCCTGCTGCAATTGCTCGATCGCCTGGGCTTCAACCTGTGCCCTGCGGAGCTGAACCTCAAGGATGCCCAGGGCCGCTCGCTGGTGCTGCAAGGGCTGGAAGAGTTCCGCCAGCACCTGGGAGGCCAGTTGTCGATCCCGATGCTCAAGCGCCTGGGACAGTCCATCGACCTGCATCACATCGAACTGCCGCTGATGGAGCAGGCCCTGGCGCGCCTGGCCGGCAGCCATGGCCCGGACTTCGCCTGGACCGAGGGCTGCGCGCAATGAGCCAGTCGCCCCTGACCACCTGGCTGACCCTGGGCCGAGTCTCCAACCTGCCGACGGTGTGGACCAACGCCGCAGCCGCGGCCCTGCTGGCCAGCAGCGCGACGACCCTGGCCCCGCCCTCGCCGCTGGTCTGGACCTTGCTGCTGGTGGCGCTGTCGGCGCTGTACCTGGCGGGCATGCTGCTCAATGACTTGCTCGACGCCGACTGGGACCGCCGCCACCAGAACCCGCGGCCGATCGTCCTGGGGCTGGTCAGCAGTACCCAGGTGAGCCTGGCCATCGCCGCCCTGCTATCGCTGGCGGCCCTGGCGGTGCTCGGCCTCAGCCACTTGATCGCCCAGCCCCATTGGCTGCTGGCCAGCGCTGGGTTGCTGCTGCTGTTCATCCTGGCCTACGACCTGCTGCACAAGAAGTACCCCCATAGCGTCTGGCTGATGGGCGGCTGCCGCTCGGCCCTGTACCTGACCGCCGCCGCCAGCCTGGCCATGCCGCCGCAGCCGTTGTGGCTGTGCGCCGCGCTGCTGGGCATCTACATCGCCGGCCTGACCTGCCTGGCCCGCCTGGAACACCGCAACCAGTTGCTCAGCCGCCTGCCGCTGTTGCTGATGCTCAGCCCCCTGGCCCTGGCTGCCTATGCCGACAACAGCGCGTTCTGGCTGGTACTGCTGCTGTGGCTGGGCTGGCTGGGCTGGCACTACCAGCGCCACCTGGCCAATCCGCGCCAGCGGCAGATCCGTGCCTTCATCGGAGCAGGACTGGCAGCCCTGCCGCTATTCGATGCCCTGGTACTGGCCCTGGCCCACCAGCCGCTGGGCAGCCTGCTGTGCGTGCTGGTGTTCTTCCTGCTGCCCCACCTTCAACGCTGGATCAAGCCGACATGAACATGGACGTCACCGCTTCCTCGCCAGCCCTGGCCATGCGCCATGAGGCCTTTGCCCAGCGCCGCCAGTTGCTGGAGCAGCAACTGCACAGCGACACCCGCCACTGGTGGCGGCAAGCCCTGGAGCAACTGGCCAGCCAGCCATCGGCCAATACCCTGGTACTGCTCAGCGCCCAATGCCCGCGCCGGCTTGGCGATACGCCGGTGCCGCAAGCCCCGGGCTGGAACCTGGCCCAACTGGCCCGTGCAGTGCTGCTGGGACAACTGCTCGAACAGCAAGGCGCCGCAGGACAGCTGCCGCTGCTGCGCCAGTTGTTCCTGTGGGGCGACGACCAGGAGAAATGCGTGCTGCTCAAGGTCCTGGACGACCTCGACAACCAGGGCCGCAGCCTGGAGCTGGCACTGCAGGCGGGGCGCACCAACAACCGCGAGGTGTTCGCCGCCATCGCCCTGGACAACCCCTTCGTCGCCCGCCACTACCAAGGCCGGGCCTTCCACCAGCTGCTGCTCAAGACCCTGGGCATGGGCCTGGACTGCGGGCGCATCGCCGGCCTGGAACAGCGGCGCAGCGTCGACCTCAACCAGCTGGCCCTGGAGCACATGGAAGAACAACTGGCCGCGGGTCGCAGCGTCAACGACAGCCTGCCCCGGGCCATCGCCTTCGAGCTCTTGAGCCCGGCCCAACTCCAGCGCTTGCGCGGCTTCTGCCAGCAGCAGCGCCTGCCGGCGCACTGGCTGGGGCATTTCCCGCCTGGCACCTGAAGCGCCCGCACCTATCGAGCTTCCTCCACCACTACCTCAGGGATTCACCATGGCCAAGTATTTCGATCCGCATATCCATATGGTCAGCCGCACCACCGACGACTACCAGAACATGGCCGCCGCCGGCATCACCGCGGTCATCGAGCCGGCCTTCTGGCAAGGCCAGGCGCGCACCAGCGTCGGCAGCTTCATCGACTACTTCGACACCCTGCTGGGCTGGGAGCGTTTTCGCGCCAGCATGTTCGGCATCCACCATTTCTGCACCATCGGCCTGAATCCCAAGGAGGCCAACGACCTGTCGGTGGCCAACGAGGTGCTGGAGATCCTGCCGCGCTACCTGGTCAAGGACGGCGTGGTGGCCGTCGGCGAGATCGGCTACGACGACATCACCCCCGAAGAGGATCGCTTTCTCGCTGCCCAGCTCGAACTGGCCAGGCAATTCAACCTGCCGGTCCTGGTGCACACCCCGCACCGGGACAAGATCGGCGGCACCAAGCGCACCCTGGCGGTGATCCGCGAGGTGGGGATCGCCGAACACCTGGTGATCATCGACCACCTCAACGAACTGACCCTGCCCCTGGTGCTGGACAGCGACTGCTGGCGCGGGCACTCCATCTACCCCAACACCAAGATGTCCGAGCAGCGCATGGTGGCCCTGCTGCAGCAGTACGGCACCGAGAAGATGGTGGTCAACAGCGCCGCCGACTGGGGCATCAGCGACCCGCTCAAGGTGCCCAAGACCGGGCAGGCGATGCTTGCCGCCGGCTTCAGCGAAGCCCAGGTGGAGCAGGTGCTGTTCCACAACCCGGTGGACTTCTTCGCCCAGAGCGGGCAACTGGACAAGCAGTTGGTCAGCACTGCGCTGCCCATCGACCAGCGTCGCCAGTGGCAAGACAACTCTGCCCTGCGGGGCCAGGAGCCGGTGGTCAAATGAGCAGCCGGAGCGGCTGGAGCGCTGCGCAACTGGGCTATTGCGGCAACGTGCACCCGGCGCCGGACCTCGCGGCCCTGCGGGCGTCGATCCAGGGACAGTTCCAGGGCGTGCGCCGGCAGCGGGGGCTGGCGGTCCAGGACAGCGGCCTATGGATCAGCGCCCGGGCCGCCGCCCAGTTGCAGCAGCCAGAGGCCCGCGAGACCTTCCTCGACCTGCTGCACGAGTGCGGGCTGCGCCTGACCTCGCTCAATGGCTTCCCCTATGGCCAGTTCCATGAGGGCGTGGTGAAGGCCGAGGTCTACCGGCCAACCTGGGCCGAGCCGCCGCGCCTGGAATACAGCCTGCAATTGGCCCATTTGCTGGCTGCCGCGCTGCCCCTGGACTGTCACCAGGGGGTGATCTCCAGCGTGCCCCTGGGCTATGCCGCCAGTTGGGGCCCGGCCCAGCAACAGCAGGCCGAGGAGCAACTGCGGCAACTGACCGCCGAACTGGCCAGCCTGCATCGCCAGAGCGGCAAGCGGATCCTGGTGTGCCTGGAGATGGAGCCGGACTGCGTGCTGGAGAATACCGAGCAGGCCATCGCCTTCTTCAAGCACTGGCGCAGCGTCGATCCCCATCACGGCTACCTGGCCTTGTGCTTCGATGTCTGCCACCAGGCGGTGATGTTCGAAGACTGCTACCAAGCCCTTGAACGCCTGCTGGCGGCCCGGGTACCGGTGGGCAAGATCCAGCTGTCCAACGCCCTGGTCTGCCAGCTGCCATTCGCCGATCGCCGGCGCCGCGAGCAGGTCCTGCAGGCCCTGGGCAACTTCGTCGAAGCCACCTACCTGCATCAGGTCAAGGCCCGGGATGCCAGCGGGCAACTGCTGGCCTGGGCCGACCTGCCCGCTGCACTAAAGGCAACGGCGCCGGCGCTGGGACAATGCCCGGAGCTGCGGATCCATTTCCATGTGCCGCTGTTCAGCGAGCAGTTCCTGCTGGCCGAGCTTCACGGCAGCCAGCAGGCCCTGCTGCGCACCTTCGACTTCCTCGCCGAGCATCCGCATTTCCAACCGGTGCTGGAGGTCGAGACCTACAGCTGGAACGTGCTGCCCGACACCCTGCGTCCGGATGGCCAGCAGGCGCTGCTGCGGGGTATTGCCGCGGAATTGCAGTGGGTCGAGGGGCAACTGCGCCAGCGCCAGTTGCTGCGTGTCCAATCCAGCCCCCTGGAGCGCCCCGCCCATGCCAACTGAGCGCGCCCGCCAGCCGCTGCTGCTGATCAACGTGGTGGGCCTGACCCCCAGCCTGCTGGGAGCGGCCACGCCACGGATCAACGCCTTGTTGCAAAGGGCGCGGATGGCCACGCTGCGCCCGGTTTTCCCGGCGGTGACTTCGACGGTACAAGCTTCGTTCATCACCGGCCTGCCCCCTTCGGGGCACGGTATCGTCGGCAACGGATGGTACTTTCGCGACCAGGCCGAAGTGCGCTTCTGGCTGCAACCCAACGCCCTGGTCCAGGGCGAAAAGGTCTGGCAGGCCCTGCAACGGGAGATCCCCGGCCTGCGCTGCAGCCAGTTGTTCTGGTGGTTCAACATGTACGCCGAGGTGGACGCCGCGATCACCCCGCGCCCCCACTACCCGGCCGACGGGCGCAAGTTGTTCGGCCTGTACTCCTCCCCTTCGGACCTGCACCAGCGCATCGAGCAGCAGATCGGCGAGTTTCCGTTCCCGGGTTTCTGGGGGCCGGCCGCCGGGATCGCCTCCAGCCGCTGGATCGTCGACTGCGCCATGGCCGAGTTCCAGATCACCCGTCCCGACCTGCAACTGGTCTACCTGCCGCACCTGGACTACAGCCTGCAACGGGTAGGGCCCGAGCACCCGTCCATCGCCGACGAAGTGCGGGCCATCGACCATGAGGTCGGGCGTTTGCTGGACTTCGCCCGGGCCCAGGACGCGGCGGTGATGCTGGTCTCCGAATACGGCATCGAGGCGGTGCAGCAGTCGATCTCCATCAACCGCATCCTGCGCGAACAGGGCCTGTTGCAAGTGCGCCACTCGGTGGCCTGGGAGCTGCTGGACCCCGGCGCCAGCGCTGCCTTTGCGGTGGCCGACCACCAGATTGCCCACGTGTATGTGCACCGTGCGCAAGACATCGCCCGGGTCAAGGCGCTGCTGCAACGCCAGCCCGGCATCGAGCAGGTGCTGGACAAGCACGAGCAGCGGGCCTGGCAGCTCGACCATCCGCGCAGCGGCGAGCTGGTGGCGGTGGCCGCACCGGGCTTCTGGTTCGATTACTACTACTGGCTGGACGACCGCCTGGCCCCGGACTTCGCCCGCACCGTGGATATCCACCGCAAGCCGGGCTACGACCCACTGGAGCTGTTCGTCGACCCGGCGATCCGCTTTCCCAAGATGCGAGTGGCGCGCCGCCTGCTGCAGAAGAAGCTCGGCTTTCGCTACTACATGGACTTGATCCCCCTGGACACCGGACTGATTCGCGGCAGCCATGGACGCTTGCCGAGCAGCGAGCAGGTCGGCCCCTTGTTGATCACCGATTGTGATTTACCACTGCCGGAGCAGTTACCGGCCACTGCGGTAAAGCACCTGCTCCTAGCGCATTTCCTAGGGCGCCCCTATGACGATACGGCTCAGGCCAAGGAGATTCCATGCGGCGAACCATCCCTATAGTGCTCGGTATGCTGGGTTGCCTCGCGCAAGCCCAGGCAGCCAGCACTTTCGAATGCAAAGACTTCCTCAATTTCGCGGGTGACCGGGAGGGCACCTTCAAGTCCTTCCAGCAAGACCCGGACACCATGGCCTGGAACTGGTTCGTATGCCTGAACAAGCCCGATCCATCCAAGAGCTCACAACTGCTCTGGGAATCCTTCAAACCCTCCAACGAGGTGTACCTCAGCAACGGCGGACCACCCCTGCCGTACAACATGCCTGCCAACGTTCCGGTCGAGGTGACCCAGGCAGCCGGTGGCATCCCCGGAATGGACCCCAACGGGCTGTTCCTCAACCTGGGCGACGACCGTGACGGCAGCACCAACAACGGCATCCAGCAGGTCGACGGCCTGGCCCTCTACATGGGCAACAAGGCGCCACCGGCGCAGGCTGGCCAGCCCGTGCGCTTCCACCTGTTGATGGGCGAGCAGACCTACAACTACATCGTCAATCAGAAGGTCTACAACCGTAACGGCCTCTCCACCCTGACCACCGACCTGGTGTTTCCCGCCACCGCCTGGGAACTGAAGACCTCCTGGCTGTGGATCGGTGGCGATGCCACCTTCAAGCAGCAACTCGCCACCCAGGGCTACTACATCGCCCAGGGCTTCTACATCGACAAGATGGGCAACTACCACACAGGTTTTGCCGGGCTCAGCGGCATGCATGTGATCAACAAGCTGACCGAGGGTTGGGTCTGGACCACCTTCGAGAACCGCCACAACCCCGACTACACCGTGACCAACCAGCCCAAGCCGCAGCCAATGACCAACACCACCGGTCCGACCGAGGCCGCCCAGAAGGTGAATCCGCAGTTCCAGCAGCAGAACCCGACGCTGGCCAACTACGAGCTCATTGGCGTGCAGTACAACCCCGATAATCCAGAGCCCAAGCTGCTGGCCAACTCGCAGTTGGAGTCGGCCTTCCAGAGCAGTTCCTCGTGCCTGGCCTGCCATAACACCGCCGCCATCAAGAAAAACACCTTCTTCGACTTCGCCATCCCGCAGAACGACGGCATCGTCTACCCCACCGCCGTACTGCCGCCTTCCGACTTCGATGGCTACCACAAACTGGACTATGTCTGGTCGCTGAAACGCGCCCAATGGCAACGCTAAGGAGCAGCTCATGAGCGTCTTGAACTTTCCACGGATCTACTTCAACGGCCACATGTACTGGAACCCGCCAACCGCCAACAACAACGACGTATTCCCGCTGTACGACGCGGTGAACATGTGCATGAACTGGAAGTTTCTCAACAAATTCGGCATCAACGATGCCAACGCCAGCAGCAAGCTGCTGCCCTGGATGATCACGGGCCTGAAGTACGAGGAGGTGCCGGACTATGTCCTGCAGGTGCCCGGTAACGGCAGTCCAAAGGGCTATCCGATGATTCCCGCCGAATGGGACCTGTTCGGCGATAACTCCTGCGGCACGGTCGACTACAAGAACATTCGCTCGACCATCGTTGGCGGTGAGTTCCAGGCCAACAGCTATATTTCCAACGACGCGCTGATCGACAAGGGCTACCAGTTCTATGGCGCCCCCTTCGGCGGTACCGAACCGACCCCCGCGCGCTTCGTCGATATCAGCCCCTGGCAGAACACCTTTACCGCGCTGTATTTCGACAACATGACCATCGGCGATGATCAGTGCGGGCTGGTCATGCCGCGCCAGTACCGCATGCTCGACCGCTTCCTTAACTTCAACTGGGGGACTTTTGGTGGCCTGAACTACGTGACCACCACCTGGCAGACCTGCTTCCCGAAAGAGACCCTGCAATGGAACGCCGGCAATTCCGTACTGTTGAAAACCTTGTTCGAGCAGATGAATAAACAAGGCGCCCAGGGCCTGATGTTCAGATTCACCACCTTCCTGACCTTCTACGACCTGAACGGCATCTTCAACGACTTCCCGCCGGTGAACAGCCACTCCAAGAGTGAAGCGGCCCTGCAGGCGATGCATGACATGTACCAGAAGGGCCTGAACAACGTGGCCGATATCTTCTACAACCCGGCCTATAGCCGTACCGTCGGTACGCTGGGCCTGTGGTTCGCCGACAAGGAATACCCCACGGCGCCGGCCGGGCTGCGCCTGGCTCCCAAGGAGCCGGTCCCGTTCTTCAAGGCGGTTCCGGGCGACTCGATCATCTACCCGCCGACCCGGGATCAGACGGTCACCCTCGGTGTCATCAGCGCCCAGGCCAACGGCGATGTACTGTCCCTGGACCTGGGCAATACCTTTCCGTTCTTTCCGGTCGGTGACGATCCTCTGGTGCCTCCAGCGATCGTTGAGGCGAACAAGGGGGTCCCGGTTCCCGGCAAGTTCAACGTCGGCAGCTACGACGTGGTCTATCGCACCACGGACAGCCCGACGCCCATTACCCTGGCCAGCTTCGGTTTCGAGCATTACCGCCAGAGCGAGTACGACAAGCGGGCCGGTCTGCTCGACCTGCCGCTGAGCCCGCAGGCCCAGGAGCAGCTGAAGCAGGAAGGCCGGCTAGAGCTGCACTTGCAGGGCAGTTCCCCGACACTGGTCGCCGCCGCGCAACAGACCTGGACCGCCGAGGTCATCGAAAGCGGCAGCTTCATCAATGTCGGCGATCCCCAGCCGCTGACCCTGAAGATCATGGTGCAATGCAACGGCAAGCCTGCGCCCAAGGGCACCCGGCTGCGAGTCGCCGAATACAACAACGCCTTCAGCGCGACCACCAGTAGCTACTACCTGGGGTTCACCAACGATGAAGTCGATTTCACCCTGATCAATGACTTTCCGGGGGATCGCAGTCAAAACACCGAGAACCTGCCGCGGTTCGTCAACAGCCCGGTTACTGCCAACCTTCTGGCCGTGGGCAGTGGTCGCAGGCTCCAGGCCCTGTCGAAGGCCAAGAAGCAAGCGTCCGTGCCGATCACCTACAAGGCGTTCCTCGGCCAGCCCTCGGCCTTGTCCTTGAAGGCCTGCCTGCAACTCGTCGGCGGTCAGCCCCAGCAAACCCCCTTGGATGGTTCGAACATCAACGTGAACTACAGCGTGGCGCTGATCGAGACCGACGACCAAGGGGTGGCGCAGATCTCGGTAAAAGGCACAGCACCTGGCTTCCCGACCCTGCGCTTCTTCTTGGCGGATGAACCGGTGTCGTTCAGCTTCAACGTCAATGACGCCTACATCGACTTCCTGGCACCGATCCGGGTGCTACCGGAGGAACCAAACCTGCTCGAGGAGTTCGTCGAGACCTGGAACCAGGTGTGCAAGTACACCGACTCCAACGTGCGGATCTGGAACCAGTTCATCTTTCCCAGGATCCTCCGGCCCTTCTACTACCTGTACCCGATCATGAACAAGTTCATGCCGCTGGACTCGCTGCAGCGCATCGAAGGGGCGATCGAGCAGTTCACCCGCCTGATCAGCCAGAAGTACCAGGAGGAAAGCACCCTGGCGATGCCCATCACCCGGGATCTGCCGCAAAGCCGGCGCAGGGTGCTGGAAACCTGGGCCAACCAGTTGGTGAAACAGGGATACCCGCCCCAGGAGCTCAACATCACCGAGTGCCCGTGAGCCCCAATCACGATCATCACTGAACGGATGCCGAGCGCGAGATGCGCGCCCGGTCCATCCCAAGGAGCGTTGCGATGCGAATCCGTATCTTCAGGCACCTGCTGGCAGCCGCCACCTTGCTCTGCGCCAGCCAGGCGGTACTGGCCGGCCAGAACGGCGACAACGTGTATTTCAACATGGGCGTGCACAACACCAAGGGCTGCACCGCCCTGAACAACAACTGCATCGCCAAGCGCAAGGCCGGTGAGCCGGCCGACCCGCAGTTCCCCGCGACCTGGATCAGCGACTGGACCATGTACCGGGTCACCAACAACTACGAGAAGAACCAGCCGCCCTACAGCAGCCCGCCCAGCACCCTGCAACCGAGCGACTACACGGTGTCCCAGGGCACCAGCTACTACGACAACACCTATGTACCGGCCGACGGCGACGGCACCGGGGCGATGATGGAGCACTACGAGAAGTACTGTCTGCCGATCTTCCCGATCAAGGACAACAACTACACCTGCTCCTTCGTCTCCCTGGGCAACAAGGCCTACTTCCTCACCTACCCCGAGGACCGCCCCAAGGACATGCCGGCCTGCTGCATGTTCTCGCCAATGAACCATCCGCCGCGCCAGGACTTCGTCAAGCACCTGCCCTACAGCGCCAGCCGCAGCCAGAACCTGGGCGGCAGCGTGCTGGCCTATGCCCTGGAGCTCAAACCCCAGGGCCAGCCACCGATCCTGTTCGGCTATGCCTTCAACAAGCAGGCCACCAGCGACGGCCCGGGCCAGCCGGCCTACCAGCACCCGCAGTCGTTCTACTTCTCCGGCGATGCCAGCGTGGCCAACGCCCCCATCGTCAGCCAGAACTACCGCAACTGGAGCAACGCCAAGCCGGACCCGGCCAAGACCTGGGACCAGGTGGCGCAGATGTGCCCGTCCAACCCGCCGGACTGCCAGCTCTTCACCCCACCGCCATCGCTGAAGAACGGTGCACGGCCGCAGTGGAACCAACTCGCGCCCATTTCGCAGTGACAGGAGCCGCCTCATGAATCATTGGAGCCGTTTCACCGCGCTGCTGCTGTTGGTCGCGGCCAGCCTTCCGGCCAGTGCCCTGCAGCCGACGGCAGCGACCTCGCAGACCGTCGGCCAGTGCCCGCCGCTGCCGGTGGTCCCTGCGGCCGGGGCGTCGCAGCAGGCCTTCGATCAATACAGCTGGCAGCTGTTCATCGCCTTGAACTGGCCGGCCCTGGCCGGGCAGCGCGGCTCCCCGGATTGCAACAAGCCCCTGGGCAGCGCTGGCGATACCGTGTGGCAGAGCTATAAGAGCGTCGCCGAGACCTTCCTGCCTGACGGCCAGGACCCAGGCCCCTGGGATACCCCGCCGAAAGCCCGGAGCCTGAGCCTGATCAACATCGCCGCGGTGAAGAACAACCAGGTGGTGCAATCGGACCTGCAGGCCGTGGGTGGCTGGCTGATCGACCAGCGCCAGAACCCGACCTACTACGACATCGCCACCAACCAGGTGTCCTACAGCTACATCGTCGACAACCAGTTCTACAACGCCGATATCGTCGAGGCGGCCAAGAGCATCAAGTTCCCCAGCAACGCCACGGAGGTCAAGTCCAGCTGGCGCATCATGACCGCCAGCGACGACACCAGCCGCTACCTGACGATGCAGGCCCAGGTCACGAAGTTCGACGACCAGGGCAAGCCCATTGGCGTGATGGACGCCAACCTGGGACTGGTGGGCCTGCACATCATCACCAAGGTGGATGGCTTCCCGCAGTGGGTGTGGTCGACCTTCGAGCAGGTCGACAACGTGCCGCCCAAGGTCCAGCAAGGGAACCAGTGGGTGGATCAGCCGGCAGCCGGCGTCTTCTACTCCTACTACGATGCTTCGGCCCCGGCGAACAAGGTCAACCAGTCGCCCTGCAACTGGCAACCGGTGAACTCGGGCATGGTGTGCCAGCCCAAGCCCGGCGCCAGCTTCAAGACCCCGGACCCACTGAACCGCTACACCCCGATCACCCCGGGCACCCAGCAGGTCAACGGGCAGTTCCAGAGCAGTCCGCCGGTGCAATCCAGCGTGTTCAAGAACTACCAGCTGATCACCACCCAGCGCCCACAGCAGCCCAACAACCCGGGCAACCCGCTGGGCGCGCCGACGCCATCGCTGTCGGCCAACGTCACCATGGAAGCCTATATCCAGCCCAGTAGCAGCTGCATGAACTGCCACACCATGGCGACCCCGCTGAACAGCTTCAGCAAGAGTGACTTCTCCTACGTGTTCCGCTTCGCCCAAGCCCCAGCAACCGCCAGCCACCAGGCCAAGGACTAGACCATGAGCATATTGAACGGACCCCGGCTGAACTTCTGGGGCGGTATCTCCACCGATGTCAGCGTGCCCAACAACTCGCCGACCCTGCCAACCGGCGCGACCAGCACGATGGATCTGTTCGACCTGACGAACTCGGTGGTGGCTCCCGCCGCGCAGGGCTATAGCGATGACCAGTTGTATGCGCTGATCAACGCTCCCGACCCCGAGATCGGTCCCCAGAGCCGCTACACCGCCGGCGGCTGGAACCACTACGGCGACCATGTGGTGAGCCTGCAGAATGCACGGATCAGCTCCCAGGGCACCCCGGGCAACATCGAGCCCAGCGGCGACCTGGTCGGCCAACCGGTGTACCTGCTCGGTTCCCTGGTCCCCGGCACAGGGCAAGGCCCCTACTCGGGACCGATGATGGTCGACCTGGACCCGACGGCGACCACCACCACGCAGATTTTCGTCGGTGGCCTGCAGATCGGCGATGGCGACACGCCCCAACTGCTGATCCGCTGGGACAGCGTGTGCAGCAGCTTCGACGTCAATACCCGGGTACTGCTGCCGCGAACCATGGACTCGCCCGGCTCCTTCCATGGCAGCGGCACCTTCCAGCTGACGTTCCCGCTGAGCAGCATCGTCAGCTACAACCACGCCAGCCCCGGGCTCAAGGCGCTGATCGAGGATCCACGCGCCACCGGCCTGGTCCTGCGTTTCGTGATGTTCGAAATGTGCCCGACCTTGACCACCGCGCAACTGAACGCCGACTACGCGGCCAATCAGTTCAGCCCCAACCCGAGCATTGGCCGGGTCATCGGTACACTGGCCACCGCCTATGCCAACGAGCCGCAGATCTGCCCGCCGGGCCGGCAACTGGTCAATACCGACAAGAACATCGGCAGCGTCGCCTATGCCGAGGTCGCCAATGGCCTGCTGAGCCTGGACATGGTCAACCTGGTCCCCAAGCAGACCTTCAGGGCCCGGCGCGACGACATCACCAGCCCCATCGGCCCGAACGCCGACTACGGTCCCATCACCATCGCGGCTGGCAATACGCCGCTGGCGCTCTACCAACCCAGCGATCCGATGCTGTTCGACTACTACCTGTACGGCGGCATTCTTGATCTACCGCTGAACATGACCCAGTTGCAGCGGGTCCAGAACAATCCCCTGAATGTCAGTGCCCCCGGAACTTCCCAGAATCCACCGATGTCCGCCCGCGAGGTTGCCTACCGGGTCTACACCGATCAGCGCAACAGCTACTTCGATCCCAACGACCGCAGCATCCAGGTCACCTTGCAAGCTCGCTATCTTGGAGGACCGATGCCGAAGGACATACAGATCGGCATCGCGGCGGCGGCGACCAACACTTACCAGGGCAAGCAGTACTGGGATTTCCTGCAGTTCCCGAACTCGCTGACGGTACCGGCTGGCCAGTCCTCGGTGAGCTTCAACATCAGCCCGCAGAGCGACTCCAGCGCCCTGGCCGGCTTCACCACGCTGACCTACATCATCAACAACGACACCACCTATCCGACCTACAGCAACTTCCGCAAATACTCGCGCACCGATTTCGGCATCCCGGCCGGCAGCCAGGTCACCTGGGAGCAGGTGTACGAGAACGTGCTGCGCTTTCATTACCTGGCCTTCCCGGCCATGTCGCGCTACATCCAGCTCAACCAGCCCGACGCGGTAATGGGGGCCAAGCAGGCGATCCTCGCGCGGATCTCTCCCGACTACCAGAACACCACGCTGTACATGTCGGTGGTGCGCTCGATGTCGCCGAGCCAGCGCGCGTTGCTCACCGCCTGGCTCAACGGCACCCCATGGCAGCCTTGAAGGAGAAGACGCCCATGCCTGTTGCCCTGCATATCCCCGCACAGCCGGAACAACAACTGCGGCCCAGCCAGATCGTTGCCCACGGCCTGCTCAACCCTCGTGGCGTCTGCCTCCAGGAAGATGGCAGCCTGCTGCTGGCCGAAGCCGGCTCGGGGCTGGCAGACCAGCCCTTCAGTGGGCGCATCAGCCGCCTGCGCCCGAACCCGCAAGCTCCCGGCGAGTACTTGCCCCCCGAGGTACTGGCCCAGGGCTTTCGCTCGATGAACATGCAGTCGCGGATGTTGCGCGATGAAATCATGGGCCTGTCGGACATCGCCCTGGGAGCCGGGCGTTGCCTGGCCAGCCAGACCGACTATGTCGCCGGCTCGAAGCTCGTCGACCTGCAATACAGCCCGCCCGAACCGGTATTCCACAGCCGCGGCAACCTCAACTCGCTGTGCTACCACCCTGGGCGTCGCAGCTGGCTGGCGGTCAAGCCCGATACCAACCAACTGGTGGAGTTCGTCGATGACGGCGAACAGGTCCTGGCGCAATTGCCCGACCTGGACCAGGGCCAGGAAGCCGTGCCGGTAACCCTGGTGTACGAACCGCAGAGCGGGGCGGTGCTGATCAGCCTGTTTTCCGGCGAACTGCGCCACGACCCGGCGCGCCTGGGTATCGAGTTCGCCGACAAGGTCGGCCAGGTGATCCGGGCCTGGCCCGACAACGGACGGATCGAGGTGTTGGTGCGCGGGCTGCAATTACCCACCGGGCTGGCCCTGGACCCGCAAGGGCGGATCCTGGTGCTGGAGTTGTGCGACCGGCTGTTGCAGCCCTTGCAGCCCGACTGGTCCGGCGAGGCCTTGCACGGCGGATTCGCCCGTTTCAGCGGGCGCCTGCTGCGCTGCGACCTGCAACAGCGCAGCGTGCAGGTTCTGGCCAGTGGCCTGGATACGCCCTCCAACCTGTGTTGTGTCGAGGGCGCGGTGCTGGTTAGCGAGGGCATGGGCCTGAGTGGCCGGGCGATTCCCACGCCGGACCAGCGGGTGGTGGCCCTGGCTGGCTGCCTGCGGCGGGTGGCGCTGTAAGAGCCCGGTCGGCCAAAGTGGCTGAACTGGCTGTGCGCTACGGCTGCCTTCAGCGGACCGCAGCGCACAGCGCATCAGCGATGCTCGAGCGGTGAGGGCCAGCGCCCCCCTGCGTCAATCTGCGAAAGCCCCGGGGCAGAGGTCGTTGCAGGCATTCCTGAGTCGATCATCGTTCATGCCCAGCACCCGGACCAGCGCCCTGCAGAACATGCAGGGCGTCACGGCCAGGACGATCAGCAAGCCGAGCACTGCCATGGCTGCGCTTGCGCCCAACGTCTCGGCGAGTGCGCCACCGACCAGGACACCGAAGGGAATGACGCCAGCAGGCGCTGGCGGTCATACTCATCGCCCAGCCAGCCGCACAAGGCCCGGGACAAGACATCGGCGAAGGTGGCAATGGCGACGGAGGCGGAAAACAGCAGCGCATCGCCCGTCTTGTGCAGGATCCACCAGGCAATCGCCAACTGCCCGCAACGGGCCCCCACGGCATTCAGCAAGGCCGCGAGCTGGAGCAGATAGAAGCTGCGCACCAGGCCCCTGACGACGAAGCGGTCACCGCCCCTGGTGTCCCGCAATGCCGGTATCCACGCCTATCACCGGATGGCGGCCTGGCAGCTCATCCACGATAGTTCCGGTCAGCAGCTTGCAGCGCCTCATGCAAGACCTCCATCCATGGTGTCTTGCTCATGTCCCCGGGCGCCTGCCGACGCACCGGGGGTTTGTACGTCGGGTAGAAATGAAAACCCCCGCTAGGCGGGGGTTTTCGCAGGAGACTTCAGAGAGAAGTTCCGGGGAGCAGCTTAGAACGGAATATCGTCATCGAAGCTGTCGAAGTCCGGTGCCGGCTGCGGAGCAGGCTGTTGTGGCGCTGGACGCTGCGGAGCCTGTTGCGGACGTGGTGCCTGCTGGCGAGGTGCGGACTGCTGGTAGTTGTTGCCGCCGCCCTGTTGGTCGCCCTGTTGAGGACGGCCGCCCAGCAGCTGCATGGTGCCCTGCATGTCGACGATGATCTCGGTGGTGTAGCGCTTGATGCCGTCTTTTTCCCACTCGCGGGTCTGCAGCTTGCCTTCGATGTACACCTGGGAACCCTTGCGCAGGTATTCGCCGGCGATCTCGGCGACCTTGCCGAACATCGATACACGGTGCCACTCGGTACGCTCGACCTTCTGGCCGGTCTGCTTGTCGGTCCATTGTTCGCTGGTGGCCAGGCTCAGGTTGGTCACGGCGTTACCGTTAGGCAGGTAGCGAACTTCGGGATCCTGGCCGCAAGTGCCGACCAATATGACTTTGTTAACCCCACGGGCCATAACGTTCTCCTAGGCTTCGCGCGACGACGGCGCTGGATTGACCAGCTGCTCGAGGGTCGCGCGATCCAATAATTCGGTGTCCAATTTGATGTAAATGGCAGCCTCCTCGGCCACCACCACGGCATCTGTTACCCCTGCGACAGCCTTCAGGCGCTCGACCAGGCCGGCTTCGCGGATCGCTTCGGGCGATAACGGCAAGCGCAGGCTCGTCACATACGGGGGCTCGCGCATGGTAACAGCAAAGGCCAGCCAGAGTGCAGCCAGACCTGCGCATCCGAGGAACACAACCGACAAACCGCCATGCTGGAACAACCAGCCGCCGAGGATGCCGCCCAATGCCGAACCGAGGAACTGGCTGGTGGAGTACACCCCCATCGCCGTCCCCTTGCCGCCCGCCGGCGAGACCTTGCTGATCAGCGATGGCAGGGAAGCCTCCAGCAGGTTGAAAGCGGTGAAGAACACCACGGTGCCAATCACCAGCGCTTGCAAGCCGTTGCCGAACTCCCAGAAGAATAGCTCGGTGAGCAGCAGCGTACTGACCGCGCCCAGCAGAACTCGTTTCATTTTGCGTTTCTTCTCGCCATAGATGATGAACGGGATCATGGCGAAGAACGAAATCAGCAGCGCGGTCAGGTACACCCACCAATGCTGCTCCTTGGGCAAGCCGGCTTTTTCCACCAGGGCCAGGGGCAATGCGACGAAGCTCGACATCAGCATCGCGTGGAGCACGAAAATGCCCAGGTCCAGGCGCAACAGGTCGGGGTGCTTGAGCGTCGGAACCAGGGCCTGGCGCGCCACGCCAGACTCGCGGTGCTGCAGCGGGCCGGTAGAACGCGGCACGATGAAGGCGATGATCAGGATACCCACCAGGGCCATGGCGCCGGTGGCCAGGAACAGCCCCGAAAGACCGAAGCTACGGGTCAGCAGCGGGCCGACCACCATCGCCACGGCGAAGGACAGACCGATGGTCATGCCGATCATGGCCATGGCCTTGGTCCGGTGCTGCTCGCGGGTCAAGTCGGACAACAGCGCCATCACCGCCGCGGAAATCGCTCCCGCGCCCTGCAGGATACGTCCGGCGATCACGCCCCAGATGGAATCCGCGTTGGCTGCCAGCACGCTGCCCAGGGCGAACACGATCAGGCCCAGGTAGATCACGGGGCGCCGCCCGATGCGGTCGGAAATGATGCCGAAGGGAATCTGGAACAACGCCTGGGTCAGGCCGTACGCGCCGATCGCCAGGCCGATCAGGGCCGGGGTGGCACCCGCCAGATCCATTCCATAGGTCGCCAGGACCGGCAACACCATGAACATGCCAAGCATACGGAAGGCGAACACCAGGGCCAGGCCGCTTGCCGCGCGGGTCTCGCCACCACTCATGCGTTCGCTGTGGGGATCGTGCATGGAATAACCTCGTATGAACCGGCGGCGATTCTACCAGTCCGATCGATTGAGGGGATATATGGCGACGCTTTGCCGCGCAGCCCTTCCCGGCGATCGAAAAACCGCCGCCGATAGTGTGCATCCATCCAGTATTTAGTTTTATACTCCTGCCTTTACGCCCGCCGATCGAGGCCTCTTTTGGACAAGATTCTGATTCGTGGGGCCCGCACCCACAACCTGAAGAACATCGACCTGACCCTGCCCCGGGACAAGTTGATCGTCATCACCGGTCTGTCTGGGTCCGGCAAGTCATCCCTGGCTTTCGACACCTTGTACGCCGAAGGCCAGCGCCGCTATGTCGAGTCGCTGTCGGCCTACGCCCGGCAATTCCTGTCGATGATGGAAAAGCCCGATGTGGACACCATCGAAGGACTGTCCCCGGCGATTTCCATCGAACAGAAATCCACTTCCCACAACCCGCGCTCGACGGTCGGCACCATCACCGAGATCTACGACTACCTGCGCCTGCTCTATGCCCGCGTCGGTACTCCGCGCTGCCCGGACCACGATATCCCGCTGGAAGCCCAGACCGTCAGCCAGATGGTCGACCTGGTGCTGTCCCAGCCCGAGGGCAGCAAGCTGATGTTGCTGGCGCCGGTGATCCGCGAGCGCAAGGGTGAGCACCTGTCGGTATTCGAGGAGCTGCGAGCCCAGGGCTTCGTTCGCGCCCGGGTCAACGGCAAGCTGTTCGAACTGGACGAGCTGCCGAAGCTGGATAAACAGAAGAAGCATTCGATCGATGTGGTGGTCGACCGCTTCAAGGTGCGGGCAGACCTGCAGCAGCGCCTGGCTGAGTCCTTCGAGACGGCCCTGAAACTGGCGGACGGCATTGCCCTGGTGGCGCCGATGGACGACGAGCCCGGGGAAGAAATGATCTTCTCCGCCCGCTTCGCCTGTCCGATCTGCGGCCATGCCATCAGCGAGCTGGAACCCAAGCTGTTTTCCTTCAACAACCCGGCCGGTGCCTGCCCGACCTGCGATGGCCTGGGGGTCAAGCAGTTCTTCGACATCAAGCGCCTGGTCAATGGCGAACTGACCCTGGCCGAAGGCGCGATACGCGGCTGGGACCGGCGCAACGTCTATTATTTCCAGATGCTCGGCTCATTGGCCGCCCACTATGGTTTCAGCCTGGAGGTTGCGTTCAACCAGCTGCCGGCCGACCAGCAGAAGGTCATCCTCAATGGCAGCGGCACGCAGAACGTCGACTTCAAGTACCTGAACGACCGAGGCGACATCGTCAAGCGCTCCCATCCGTTCGAGGGCATCGTACCGAACCTGGAGCGCCGCTACCGCGAAACCGAGTCGGCCACCGTGCGTGAGGAACTGGCCAAGTTCCTCAGCACCCAGCCCTGCCCGGATTGCCGGGGTACGCGGCTGCGTCGCGAGGCGCGGCATGTGTGGGTCGGAGAAAAGACCCTGCCGGCCGTCACCAGCCTGCCTATCGGCGATGCCACCGATTACTTCGGTACCATCAAGCTCACCGGGCGCCGTGGCGAGATCGCCGACAAGATCCTCAAGGAAATCCGCGAGCGCCTGCAGTTCCTGGTCAATGTCGGGCTCGACTACCTGACCCTGGACCGCAGTGCCGATACCCTGTCCGGCGGTGAGGCCCAGCGTATCCGCCTGGCCAGCCAGATCGGCGCCGGCCTGGTGGGGGTGATGTACATCCTCGACGAGCCATCCATCGGCCTGCACCAGCGGGACAACGATCGCCTGCTGGGCACCCTCAAGCATCTGAGGGATATCGGCAACACGGTGATCGTGGTCGAACACGACGAAGACGCCATCCGCCTGGCCGACTATGTGGTGGATATCGGCCCGGGAGCCGGAGTGCATGGCGGCCAGATCGTCGCCGAAGGCACCGCGGCCGAGGTCATGCAGCACCCGGATTCCCTGACCGGCAAGTACCTGTCGGGGCGGGTGAAGATCGTGGTCCCGGCCAAGCGCACGCCGCGCAACAAGAAGCTGTCCCTGACCCTCAAGGGCGCCCGTGGCAACAATCTGCGCAATGTCGACCTGGAGATTCCAATCGGCCTGCTGACCTGCGTCACCGGGGTATCCGGCTCGGGCAAGTCGACGCTGATCAACAACACCCTGTTCCCACTGAGCGCCACCGCCCTGAACGGCGCCACCACCCTGGAAGCCGCACCGCACGACAGCATCAATGGGCTGCAGCATCTGGACAAGGTGGTGGACATCGACCAAAGCCCGATCGGTCGCACGCCCCGTTCCAACCCAGCCACCTACACCGGGTTGTTCACCCCGATCCGCGAGCTGTTCGCTGGCGTGCCGGAGTCTCGCTCCCGCGGCTACGGCCCTGGACGCTTCTCCTTCAACGTCAAGGGCGGCCGTTGCGAGGCGTGCCAGGGCGATGGCCTGATCAAGGTGGAGATGCACTTCCTGCCGGACATCTACGTGCCCTGCGATGTGTGCAAGAGCAAGCGCTACAATCGCGAGACCCTGGAGATCAAGTACAAGGGCAAGAGCATCCACGAGGTCCTGGAAATGACCATCGAGGAAGCGCGGGAGTTCTTCGATCCGGTACCAGCCCTGGCGCGCAAGCTGCAGACCCTGATGGATGTGGGCCTGTCCTATATCAAGCTCGGGCAATCGGCCACCACCTTGTCCGGTGGTGAGGCGCAGCGGGTCAAGCTGTCCCGTGAGCTGTCCAAGCGCGATACCGGCAAGACCTTGTATATCCTCGACGAACCGACCACCGGCCTGCATTTCGCGGATATCCAGCAGTTGCTGGATGTCCTGCACCGCCTGCGCGACCACGGCAACACCGTGGTGGTGATCGAGCACAACCTGGATGTGATCAAGACCGCAGACTGGCTGGTGGACCTAGGTCCGGAAGGTGGTTCCAAAGGCGGCCAGATCATCGCGGTGGGTACACCGGAACAGGTGGCCGAGATGCCTCAGTCCCACACCGGGCACTATCTGAAGCCGTTACTGATCCGCGACCGGGCCTGAGGCCCATGAAAAAGCCCCTGGCACCTTAGGGCGCCAGGGGCTTTTCTATTTCTTGCGTTCGCCAAAGGCCAACGCCGCCTGCGATCAGAACTGCGATTGCAGATAGTTCTCCAGGCCGATGGACTTGATCAGACCCAGTTGCTTTTCCAGCCAGTAGGTGTGGTCTTCCTCGGTGTCCGCCAGTTGGACCCGCAGGATGTCACGGCTGATGTAGTCCTTGTGCAGTTCGCACAACTCAATGCCTTTGCACAGTGCAGCGCGCACTTTGTATTCCAGGCGCAGGTCGCTGGCCAGCATGTCCGGCACAGTGGTGCCAGTGTCGAGGTCGTCAGGACGCATGCGCGGCGTGCCTTCGAGCATCAGGATGCGGCGGATCAAGGCATCAGCGTGTTGTGCCTCTTCCTCCATTTCGTGGTTGATGCGCTCATAGAGCTTGGTGAAGCCCCAGTCTTCGTACATCCGCGAATGAATGAAATATTGGTCGCGTGCTGCCAGTTCTCCCGTCAGCAACGTGTTGAGGTAATCGATTACGTCGGGATGACCTTGCATCGCCCTACATCTCCCTGCTTGAAAGTGGATAGTTTGAACCAAGCTGACTCGCAGGTCACTCAAAAACAGCATGAAAAGTGAAGATTATCTGAGAAAAGCAGTACAAATAACGCAAAAACCGCCCAAATGAGGGCGGTTCTGCTTCTTATTTAGACTTACTTGAGCGATACGCCCAAGGCTTTGGCAATACCTTCTCCATAGGCTTGATCAGCCTTGAAGAAGTGTTGCAACTGACGCTGCACTACATCGGCTGTAACGCCGGCCATGGCGCCAGCAATGTTGTTGATCAACAAAGCCTTCTGCCCGTCATCCATGAGACGGAACAGAGCGCCTGCGTGGCTGTAGTAGTCCGTATCCTCACGATGATCGTAGCGATCGGCTGCGCCACTCAGAGCCAGCGCTGGCTCTGCATAACGTGGTGCTTGCTTCGGCGCGTCACTGTAGCTGTTCGGCTCGTAATTCGGCGCTGCGCCACCATTGGTGCCAAACGCCATCGCTCCATCGCGCTGGTAGCTGTTGACCGGGCTCAGCGGCGCATTCACCGGCAGTTGCTGGTGATTGGTACCAACGCGATAGCGATGCGCATCGGCGTAGGCAAACACCCGGCCCTGCAGCATGCGATCTGGCGACAGGCCGACACCGGGAACCATGTTGCTTGGACCAAACGCCGCCTGTTCGACCTCGGCGAAGTAGTTAAGCGGGTTGCGGTTCAATTCCAGTTCACCCACCTCGATCAACGGGAACTCCTTCTGCGACCAGGTCTTGGTCACATCGAAGGGATTCTCGTAGTGCGCTGCAGCCTGGGCCTCGGACATGATCTGGATGCAAACGCTCCATTTCGGGAAGTCACCACGCTCGATAGCATCGAACAGGTCACGCTGGGCGTAGTCCGGATCGGTGCCAGCCAAGCGAGCAGCCTCTGCCGGAGCCAGGTTCTTGATCCCTTGCTTGGTCTTGTAGTGCCACTTGACCCAGTGCCGCTCGCCCTTCGCGTTGATCAGGCTATAGGTATGGCTGCCGAAACCGTGCATATGACGGTAGCCATCCGGGATACCCCGGTCGGAGAACAGGATGGTGACCTGGTGCAGAGCCTCTGGCGAGTGCGACCAGAAGTCCCACATTGCCTGAGCGCTCTTCAGGTTGCTCTGAGGAAGGCGCTTCTGGGTGTGGATGAAGTCCGGAAACTTCAGCGGATCTCGAATGAAGAACACCGGAGTGTTGTTACCGACGATGTCCCAGTTGCCTTCCTCGGTATAGAACTTCAGAGCAAAACCACGCGGGTCACGCTCGGTATCGGCCGAGCCACGCTCACCACCTACAGTGGAAAAGCGCAGGAAGGTCGGGGTTTTCTTGCCTACCGACTCGAACAGCTTGGCGTTGGTGTACTGCGTGATGTCGCGGGAAACCGTGAAGGTGCCATAGGCGCCCGAACCCTTGGCGTGCACACGGCGCTCAGGAATGTTTTCGCGGTTGAAATGGGCAAGCTTTTCGATCAGGTGGAAATCGTCGAGAAGCAGCGGACCGCGAGGGCCAGCAGAGCGGGAATTCTGGTTGTCAGCGACAGGAGCGCCACTTGCGGTCGTAAGAACTTTGGTCTGGCTCATGCTCAATATTCCTCTGTCTGTCTGGGAACTGCCGGCTAATCGGCTGAGAAAGAGTATTGACCATGATTATTACAAGATCCAATGCATTGGATTTCGCAGAACGATAGAAATTAACAATTGATAGACATACAAAAAACCGGGCACTAGGCCCGGTTCCTTGTTTCAGACTGACGTCTTACTCAGCGGATACAGCTTCGCCGCCGACAGCACGATCAACCAGTTCAACGTACGCCATAGGAGCGTTGTCGCCAGCACGGAAACCGCACTTGAGGATGCGCAGGTAGCCGCCCTCACGGGTAGCGTAACGCTTGCCCAGGTCGTTGAAGAGCTTACCAACGATAGCTTTCGAACGAGTACGGTCGAATGCCAGACGACGGTTAGCAACGCTGTCTGTCTTGGCCAAAGTGATCAGCGGCTCGGCAACGCGGCGCAGTTCTTTGGCTTTCGGCAGGGTAGTTTTGATCAGCTCGTGCTCGAACAGCGACACCGCCATGTTCTGGAACATGGCCTTGCGGTGCGAGCTGGTGCGGCTCAGGTGACGCCCACTTTTACGATGACGCATGGTTCATTCCTTACCAAACACAACGTTCGGTGATTACGACGATCAGGCAGTCGCCTTGTCGTCCTTCTTAAGACTTGCAGGCGGCCAGTTATCGAGGCGCATGCCGAGGGACAGACCGCGGGAGGCCAGAACATCCTTGATTTCAGTCAGGGATTTCTTGCCCAGGTTCGGAGTCTTCAACAGTTCTACTTCGGTGCGCTGAATCAGGTCGCCGATGTAGTAAATGTTTTCCGCCTTAAGGCAGTTAGCCGAACGTACAGTCAGTTCCAGATCGTCAACCGGGCGAAGCAGGATCGGATCGATCTCGTCTTCCTGCTCGACTACCACTGGCTCACTGTCACCTTTGAGGTCGACGAACGCAGCCAACTGCTGTTGCAGGATGGTTGCAGCACGGCGGATAGCCTCTTCAGGGTCCAGAGTACCGTTGGTTTCCAGATCAATAACCAGCTTGTCCAGGTTGGTACGCTGCTCGACACGGGCGTTTTCCACCACGTATGCGATACGGCGAACCGGGCTGAACGAAGAGTCGAGCTGCAAGCGACCAATGCTGCGGCTTTCATCTTCATCGCTTTGACGCGAGTCGGCCGGCTCATAACCACGACCACGAGCTACTACGAGCTTCATGTTCAGAGCGCCGTTAGACGCCAGGTTAGCGATTACGTGATCGGGATTAACGATCTCGACATCATGATCCAGCTGAATATCGGCAGCGGTAACCACCCCCGAACCCTTCTTCGACAAGGTCAGCGTAACTTCGTCACGGCCGTGCAGCTTGATAGCCAGACCTTTAAGGTTCAACAGGATTTCAATTACGTCTTCCTGTACACCTTCGATGGCGCTGTACTCGTGGAGCACACCGTCAATCTCGGCCTCGACTACTGCACAGCCGGGCATTGAGGACAACAGGATGCGGCGCAGCGCGTTGCCCAGGGTGTGGCCAAAACCACGCTCGAGAGGCTCGAGGGTGATCTTGGCGCGGGTTGGACTGACAACCTGCACATCAATATGGCGGGGTGTCAGGAACTCATTTACCGAAATCTGCATGGATGCACCTATTTTCTAGCCCTTACTTGGAGTAGAGCTCGACAATCAGGCTTTCGTTGATGTCGGCGGACAGATCACTGCGAGCTGGAACGTTCTTGAAAACGCCCGACTTCTTCTCAGTGTCTACTTCTACCCATTCTACGCGGCCACGTTGAGCACACAGATCGAGAGCTTGGACAATGCGAAGTTGGTTTTTTGCTTTCTCGCGAACAGCGACCACGTCACCAGCACGAACCTGGTAGGACGGAACGTTAACGGTCTGACCGTTTACGCTGATCGACTTGTGCGATACCAGCTGACGGGATTCGGCACGAGTGGAACCGAAGCCCATGCGGTATACAACGTTGTCCAGACGGCATTCCAGCAGCTGCAACAGGTTCTCACCAGTTGCGCCCTTCTTGCCGGCGGCTTGTTTGTAGTAACCGCTGAATTGACGCTCCAGAACGCCGTAGATACGACGAACTTTTTGCTTTTCACGCAGCTGGGTACCGTAGTCGGATTGACGACCACGACGCTGGCCGTGGATGCCAGGAGCTGCTTCGATGTTGCACTTGGATTCGATAGCGCGCACACCGCTCTTCAGGAAGAGTTCGGTGCCTTCGCGACGAGCCAGTTTGCATTTTGGACCAATGTAACGAGCCATTCTTTACAATCTCCTGGATTACACGCGGCGCTTCTTCGGCGGACGGCACCCGTTATGCGGGATTGGCGTCACGTCGGTGATGCTGGCGATCTTGTAGCCACAGCCGTTCAGAGCACGAACTGCGGATTCACGACCTGGACCTGGGCCCTTGACGTTAACGTCGAGGTTCTTCAGGCCATATTCCAGCGCAGCTTGGCCAGCACGCTCAGCAGCTACTTGAGCAGCGAACGGAGTGGACTTACGAGAACCGCGGAAACCCGAACCACCGGAGGTTGCCCAAGAAAGAGCGTTACCCTGACGGTCGGTGATGGTCACGATGGTGTTGTTGAAAGACGCGTGGATATGGGCGATGCCATCAACCACTGTCTTTTTGATTTTCTTACGAGGACGAGCAGCAGGTTTTGCCATGACTAAATTCCTGTCGATTCGCTGGTGCGATTACTTGCGGATCGGCTTACGCGGACCTTTGCGAGTACGCGCGTTGGTCTTGGTACGCTGACCGCGTACTGGCAGACCACGACGATGGCGCAGACCGCGATAGCAGCCCAGGTCCATCAAGCGTTTGATTTTCATGTTGTTTTCGCGACGCAGGTCACCTTCAGTGGTGAACTTCGCCACTTCGCCACGCAGCTGTTCAATTTGCTCGTCGCTCAGATCCTTGATCTTCGCAGCTGGGTTGACCCCAGTCACTGCACAGATTTTGTGTGCAGTAGTGCGACCAACACCATAGATGTAGGTCAGCGAGATAACAGTATGCTTGTTATCTGGAATGTTAACGCCTGCAATACGGGCCATTCAGTGGGACTCCAATTGACAGCTACCTACGCCCCGGAAGCCAAGAAATAGGGCGCGAGATAATATCGCTGTAATAACAAATAATCAACCCGGCAGCGCACTAGCTGCCGGGCTTGAAGCACAATCACACTCAGCCTTGGCGCTGCTTGTGACGTGGTTCCGCGCTGCAAATTACTCGAACAACACCTTCGCGGCGAATAATCTTGCAGTTACGGCACAGCTTTTTCACCGATGCACGAACTTTCATCACCAACTCCTCGAACCTTATGGATTAGCGCAGCATGCCGCTGCCGTAACCCTTCAGGTTGGCTTTCTTCATCAGGGATTCGTACTGGTGGGAAACGAGGTGCGATTGTACTTGTGACATGAAGTCCATAACAACCACGACCACGATCAGCAACGAGGTCCCGCCAAGGTAGAACGGAACGTTTGCAGCAACCACCAGGAACTGTGGCAACAGGCAGACGGCCGTCATATATAGAGCACCGAACATGGTCAAGCGGGTCAGAACGCCATCAATGTAGCGTGCCGATTGCTCACCTGGACGGATGCCCGGAATAAAGGCACCGGACTTCTTCAGGTTTTCCGCTACGTCTTTCGGATTGAACATCAACGCCGTATAGAAGAAGCAGAAGAAAATAATCCCTGCACTAAACAGCAGAATATTCAACGGCTGACCAGGAGCGATCGACTGCGAGATGTCCTGCAACCAGCCCATACCTTCAGACTGACCGAACCAGGCACCCAACGAAGCCGGAAACAGCAAAATGCTGCTCGCGAAGATAGCAGGAATAACACCGGCCATATTCACTTTCAGCGGCAAGTGGCTGGTCTGCGCAGCAAAGACCTTACGGCCCTGCTGACGCTTGGCGTAGTGAACAGCAATACGACGCTGACCACGCTCAATGAACACCACAAAACCGATGATCGCTACTGCCAGCAAACCGATCGCAACCAAGGCGAAAATGTTGATATCACCCTGACGTGCAGACTCGAAAGACTGCCCGATCGCTCTCGGAAGACCGGCGACGATACCTGCGAAAATCAACATCGAGATACCGTTGCCAACACCACGCTCAGTAATCTGCTCACCCAGCCACATCATGAACATCGCGCCAGCCACGAAAGTGGATACCGCGACGAAATGGAAGCCAAAGTCACCAGTGAACGCAACGCCCTGCCCGGCCAGACCAACGGACATGCCGATAGCCTGAACCAGAGCAAGGACGACAGTGCCGTAGCGGGTGTACTGGCTGATCTTGCGACGGCCAGCTTCACCTTCCTTCTTCAACTGCTCCAGCTGTGGGCTGACAGCGGTCATGAGCTGCATGATGATCGATGCCGAAATGTACGGCATGATCCCCAGTGCAAAGATACTCATGCGCTCCAGCGCACCACCGGAAAACATGTTGAACAAGCTAAGAATGGTCCCCTCATTCTGTCGAAACAGGTCTGCGAGTCGATCAGGGTTGATACCTGGAACCGGGATGTGCGCACCTATCCGATAGACGATAATCGCCATGAACAGAAAACGCAGACGAGCCCAGAGTTCAGACATACCGCCTTTGCCGAGCGCAGAGAGAGCACCTTGCTTAGCCATTTATTCCTCGAACTTGCCGCCAGCTGCTTCGATAGCCGCACGCGCACCTTTGGTGGCTGCGATGCCCTTGATGGTCACAGCGCGAGTAACTTCACCGGACAGCATGATTTTCACACGCTGAACGTTCTGGTTAATCACGTTGGCATCTTTCAGGGACTGCACGGTGACGATGTCGCCTTCCACTTTAGCCAGTTCGGACAGACGCACTTCTGCGCGATCCATGGCCTTCAGGGAAACGAAACCGAACTTCGGCAGGCGACGATGCAGCGGCTGTTGACCGCCTTCAAAGCCTGGAGCAATGGTGCCACCGGAGCGGGAAGTCTGACCTTTGTGACCACGGCCACCAGTCTTACCCAAACCACTACCGATACCACGGCCCGGACGATGCTTTTCGCGACGGGAACCCGGCGCTGGACTCAGATCATTGAGTTTCATCGATTAACCCTCGACACGCAGCATGTAGTAAGCCTTGTTGATCATCCCACGATTCTCGGGAGTATCCTGGACTTCTACAGTGTGACCGATGCGACGCAGGCCCAGACCCTTAACGCACAGTTTGTGGTTAGGGATACGGCCGGTCATGCTTTTGATCAGCGTTACTTTAACGGTAGCCATGATCAGATGATCTCCTGGACGCTTTTGCCACGCTTGGCGGCAATGGATTCAGGGGACTGCATCGCCTTCAAACCCTTGAAAGTGGCGTGAACCACGTTTACTGGGTTAGTCGAGCCGTAGCACTTGGCCAGAACGTTCTGAACGCCAGCAACCTCGAGGACAGCACGCATAGCGCCGCCAGCGATGATACCGGTACCTTCAGAAGCAGGCTGCATGTACACCTTGGAAGCGCCGTGAGCAGACTTCATTGCGTACTGCAGAGTAGTGCCGTCCAGATCAACTTGGATCATGTTGCGACGAGCAGCTTCCATTGCCTTCTGGATCGCAGCAGGCACTTCACGCGACTTGCCACGGCCGAAGCCAACACGGCCCTTACCATCACCAACCACGGTCAACGCGGTGAAAGTGAAGATACGGCCACCTTTTACGGTTTTGGCTACGCGGTTAACTTGAACCAGCTTCTCGATGTAGCCTTCGTCGCGCTTTTGGTCGTTATTGGACATAACTTAGAACTCCAGCCCAGCTTCACGAGCAGCCTCAGCCAGCGCCTTGACGCGGCCGTGGTACTTGAAGCCGGAACGGTCGAAAGCCACTTGCGAGACACCAGCGGCTTTTGCACGCGTAGCGACCAGCTGGCCAACCTTAGTAGCCGCGTCGATGTTGCCAGTGGCGCCATCACGCAGTTCTTTATCCAAAGTCGAGGCGCTTGCCAGGACCTTGTTGCCGTCGGCCGAAATGACCTGGGCGTAGATGTGCTGCGAAGAGCGGAACACGCAGAGACGCACGACTTCGAGTTCGTGCATTTTCAGGCGTGCTTTGCGAGCGCGACGCAGTCGAGTAACTTTTTTGTCGGTCATTTGCTATGCCCTACTTCTTCTTGGCTTCTTTACGACGGACGACTTCGTCCGCGTAGCGCACACCTTTACCTTTATAAGGCTCTGGTGGACGGAAGTCGCGGATCTCAGCGGCCACTTGACCTACCAGCTGCTTGTCGATGCCCTTGATCAGGATATCGGTCTGGCTAGGAGTCTCAGCGGTGACGCCTGCCGGCAGTTCGTAATCCACTGGATGCGAGAAGCCGAGGGCCAGGTTCAGCACTGTGCCTTTTGCCTGTGCCTTGTAACCAACACCGACCAGCTGGAGCTTGCGCTCGAAGCCTTGGCTTACGCCCTGGACCATGTTGTTAACCAGTGCACGAGTAGTACCGGCCATTGCGCGAGTTTGCTGGTCGCCATTGCGAGCAGCAAAACGCAGCTCACCGGCTTCCTGAACAATTTCAACGGAGGCGTGTACGTTCAGTTCGAGAGTACCCTTGGCACCCTTCACCGAAAGCTGTTGGCCGGCGAATTTTACTTCGACGCCAGCTGGCAGCTTAACGGGGTTCTTAGCGACGCGAGACATGCTTATCCCCCCTTAGAACACAGTGCAAAGAACTTCGCCGCCGACACCGGCAGCGCGCGCAGCACGATCAGTCATCACACCTTTGTTGGTGGAGACGATAGACACGCCAAGGCCGCCACGTACTTTCGGCAGCTCTTCAACGGACTTGTACTGACGCAGGCCTGGACGGCTAACGCGCTTCACTTCCTCGATGACCGGACGGCCTTCGAAGTACTTCAGCTCGATGGACAGCAGAGGTTTGATTTCGCTGCTGATCTGATAACCCGCAATGTAACCTTCGTCCTTCAGGACTTTTGCTACAGCCACCTTCAAAGTGGAAGACGGCATGCTCACGACGGACTTTTCAGCCATCTGGGCATTACGGATTCGAGTTAGCATGTCCGCTAACGGGTCCTGCATACTCATGGGCTAGATGCTCCTGATACAAAAAGAATTAGCCTTACGGCTACAGCTTTCGCCAAAGAAACCCGGGCAAAAAACACGGGCTCAGGCGAGCCGGTCATTCTAGACACACCCCAGAAATGAATCAAGCCCCAAAAGGGGCTTGATTCATGCTCGAACTCACCGGTGATCGGGATTTTATCCCCATCACCATGAGCCTGTAGCCATTACCAGCTGGCTTTTACCAGACCTGGAACGTCACCACGCATTGCGGCTTCACGCAGCTTGTTACGGCCCAGGCCGAACTTGCGGTAAACGCCATGCGGACGACCGGTCAGGCGGCAACGGTTACGCATGCGCGAAGCGCTTGCGTCACGTGGTTGCTTCTGCAGAGCTACGGTAGCTTCCCAACGGGCTTCTGGACTTGCGTTCAGATCCACGATGATCGCTTTCAGCGCTGCACGCTTGGCGGCGTACTTGGCAACGGTGAGCTGACGCTTCAGCTCACGGTTCTTCATGCTCTTCTTGGCCATTTTCCTACTCCAATCAGTTGCGGAACGGGAATTTGAAAGCACGCAGCAGAGCGCGGCCTTCATCATCGTTCTTGGCAGTGGTGGTCAGGGTAATGTCCAGACCGCGGAGAGCATCGATCTTGTCGTAATCGATTTCCGGGAAAATGATCTGCTCTTTCACGCCCATGCTGTAGTTGCCACGACCATCGAAGGACTTGGCATTCAGGCCGCGGAAGTCGCGAACCCGAGGCAGGGAGATCGACAGCAGGCGATCCAGGAACTCGTACATACGCTCACGGCGCAGGGTCACTTTGACGCCGATCGGCCATCCTTCGCGGACTTTGAAGCCAGCGATGGATTTACGAGCGTGAGTCACAACGACTTTCTGGCCGGTGATCTTTTCCAGGTCAGCAACAGCATGCTCGATGACTTTCTTGTCGCCGATCGCTTCGCCCAGACCCATGTTCAGGGTGATCTTGGTAACGCGCGGAACTTCCATCACGTTCGAAAGCTTAAGTTCTTCCTTAAGCTTCGGGGCGATTTCCTTCCGGTAAATCTCTTGGAGTCGTGCCATGGTCTTCTACCTAGCAGTGTTCAAGCATCAACCGCTTTTTGGGTCGACTTGAAGACACGAATTTTCTTGCCGTCTTCTACTTTGAAGCCAACGCGGTCAGCCTTGTTGGTTTCGCTGTTGAAAATAGCAACGTTGGAAGCGTGCAGTGGCGCTTCTTTCTCGACGATACCGCCTTGTACGCCCGACATCGGGTTAGGCTTGGTATGACGCTTGACTAGGTTCAGGCCACCTACGACCAGACGGTCGTCAGCCAGAACCTTAAGCACCTTACCGCGCTTACCTTTGTCTTTGCCGGCGATCACGATGATCTCGTCGTCACGACGAATCTTTTGCATGTCGGATCTCCTTACAGCACTTCTGGGGCGAGCGAGACGATCTTCATGAACTTCTCAGTACGAAGTTCACGGGTCACTGGCCCAAAGATACGGGTGCCGATCGGCTCTTGCTTGTTGTTCAGCAGAACAGCAGCGTTGCCATCAAAGCGGATGATCGAGCCATCTGCACGGCGAACGCCGTGACGAGTGCGGACTACGACAGCAGTCATCACTTGGCCTTTTTTCACCTTACCGCGAGGAATTGCTTCCTTGACGGTAACCTTGATGATGTCACCGATACCAGCGTAACGACGATGGGAGCCACCCAGCACCTTGATGCACATAACGCGGCGAGCGCCGCTGTTATCGGCCACATCGAGCATGGATTGAGTCTGAATCATATAATTTCTCCGACCCCTAGCCCTTAGACTTCCACAGCGCGTTCGAGAACATCAACCAGGGCCCAGGACTTGGTCTTGGCCATCGGACGAGTCTCACGGATAGTGACCTTGTCGCCGATGTGGCACTGGTTGGTTTCGTCGTGCGCGTGCAGCTTAGTCGAACGCTTAACGTATTTACCGTAGATAGGGTGCTTAACGCGACGCTCGATCAGAACGGTGATGGTCTTGTCCATCTTGTCGCTGACAACACGGCCAGTCAGCGTACGGACAGTTTTTTCGGCTTCAGCCATGATTACTTACCTGCCTGCTGGTTGAGCACAGTCTTCACGCGAGCGATGTCACGCTTAACTTGCGAGAGCAGATGAGACTGCCCCAACTGGCCAGTTGCTTTCTGCATGCGCAGATTGAACTGGTCGCGCAGCAGGCCGAGCAGTTGCTCGTTCAGCTGCTGTGCGGATTTTTCACGAAGTTCATTCGCTTTCATCACATCACCGTCCGCTTAACAAAGGAGGTGGCGAGAGGCAGCTTTGCAGCAGCCAGGGCGAAAGCCTCACGCGCCAGCTCTTCAGAAACACCCTCGATTTCATACAGGACTTTGCCTGGCTGAATCTGGGCAACCCAGTATTCGACGTTACCCTTACCTTTACCCATCCGAACTTCGAGTGGCTTCTTGGAAATAGGCTTGTCCGGGAATACACGGATCCAGATCTTGCCGCCACGTTTTACGTGACGGGTCAAGGCACGACGTGCCGACTCGATCTGACGAGCGGTGAGACGACCACGAGCAACAGACTTCAGCGCGAACTCGCCGAAGCTGACCTTGCTACCGCGCAGTGCCAGACCACGGTTGTGGCCGGTCATCTGCTTGCGGAACTTCGTACGCTTTGGTTGCAACATTTGGCGTACCCCTTACTTAGCAGCTTTTTTACGAGGCGCTGGTGCTTGCGGCTTCAGCTCTTCTTGGCGACCACCAATTACTTCGCCTTTGAAGATCCAAACCTTCACACCGATCACACCGTAGGTGGTGTGAGCTTCGTAGGTGGCATAGTCGATATCGGCACGGAGGGTGTGCAGTGGCACACGACCTTCGCGATACCATTCAGTACGTGCGATTTCAGCACCGCCGAGACGACCGCTCACTTGGATTTTGATGCCTTTGGCACCAATGCGCATGGCGTTCTGTACGGCGCGCTTCATGGCACGACGGAACATTACGCGACGCTCCAGCTGCTGAGCTACGCTCTGCGCAACCAGCATACCGTCGAGTTCCGGCTTGCGGATCTCTTCGATATTGATGTGCACAGGCACACCCATTTGCTTGGTCAGGTCCTGACGCAGTTTTTCAACATCTTCACCTTTCTTGCCGATCACGATGCCGGGACGAGCGGTGTGGATGGTGATGCGTGCAGTTTGAGCCGGACGATGGATATCGATACGGCTTACGGACGCGCTTTTTAGTTTGTCTTGGAGATACTCACGCACATTCAGATCTGCGAGCAAATAGTCCGCATAAGTCCGACCGTCTGCGTACCAGACGGAGGTGTGCTCCTTGACGATTCCCAGGCGAATGCCAATGGGATGTACTTTCTGACCCATCTCTTCGACTCCGTTACTTGTCAGCAACCTTGACAGTGATATGGCAAGACCGCTTGACGATGCGATCAGCACGGCCTTTGGCACGTGGCATGATGCGCTTCAGCGAACGCCCTTCGTTGACGAAAACGGTGGAGACCTTCAGGTCATCAACGTCTGCGCCTTCGTTATGCTCGGCGTTGGCTACGGCCGACTCCAGCACTTTCTTCATGATCTCGGCGGCTTTCTTACTGCTGAAAGCCAACAGGTTGAGCGCGTCGCCCACCTTCTTCCCGCGGATCTGGTCGGCGACCAAGCGGGCTTTCTGGGCGGAGATTCGAGCGCCCGACAGCTTAGCGGCTACTTCCATCGTTCCTTACCCCTTAACGCTTGGCTTTCTTGTCAGCCACGTGCCCGCGATATGTACGGGTACCGGCGAACTCGCCCAGTTTGTGGCCGACCATGTCTTCGTTCACGAGAACTGGAACATGCTGACGACCGTTATGCACAGCAATGGTCAGACCGACCATTTGCGGCAGGATCATGGAACGGCGCGACCAGGTCTTAACTGGTTTGCGATCGTTCTTTTCCGCCGCCACTTCGATCTTCTTCAGTAGGTGAAGATCAATAAAAGGACCTTTTTTCAGAGAACGTGGCACTGTCGTATCCCTCTATTTACTTGCGACGACGGACGATCATTTTGTCGGTACGCTTATTACCACGAGTCTTCGCGCCCTTAGTCGGGAAGCCCCATGGCGATACCGGATGACGACCACCGGAGGTACGACCTTCACCACCACCATGCGGGTGGTCAACCGGGTTCATGGCAACACCACGAACGGTTGGGCGAACGCCACGCCAGCGTTTGGCACCAGCTTTACCCAGCGAACGCAGGCTATGCTCGGAGTTCGAGACTTCGCCCAGGGTCGCACGGCATTCAGCCAGCACTTTACGCATCTCACCAGAACGCAGACGCAGGGTCACGTAGACACCTTCACGAGCGACCAGCTGAGCCGAAGCACCAGCCGAACGAGCGATTTGCGCGCCTTTACCTGGCTTCAGTTCGATGCCGTGTACGGTGCTACCAACTGGAATGTTACGCAGCTGCAGAGAGTTGCCCGGCTTGATCGGTGCCAGGGCACCTGCGATCAGCTGGTCGCCAGCGCTCACGCCTTTAGGGGCGATGATGTAGCGACGCTCGCCATCGGCGTAGCACAGCAGAGCGATGTGAGCAGTACGGTTTGGATCGTATTCGATACGCTCGACGGTGGCAGCGATGCCATCCTTGTCGTTGCGACGGAAGTCGACCAGACGATAATGCTGCTTATGACCACCACCAACGTGACGAGTAGTGATACGGCCATTGTTGTTACGACCACCAGACTTCGATTTTTTCTCGATCAGCGGTGCGTGAGGAGCGCCTTTATGCAGCTCCTGGTTGACCACCTTGACCACAAAACGGCGGCCAGGGGAAGTCGGTTTGCATTTAACGATTGCCATGATGCGCCCCTTCCTTACTCAGCACTGCTGCTGAAATCGAGATCTTGGCCTGGCTGAAGGGAGATAACTGCCTTCTTCCAGTCATTACGCTTGCCCAGACCACGCGCGGTACGCTTGCTCTTACCCAGAACGTTCAGGGTAGTAACGCGTTCCACTTTCACGCTGAACAGGCTTTCGACGGCCTTCTTGATTTCCAGCTTGGTTGCATCGGTAGCAACCTTGAAAACGAACTGGCCTTTCTTGTCTGCCAGAACCGTAGCCTTCTCGGAAACATGCGGGCCAAGCAGAACTTTAAATACGCGTTCCTGGTTCATCCCAGCAGCTCCTCGAATTTCTTCACGGCCGACACAGTGATCAACACTTTGTCGTATGCGATCAGACTAACTGGATCGGAACCTTGCACATCACGAACATCAACGTGAGGCAGGTTACGAGCAGCCAGGTACAGGTTCTGATCAACAGCGTCAGACACGATCAGAACGTCGGTCAGACTCATGCCGTTCAGCTTACCCAGCAGATCTTTGGTTTTCGGAGTTTCGACAGCGAAATCCTGAACCACGACCAGACGATCAGTGCGCACCAGCTCAGCAAGGATGGAACGCATTGCTGCGCGATACATCTTCTTGTTCAGCTTCTGGGAGTGATCTTGAGGACGAGCTGCGAAAGTGGTGCCGCCGCCGCGCCAGATTGGGCTGCGGATAGTACCAGCACGAGCACGGCCAGTACCTTTCTGACGCCATGGGCGCTTACCGCCACCAGAAACGTCGGAACGGGTCTTTTGCTGCTTGCTACCCTGACGGCCGCCAGCCATGTAGGCCACGACTGCTTGGTGAACCAGCGTCTCGTTGAATTCGCCGCCAAATGTCAGTTCGGAAACTTCGATCGCTTGAGCGTCATTTACATTTAATTGCATGTCAGCTTCCCCTTAACCGCGAGCCTTGGCCGCCGGACGCACAACCAGGTTGCCGCCAGTAGCGCCAGGAACAGCGCCCTTGACCAACAACAGATTGCGTTCAGCGTCGACGCGCACTACTTCGAGGGACTGCACGGTCACGCGCTCAGCGCCCATATGACCGGACATTTTCTTGCCCTTGAATACACGACCAGGAGTCTGGCACTGGCCAATAGAGCCCGGGACGCGGTGGGAAACGGAGTTACCGTGGGTGTTATCTTGACCGCGGAAATTCCAACGCTTGATGGTACCGGCGAAGCCTTTACCTTTCGACTGACCGGTAACATCTACCAGTTGGCCAGCTGCGAAGATTTCTGCGCTGATCAGATCGCCAGCTTGGTACTCGCCTTCTTCAAGACGGAATTCCCAAACGCCACGACCAGCAGCAACATTTGCTTTAGCGAAGTGACCTGCCTGAGCAGCAGTCACGCGCGAAGCACGACGCTCACCTACAGTGACTTGCACTGCACGATAGCCATCGGTTTCTTCAGTTTTGAACTGGGTGACACGATTCGGCTCGATCTCGATGACCGTGACCGGAATGGAGACACCTTCTTCGGTGAAAATGCGGGTCATACCGCACTTACGACCGACTACACCAATAGTCATGTTGTAAACCTCATGAGTGTACGGGGCTTTCACCCGCTATGGCCGCCCATTTCAGAGCGTTACACGACCAAGACCGAGTCTTAGCCGAGGCTGATCTGCACTTCCACACCTGCCGCAAGATCAAGCTTCATAAGTGCATCAACGGTTTTATCCGTTGGCTGAACGATGTCCAGCACGCGCTTATGAGTACGGATCTCGTACTGGTCACGCGCGTCTTTGTTGACGTGCGGGGAGACCAGAACGGTGAACCGCTCTTTACGAGTAGGCAGTGGAATTGGACCACGCACTTGAGCACCAGTACGCTTCGCGGTTTCCACGATTTCCTGGGTGGATTGGTCGATCAGGCGATGGTCGAAAGCCTTCAACCTGATACGGATTTGCTGATTTTGCATTGGATTTCAGACTCCAGGCTGCTATTCCCACCGGGCGCAATACGCCCGTTAAAAGGAGGCGCAATTCTATAGACGGCCCCACAGAGTGTCAACCCAATAAAAAAGCCCCCGCAAGCGGGGGCTTTTTCATGAGTCGTCGATTACTCGATGACTTTGGCTACGACGCCAGCGCCGACGGTACGACCGCCTTCACGGATAGCGAAACGCAGACCATCTTCCATCGCGATGGTTTTGATCAGAGTGACAGTCATCTGGATGTTGTCACCTGGCATTACCATTTCAACGCCTTCTGGCAGCTCGCAGTTACCGGTCACGTCAGTAGTACGGAAGTAGAACTGTGGACGGTAGCCTTTGAAGAACGGAGTATGACGGCCGCCTTCTTCTTTGCTCAGAACGTAAACTTCAGCAGTGAACTTGGTGTGCGGCTTAACGGTACCTGGCTTAACCAGAACCTGGCCACGCTCAACGTCGTCACGCTTGGTGCCACGCAGCAGAACGCCGCAGTTCTCACCAGCACGACCTTCGTCCAGCAGCTTGCGGAACATTTCAACGCCGGTGCAGGTAGTTTTCTGAGTATCGCGCAGACCCACGATCTCAACTTCTTCCTGGATGCGAACGATGCCACGCTCAACACGGCCAGTTACCACGGTGCCACGACCAGAGATCGAGAACACGTCTTCGATTGGCATCAGGAACGGCTTGTCAATAGCACGCTCTGGCTCTGGGATGTAGGTATCCAGAGTTTCTACCAGACGCTTAACAGCGGTGGTACCCATTTCGTTGTCGTCTTGGCCGTTCAGAGCCATCAGAGCCGAACCGATGATGATCGGAGTGTCATCACCCGGGAAGTCGTAAGTGCTCAGCAGATCGCGCACTTCCATCTCAACCAGTTCCAGCAGCTCAGCGTCGTCAACCATGTCAGCCTTGTTCAGGAAGACAACGATGTATGGAACGCCTACCTGGCGGGACAGCAGGATGTGCTCACGAGTCTGCGGCATCGGACCATCGGCAGCCGAGCACACCAGGATCGCGCCGTCCATCTGGGCAGCACCAGTGATCATGTTCTTGACGTAGTCGGCGTGACCTGGGCAGTCAACGTGCGCGTAGTGACGAATGTTCGAATCGTACTCTACGTGCGCAGTGTTGATGGTGATACCACGAGCTTTTTCTTCTGGAGCGCTGTCGATCTTGTCGAAGTCAACACGAGCCGAACCGAAAACTTCGGAGCAAACGCGAGTCAGAGCAGCGGTCAGAGTGGTTTTACCGTGGTCAACGTGACCGATGGTGCCAACGTTGACGTGCGGTTTGTTACGTTCAAATTTTTCTTTAGCCACGACTATTAACTCCTAGCCTAAAGGGGAGGCTGAATCAGCCTTGTTTTTTAACGAGAGCTTCGACGATGTTCGACGGAGCTTCGGCGTATTTGGAGAATTCCATGGAGTAGCTCGCGCGACCCTGAGACATGGAACGAACGTCGGTTGCGTAACCGAACATCTCACCCAGCGGCACTTCGGCACGGATAACCTTGCCGGACACCGAGTCATCCATACCCTGGATCAGACCACGACGACGGTTCAGGTCACCCATCACGTCACCCATGTAGTCCTCTGGGGTTACTACTTCAACCTTCATGATCGGCTCAAGCACAACACCGCCGCCCTTCTGGGCCAGCTGCTTGGTCGCCATGGAGGCCGCTACCTTGAACGCCATCTCGTTGGAGTCGACGTCGTGGTAGGAACCATCAAACACGGTAGCCTTCAGGCCGATCAGCGGATAGCCGGCAACGACGCCGTTCTTCATCTGCTCTTCGATACCCTTCTGGATAGCCGGGATGTATTCCTTAGGAACCACACCACCAACGACTTCGTTGGTGAAGACCAGACCCTCGGTAATGTTGCCGTTCGCATCGACGTCCGGCTCCGAGAAACGGATCCAGCAATGACCGAACTGGCCGCGACCGCCAGACTGGCGAACGAACTTGCCTTCGATCTCAACGTTGCTCTTGCTGATCTTCTCGCGGTACGAAACCTGCGGCTTGCCGATGTTAGCTTCGACGTTGAACTCGCGCTTCATGCGGTCAACGAGGATGTCCAAGTGCAGCTCGCCCATACCAGAGATGATGGTCTGACCGGTCTCTTCGTCGGTCTTGACACGGAACGACGGGTCTTCCTGAGCCAACTTGCCCAGTGCGATACCCATCTTCTCCTGGTCCTGCTTGGTTTTCGGCTCTACCGCTACCGAAATCACAGGCTCAGGGAAATCCATACGCTCAAGGATGATCTGCTTCTCGATATCGCACAGGGTGTCACCAGTGGTGACGTCCTTCATGCCGATCAGAGCAGCGATATCGCCTGCACGTACTTCCTTGATCTCTTCACGCTGGTTGGCGTGCATTTGCACCATACGACCAACGCGCTCTTTCTTGCCCTTGACCGAGTTGATCACGGAGTCGCCCGAGCTCAGGAAGCCCGAGTAAACACGCACGAAAGTCAGAGTACCAACGAACGGGTCGGTAGCGATCTTGAACGCCAGAGCCGAGAACGGTTCAGCATCGTCCGCATGACGCTCGTCGTAATCCGCTTCTACCAGCTCATCCTTCGGCTTCTCGATGAGGTCCGGATGGATACCCTTGATCGCAGGGATCTCGGTTGGAGCAGGCAGGAAGTCGATAACGGCGTCGAGAACCAGGGGAACACCCTTGTTCTTGAACGAAGAACCGCAGACAGCTGGAACGATCTCGCTAGCCAGGGTGCGCGCACGCAGGCCAGCCTTGATCTCCTCAGGAGTCAAGTCACCTTCTTCAAGGTACTTGTTCATCAGCTCTTCGTTGGCTTCGGCAGCAGCTTCAACCATGTTGGAGCGCCACTCGTTAGCCAGGTCCAGCATATCGGCAGGAATTTCTTCCTCGCGATAGGTAGTACCCTTGTCGTCGTCGTTCCAGTAGATAGCCTTCATCTTGATCAGGTCGACCTGACCCTGGAAGTTATCTTCCGAGCCGATAGCCAACTGAACCGGAACCGGAGTGTGACCCAGACGGTTCTTGATCTGACCAACAACACGCAGGAAGTTGGCACCAGCACGGTCCATCTTGTTCACGTAAACAACACGTGGGACGCCGTACTTGTTGGCTTGACGCCATACGGTTTCGGACTGCGGCTCAACACCGGAAGTACCGCAGAACACCACGACCGCGCCGTCAAGCACACGCAGAGAACGCTCTACTTCAATGGTGAAGTCTACGTGGCCAGGGGTATCGATAACGTTTACACGATAGTTATCGTATTGACCGCGCGAACCTTTCCAGAAGGTAGTTACAGCAGCGGAGGTAATGGTAATCCCACGCTCCTGCTCCTGAACCATCCAGTCGGTGGTAGCAGCGCCGTCATGCACCTCACCCATCTTGTGGCTGAGACCTGTGTAGAACAGGATCCGCTCGGTAGTGGTAGTCTTGCCCGCGTCAACGTGGGCACAGATACCGATGTTACGGTAGCGGTTGATTGCTGTAGTACGAGCCATAAAGCCCTCGCAGATTGAATGATGCCGATATTAGAAGCGGTAGTGCGAGAAAGCCTTGTTGGCTTCAGCCATACGGTGTACGTCTTCACGCTTCTTAACTGCAGCACCTTTGCCTTCGGCAGCGTCCAGCAGTTCGCCAGCCAAACGCAGAGCCATAGACTTCTCGCCGCGCTTGCGCGCGAAGTCTACCAACCAGCGCATTGCCAGAGCGTTACGACGGGACGGACGAACTTCGACCGGAACCTGGTAAGTAGCACCGCCTACACGGCGCGACTTCACTTCGACCAGCGGAGCGATGGCGTCGAGAGCTTTCTCGAAGATTTCCAGGGGATCGCTGTTCTTGCGTTCTTTAACTTTTTCCAGCGCGCCATAAACGATACGCTCGGCAACGGCTTTCTTGCCGCTCTCCATAACGTGGTTCATGAACTTGGCGAGGATCTGGCTTCCGTATTTTGGATCGTCCAGAATCTCACGCTTGGCTGCTACGCGACGTCTTGGCATTGATAAGCCCTCAAACGGTCTTCAGGTTAGCTCGGGACAGTTGATCCAGAAGGAAACGTGCCCGACCTTACTCTTATCGACTCAATATAAATAAAATCTGCAAAACGACCGATTACTTCGGACGTTTGGTACCGTACTTCGAACGACCTTGGTTACGACCTTTAACGCCGGAAGTATCCAGGGAGCCGCGAACGGTGTGGTAACGAACACCTGGCAAGTCTTTTACACGGCCGCCACGGATCAGGACGACGCTGTGCTCTTGCAGGTTGTGGCCTTCACCACCGATGTACGAGGAAACCTCGAAACCGTTGGTCAGACGCACACGGCATACTTTACGCAGTGCCGAGTTAGGTTTTTTCGGCGTAGTGGTGTACACGCGAGTGCACACGCCACGACGTTGCGGGCAGTTCTGCAGCGCAGGCACGTCGGATTTCTCGACGATACGCTTGCGCGGCTGACGTACCAGCTGGTTGATAGTTGCCATCTACTAGCTCCACTGTTGTCTTTCGACATAAACAAAATGGCAAAGCACACGCTCTACCAATTTTAGGGGTACAAGAGTCTAAAGAGGATCTTGGCCCCAGTCAAGACAAGGCCCCGACCTCCCCGATCAGTGAAACTCGACATATTTGTCTCGTTTCTCAATCGAAAAGGTCGGGGCCTCGATCTCAATCTACTGCAGGCATCAGCTACCGCTGGAGTTCAGCGCTTCGGTCAGTGCTGCTTCGACTTCACTTGCGCTCACACGCAGAGGTTTGTCGGCATCACGACGACGCTTACGCTCGTTGTGGTAAGCCAGGCCAGTACCAGCCGGGATCAGACGACCCACGACCACGTTTTCTTTCAGGCCGCGTAGGTAGTCGCGCTTGCCGGTTACCGCCGCTTCGGTCAGTACGCGAGTGGTCTCTTGGAAAGAGGCCGCCGAGATGAACGATTCGGTAGACAAGGACGCCTTGGTGATACCCAGCAGTACGCGGGTGAACTTGGCGATGAACTTGTCTTCGGAGCTCAGGCGCTCGTTTTCCACCAGCACGTGAGTCAGTTCCATCTGGTCGCCCTTGATGAAGCTGGAATCACCGGACTCGGAGATCTCGACCTTACGCAGCATCTGACGCAGGATCGTCTCGATGTGCTTGTCGTTGATCTTCACGCCCTGCAGACGGTAAACGTCCTGGATCTCGTTGACGATGTACTTGGCCAGCGCACTTACACCCAGCAGACGCAGGATGTCGTGTGGGTCGCTCGGACCGTCGGAGATAACTTCGCCGCGGTTCACTTGTTCGCCTTCGAAGACGTTCAGGTGACGCCACTTCGGAATCAGTTCCTCGTACGGATCGCTACCATCGTTCGGGGTGATGACCAGGCGACGCTTGCCCTTGGTTTCCTTACCGAACGCGATGGTACCGCTGACTTCCGCCAGGATCGACGCCTCTTTCGGACGACGAGCCTCGAACAAGTCGGCAACGCGCGGCAGACCACCGGTGATGTCACGGGTCTTCGAGGTTTCCTGCGGAATACGAGCGATAACATCACCGATCGCAATCTGGGCACCGTCGGCAACACCAACCAGGGCGTTAGCCGGCAGGAAGTACTGGGCCGGTACGTCGGTACCTGGCAGCAGCAGATCCTTGCCATCCATACCCACCATCTTCACGGCAGGACGAATGTCCTTACCGGCAGCTGGACGGTCTTTGACATCGAGCACTTCGATGTTGGTCATACCGGTCAATTCGTCGGTCTGACGCTTGATCGTGATGCCTTCTTCCATGCCCACGTAGGTCACGGTACCTTTCATTTCGGTAACGATCGGGTGGGTGTGCGGGTCCCACTTGGCCACGATGGCACCAGCGTCGACCTTGTCGCCTTCCTTCACCGAAATCACGGCACCGTAAGGCAGCTTGTAGCGCTCGCGCTCGCGACCGAAGTCGTCGGCAATAGCCAACTCACCAGAACGAGACACAGCAACCAGGTGACCGTCGACACGCTCTACGTGCTTCAGGTTATGCAGGCGCACGGTACCGCCGTTCTTCACCTGGACGCTGTCGGCTGCCGAGGTCCGGCTCGCCGCACCACCGATGTGGAACGTACGCATGGTCAACTGGGTACCCGGCTCACCGATGGACTGAGCGGCAATTACACCTACAGCCTCACCAATGTTCACCTGGTGACCACGAGCCAGATCGCGGCCGTAGCACTTGGCGCAGATGCCATAGCGGGTTTCACAGCTGATCGGCGAACGCACAACCACTTCGTCGATGCTGTTGAGCTCGATGAACTCAACCCACTTCTCGTCTACCAAGGTACCGGCAGGAACGATAACGTCCTCGGTGCCTGGCTTGAATACATCACGGGCGATAACACGACCCAATACGCGCTCACCCAGAGGCTCTACTACGTCACCGCCTTCAATGTGCGGAGTCATCAGCAGGCCGTGCTCGGTACCGCAATCGATCTCGGTAACCACCAGGTCTTGCGCCACGTCTACCAGACGACGAGTCAGGTAACCGGAGTTCGCAGTCTTCAATGCGGTATCCGCCAGGCCTTTACGAGCACCGTGGGTCGAGATGAAGTACTGGAGTACGCTCAGACCTTCACGGAAGTTCGCAGTAATCGGCGTCTCGATGATGGAGCCGTCCGGCTTGGCCATCAGACCACGCATACCAGCCAGCTGACGGATCTGAGCCGCGGAACCCCGCGCACCCGAGTCGGCCATCATGTACATCGAGTTGAACGACTCTTGCTCGACTTCATCGCCATTACGGTCGACGACCTTCTCTTTCGAGAGGTTGGCCATCATCGCCTTGGAAACTTCGTCGTTGGCCTTCGACCACAGGTCGATCACCTTGTTGTACTTCTCACCCTGGGTTACCAGGCCGGAGGCGTACTGGCTCTCGATCTCTTTCACTTCGTCGGTGGCAGCACCGATGATGCGGGCTTTTTCATCCGGGATAACGAAGTCGTTAACACCGATGGAAACGCCGGAAATGGTCGAGTAGGCAAAACCGGTGTACATCAACTGGTCAGCGAAGATAACGGTCTCTTTCAGACCGACCACGCGGTAGCACTGGTTGATCAGCTTGGAAATCGCCTTCTTCTTCATCGGCAGGTTGACGACGTCGAACGACAGACCCTTCGGCACAACCTGGAACAGCAGCGCACGGCCGACAGTGGTGTCGACGATACGGGTGGCGCTCACGCTGCCGCCATCACGATCATTGACGGTTTCGCTGATACGAACCTTGATCTTGGCATGCAGAGCAGCTTCGCCGGCGCGGAATACGCGGTCGACTTCCTGCAGGTCCGCGAACACACGACCTTCGCCCTTGGCGTTGATCGCTTCACGGGTCATGTAATACAGACCCAGTACCACGTCCTGCGACGGAACGATGATCGGCTCACCGTTGGCTGGCGACAGGATGTTGTTGGTCGACATCATCAACGCACGCGCCTCCAGCTGGGCTTCCAGCGTCAGCGGTACGTGCACGGCCATTTGGTCACCGTCGAAGTCGGCGTTGTACGCCGCACAAACCAGAGGGTGCAGCTGGATAGCCTTACCTTCGATCAGTACGGGCTCAAACGCCTGGATACCCAGACGGTGAAGGGTCGGTGCACGGTTGAGCAGTACGGGGTGTTCGCGAATCACTTCGGCGAGAACGTCCCAAACCTCTGGCAGCTCACGCTCGACCATCTTCTTGGCGGCCTTGATGGTGGTCGCCAGACCACGCATTTCCAGCTTGCCGAAAATGAACGGCTTGAACAGCTCGAGAGCCATCTTCTTCGGCAGACCGCACTGGTGCAGACGCAGGGTCGGACCTACGGTAATTACCGAACGGCCGGAGTAGTCAACACGCTTACCGAGCAAGTTCTGACGGAAACGACCTTGCTTACCCTTGATCATGTCGGCCAGGGATTTCAGAGGACGCTTGTTCGAACCGGTGATGGCGCGACCGCGACGACCGTTGTCGAGCAGTGCATCGACCGCTTCCTGCAGCATGCGCTTTTCGTTGCGCACGATGATGTCAGGCGCAGACAGATCCAGCAGGCGCTTCAGACGGTTGTTACGGTTGATCACTCGACGATACAGATCGTTGAGGTCGGAAGTCGCGAAGCGACCGCCATCCAGCGGAACCAGTGGACGCAGATCTGGCGGCAGAACCGGCAGAACGGTCAGCACCATCCACTCAGGCAGGTTGCCGGAGCCCTGGAAGGCTTCCATCAACTTCAGGCGCTTGGACAGCTTCTTGATCTTGGTTTCCGAGTTGGTTTGCGGAATCTCTTCACGCAGGCGGCCGATCTCGTGCTCCAGGTCGATAGCGTGCAGCAGTTCGCGGACAGCTTCGGCACCCATGCGGGCATCGAAGTCATCACCGAACTCTTCCAACGCTTCGAAGTACTGCTCGTCGTTCAGCAGCTGGCCCTTCTCCAGGGTGGTCATGCCCGGATCGATAACGACGTAGCTCTCGAAGTAGAGCACGCGCTCGATATCACGCAGGGTCATGTCCATCAGCAAGCCGATACGGGACGGCAGCGATTTCAGGAACCAGATGTGGGCGACTGGAGAGGCCAGTTCGATGTGCGCCATGCGCTCACGACGAACCTTGGCCAGCGCGACTTCAACGCCGCACTTCTCGCAGATCACACCACGATGCTTCAAGCGCTTGTACTTACCGCACAGGCACTCGTAATCCTTCACTGGACCAAAGATCTTGGCGCAGAACAGGCCGTCGCGCTCAGGTTTGAACGTACGGTAGTTGATGGTTTCCGGCTTTTTAACTTCACCGAACGACCACGAACGGATCATCTCAGGCGAGGCCAATCCAATACGGATGGCGTCGAACTCTTCGACTTGACCCTGGTTTTTCAGCAAATTCAGTAGGTCTTTCAAGGCCTTTCCTCCTGGCGGAGCAGGAAGCGGGCAATACCTGCCCCACTCCCCTTCGCGTCACGTGTTATTCGGTTTCCAGATCGATATCGATGCCGAGGGAACGAATTTCCTTGATCAACACGTTGAAGGACTCGGGCATGCCCGGCTCCATACGGTGATCGCCATCCACGATGTTCTTGTACATCTTGGTACGGCCGTTCACGTCGTCCGACTTCACTGTGAGCATTTCTTGCAGAGTGTACGCAGCACCGTATGCTTCCAGTGCCCAGACCTCCATCTCCCCGAAACGCTGACCACCGAACTGCGCCTTACCACCCAACGGCTGCTGGGTAACCAGGCTGTACGAACCAGTAGAACGAGCGTGCATCTTGTCGTCTACCAGGTGGTTCAGTTTCAGCATGTACATGTAGCCAACGGTAACTGGACGCTCGAACTTGTTGCCGGTACGGCCGTCAGTCAGTTGCATCTGGCCGCTTTCTGGCAGGTCCGCCAGTTTCAGCATGGCCTTGATTTCGCTTTCCTTGGCACCGTCGAACACCGGAGTGGCCATCGGCACACCGCCGCGCAGGTTGTTCGCCAGGTCCAGGATCTCCTGGTCGGAGAAGCTGTCCAGGTCTTCGTTGCGACCACCGATCTGGTTGTAGATCTCGTCCAGGAAAGTACGCAGTTCTGCGACCTTGCGCTGTTCTTCGACCATGCGGTTGATCTTCTCGCCCAGACCTTTGGCCGCCAGGCCAAGGTGAGTTTCGAGAATCTGACCAACGTTCATACGCGAAGGTACGCCCAGAGGGTTCAGTACGACATCGACCGGAGTACCGTTGGCGTCGTGCGGCATGTCTTCGACCGGCATGATCACGGAGACCACACCCTTGTTACCGTGGCGACCGGCCATCTTGTCACCAGGCTGGATACGACGACGGATTGCCAGGTAGACCTTGACGATTTTCAGCACGCCCGGAGCCAGGTCATCGCCTTGCTGCAGCTTGCGCTTCTTGTCTTCGAACTTGTCGTCCAGCAGGCGACGGCGATCGACGATGTAGGCTTGAGCCTTCTCGAGCTGCTCGTTCAGAGCATCTTCCGCCATACGCAGCTTGAACCACTGGCCGCGCTCAAGACCATCGAGCACTTCGTCAGTGATGTCCTGGCCCTTCTTCAGGCCTGCGCCACCTTCGGCCTTATGGCCGACCAGGGCTGCACGCAAACGCTCGAAGGTCGCGCCTTCTACGATGCGGAACTCTTCGTTCAGATCCTTGCGGATCTCGTCCAGCTGGCTCTTCTCGATCGACAGGGCGCGCGAGTCACGCTCGACGCCGTCACGAGTGAAGACCTGAACGTCGATGACAGTACCTTTGGTACCGGTAGGTACGCGCAGGGAGGTGTCTTTAACGTCGCTGGCCTTTTCACCGAAGATCGCACGCAGCAGCTTCTCTTCCGGAGTCAGCTGGGTCTCGCCTTTTGGAGTGACCTTACCAACCAGGATGTCGCCGGCGCCGACTTCAGCACCTACATAAACGATACCGGCCTCGTCCAGCTTGTTCAGCGCAGCTTCACCCACGTTCGGGATGTCTGCGGTGATTTCCTCTGGGCCAAGCTTGGTGTCACGCGCCACGCAGGTCAGTTCCTGGATGTGGATCGTGGTAAAGCGGTCTTCTTGAACCACGCGCTCGGAGAGGCAGATGGAGTCTTCGAAGTTGAAGCCGTTCCATGCCATGAACGCGATGCGCATGTTCTGACCCAGCGCCAGCTCACCCATGTCGGTGGACGGACCGTCAGCCATGATGTCGCCACGCTGGACCTTGTCACCCTTGCTCACCAGCGGACGCTGGTTGATGCAGGTGTTCTGGTTCGAGCGGGTGTACTTGGTGAGGTTGTAGATATCCACACCTGCTTCACCGGTTTCCACCTCGTCATCAGCTACGCGAACGACGATACGGCTGGCATCAACCGAGTCGATCACGCCACCGCGGCGAGCAACCACGCAAACGCCGGAGTCACGGGCAACGTTGCGCTCCATGCCGGTACCTACCAGCGGCTTGTCGGCACGCAGGGTTGGCACAGCCTGACGCTGCATGTTGGAACCCATCAATGCACGGTTGGCGTCGTCGTGCTCGAGGAACGGAATCAGCGATGCTGCGACCGAAACTACCTGCTTAGGCGAAACGTCCATCAGGGTGACGTCTTCCGGCGCCTTGACGGTGAATTCGTTCAGGTGACGAACAGCTACCAGCTCATCGATCAGCTGGCCTTTTTCGTTCATGGTCGCCGAAGCCTGGGCGATCACATGATCGGCCTCTTCAATGGCGGACAGGAACACGATCTCGTCGGTTACCAGGCCTTCCTTCACCACACGGTATGGGCTTTCCAGGAAGCCGTACTGGTTGGTGCGGGCATAGGCTGCCAGGGAGTTGATCAGACCGATGTTCGGACCTTCAGGCGTTTCGATCGGGCATACACGACCGTAGTGGGTCGGGTGTACGTCACGGACTTCGAAGCCTGCACGCTCGCGGGTCAGACCGCCTGGGCCGAGCGCAGAAACACGGCGCTTGTGGGTGATCTCCGACAGCGGGTTGTTCTGGTCCATGAACTGCGACAGCTGGCTGGAACCGAAGAACTCCTTCACAGCCGCAGCCACAGGCTTGGCATTGATCAGGTCCTGCGGCATCAGGCCTTCGCTTTCAGCCATCGACAGACGTTCCTTGACCGCGCGCTCAACACGCACCAGGCCTACGCGGAACTGGTTCTCGGCCATCTCGCCTACGCAACGCACACGACGGTTACCCAGGTGGTCGATGTCGTCGACGATGCCTTTACCGTTACGGATGTCGACCAGGGTCTTCAGGACAGCAACGATGTCTTCCTTGCACAGCACGCCCGAACCTTCGATTTCGGTACGACCGATACGACGGTTGAACTTCATCCGGCCAACGGCGGAGAGGTCATAGCGCTCTGGGCTGAAGAACAGGTTGTTGAACAGAGTCTCGGCAGCGTCCTTGGTCGGCGGCTCACCAGGACGCATCATGCGATAGATCTCGACCAGTGCTTCCAGTTGGTTGCCGGTGGAGTCGATCTTCAACGTGTCGGAAATGAACGGACCACAGTCGATATCGTTGGTGTACAGGGTCTCGATGCGAACGACCTGAGCCTTGGCGATCTTTGCCAGCAGCTCGGTGTTCAGTTCGGTGTTGCACTCTGCCAGGATCTCGCCGGTTGCCGGATGCACGATGGCCTTGGCGGTGGTACGGCCCAGGACGTAGTCCAGAGGCACGTCGAGTTCCTTGATACCGGCTTTTTCCAGCTGGTTGATATGACGAGCGGTGATACGACGACCTTGCTCGACAATAACCTTGCCTTTGTCGTCCTGGATGTCCAGAACCGCTACTTCACCACGCAGGCGCTGAGGCACCAGCTCCAGGCTCAGGCTCTCGCCTTTCACGTGGAATACGTTGGTGGTGTAGAACGCGTCCAGCACTTCTTCAGTGGTGTAGCCGAGCGCACGCAGCAGTACCGACGCAGGCAGCTTGCGACGACGGTCGATACGTACGAACACGCAGTCTTTAGGGTCGAACTCGAAGTCCAACCATGAACCGCGGTAAGGAATGATTCGCGCGGAGTACAGCAGTTTACCGGAGCTGTGCGTCTTGCCACGGTCGTGGTCGAAGAACACGCCAGGGGAACGGTGCAACTGGGAAACGATCACACGCTCGGTACCGTTGATAACGAAGGTACCGTTCTCAGTCATCAGGGGAATTTCACCCATGTAGACTTCTTGCTCTTTGATGTCCTTGATCGCTTTGTTCGACGATTCTTTGTCGAAAATGATCAGACGAACTTTTACCCGCAAAGGTACGGCGTAAGTTACACCACGCAACACGCATTCTTTGACATCAAATGCCGGTTCACCCAGACGATAACCGACATACTCCAACGCAGCATTGCCGGAGTAGCTGATGATCGGGAAAACGGATTTGAAGGCCGCATGCAGGCCCACGTCGCGGAACTGATCTTTAGTCGCTCCCGCTTGCAAGAATTCACGATACGAATCCAGCTGGATGGCCAGGAGGTAAGGCACATCCATGACGTCCGGCAACTTGCTAAAGTCCTTGCGGATACGTTTTTTCTCAGTGTATGAGTAAGCCATCAGCGTTCCCCAGCTTGGTCACCTGCTTATTCGGCTGACCCCGACGGGGGCAGCCAGAAAATCGTGCAAACCCTTTGGTTTGCGCCACCGCACAGGGTGGGTTACAGCACGTTAAAGGCACCGACCCAGTCGGTAGCCAATAACGGAAAAAGGCCGGTGGCAAAAGCCACCAGCCATCAGCCGTTCGCTCAACGCTCGGGCTGGAGACACAAAGTCGATGCTTACTTGAGCTCGACTTTAGCGCCTGCTTCTTCCAGAGCTGCTTTGGCTTTGTCAGCGGCTTCTTTAGCAACGCCTTCCAGAACCATGCCAGGAGCGCCGTCAACTACAGCCTTGGCTTCTTTCAGGCCCAGACCGGTCAGTTCACGTACAGCCTTGATCACGTTCACTTTCTTATCGCCAGCATCAGCCAGGATAACGTTGAACTCGGTTTGCTCTTCAACAACAGCAGCGGCAGCAGCTGGGCCAGCAGCGGCAACAGCAGCGGTAACGCCGAAGGTTTCTTCCATCGCTTTGATCAGCTCAACAACTTCCAGAACGGTTTTCTGGCCGATTGCTTCGATGATTTGCTCGTTAGTCAGAGACATGACTATAGATTCCTGTATTGGGGTGACAGCCTACGCAGCTATCAAATTAAACGTATGATTTAGAAAGAGCTTGCGGAGCCTTAGGCTGCAGCAGCTTCTTTCTGGTCGCGAATAGCCGCCAGAGTACGAGCCAGCTTGCTGGTAGCGCCTTGGATCACGCTCATCAGCTTCGCAATAGCCTCGTCGCGAGTTGGCAGCGAAGCCAACACGTCGATCTCGTTTGCTGCGAGGTACTTGCCCTCGAACGCAGCTGCCTTGATCTCGAACTTTTCCTGACCCTTTGCGAACTCTTTGAAAATACGAGCAGCAGCGCCCGGATGTTCCTTAGAGAATGCAATCAGGGTAGGGCCGACGAACGCGTCGTTGAGCACGTCATATTGAGTGCCTTCAACAGCGCGCTTCAGCAGGGTGTTACGTACAACGCGTACATAAACACCAGCTTCGCGGGCCTCTTTACGGAGTCCGGTCATAGCGCCTACTGTCACACCACGGGCATCAGCCACAACAGCGGACAGGGCAACTTTGGCAGCCTCGTTGACTTCAGCGACGATGGCCTTCTTGTCTTCGAGTTTAATTGCCACGGGTTTAACTCCTGCTTGTTACCGTTTCATCCAACCTGGGTTGGATGTCGTTTTGGTGTCTGATTCGGTAAGGAACCGGGAGCACCATCTGCGTAGGCTTGTGGTTTAAGACTTGCGTCGCCTACGGTCTTGGATAGCCCCCGCCAGGCAGGGACCCCAATTTTTTCAACTGACGCAATCGCTCGCGCCAGTTCGTGTTTTATACGTCCAGCGAGCTTTGGTCGATGACCAGGCCTGGGCCCATAGTGGTGCTCAGGGTAACGCGCTTCACGTAGATACCTTTCGAAGAAGCCGGCTTGATACGCTTCAGGTCAGCGATCAGAGCTTCAACGTTCTCCTTCAGCTTGACGGCATCGAAGCCGACCTTGCCAACGGAGGTGTGGATAATGCCGTTCTTGTCGGTACGATAGCGAACCTGACCGGCCTTGGCGTTTTTAACAGCCGAAGCGACGTCTGGAGTCACGGTACCTACTTTCGGGTTAGGCATCAGACCACGAGGACCCAGAACCTGACCCAGCTGACCCACAACGCGCATCGCGTCCGGAGAAGCGATAACCACGTCGTAGTTCAGGTCGCCGCCTTTCATTTCGGCAGCCAGCTCATCCATACCTACGCGGTCAGCACCGGCAGCCAGAGCTGCTTCAGCAGCTGGGCCCTGGGTAAACACAGCAACACGAACGGTCTTGCCAGTGCCGTGTGGCAGCACAGTAGCGCTGCGGACAACCTGGTCAGACTTACGTGGGTCTACGCCCAGGTTCACAGCTACGTCTACGGACTCGTTGAACTTAACGGTCGACAGTTCGGTCAGGAGAGCGGCGGCATCTACGAAATTGTAGGCTTTGCCTGCTTCAATCTTGCCGGCGATAGCCTTTTGGCGCTTGGTCAGCTTAGCCATTACACACCCTCCACGTTAAGGCCCATGCTACGAGCAGAACCGGCGATAGTACGCACGGCTGCATCCATATCAGCTGCGGTCAGATCAGCGTTTTTAGTTTTCGCGATCTCTTCCAACTGAGCACGGGTAACAGTGCCAACCTTAACGGTGTTCGGACGAGCGGAACCGCTAGTCAAACCAGCAGCCTTCTTCAGCAGAACCGAAGCGGGGGTGCTCTTGGTTTCGAAAGTGAAGCTACGGTCACTGTAGACAGTGATGATCACTGGAGTCGGCAGGCCTGGCTCAAGACCCTGAGTACGGGCGTTGAAGGCCTTGCAGAATTCCATGATGTTCACGCCGTGCTGACCCAGAGCTGGACCAACGGGCGGGCTTGGGTTGGCCTGAGCGGCCTTAACTTGCAGCTTGATGTAAGCAGTAATCTTCTTAGCCATGAGGCACTCCAATTACGGGTTCAGACGCCTAAAAAGGCTCCCCGGTTACTTGCGCGTTTATCCCAGTGACGACAAAACCCCACAGCCTAGGGCTGCGGGGTATGGGATTCTCGTTCAGTTATGCCTTTTCGACCTGACTGAACTCCAACTCTACCGGAGTAGAGCGACCGAAAATGAGCACGGCTACTTGGATCCGGCTCTTTTCGTAGTTAACCTCTTCGACCGTGCCATTGAAATCAGCGAACGGACCGTCAGTAACCCGGACCACCTCACCTGGCTCAAACAGGGTCTTAGGCTTGGGCTTGTCGCTACCATCAGCGACACGACGCAGAATTGCTTCTGCTTCCTTATCAGTGATCGGCGCCGGCTTGTCAGCGGTACCACCAATAAAGCCCATTACACGAGGAGTATCCTTGACCAAGTGCCAAGTACCCTCATTCATATCCATCTGGACAAGCACATAACCAGGGAAGAATTTACGCTCACTCTTGCGCTTCTGGCCGTTGCGCATCTCAACCACTTCTTCAGTGGGGACCAGAATTTCGCCGAAGCCATCTTCCATGCCAGCCAGCTTCACACGCTCGATCAGCGAGCGCATTACATGCTTCTCGTAACCCGAGTAAGCATGCACAACGTACCAACGCTTAGCCACGGGACACCCTTAGCCAACAATCAAGGAAACGATCCAACCCAGCAGGGAGTCAAGCCCCCACAACAGCAACGCCATAACCAAAACTACAGCCACGACAATCAGCGTGGTCTGAGTGGTTTCTTGACGGGTTGGCCATACGACTTTACGAATCTCAGTGCGAGCTTCTTTAACCAGGACAAAGAACGACTTGCCTTTTGCAGTCTGCAGACCCACAAAAGCAGCGACAGCAGCAATAACAAGTAGCGCCAGGACGCGGTACAGGATCGGCAGGCCAGAATAATACTGATTACCAACAACACCAACGACCACCAAAGCGACAACAACGAGCCACTTCAGCAGATCGAAGCGAGAACCTTGAGCTTCAGCCTTAGGAGTCATCTATGAAGATCCTGTGAAAAGAAAGCCAGACACATTGAGTGAATCTGGCAGGTCAGGAGGGAATCGAACCCCCAACCTACGGTTTTGGAGACCGTCGCTCTGCCAATTGAGCTACTGACCTAAAACAAAATCAGGCCGACCATTATATCGGCCTGACGGGGACTTTGCAAGAAATTACTCGATGACTTTGGCTACGACGCCAGCGCCGACGGTACGACCGCCTTCACGGATAGCGAAACGCAGACCATCTTCCATCGCGATGGTTTTGATCAGAGTGACAGTCATCTGGATGTTGTCACCTGGCATTACCATTTCAACGCCTTCTGGCAGCTCGCAGTTACCGGTCACGTCAGTAGTACGGAAGTAGAACTGTGGACGGTAGCCTTTGAAGAACGGAGTATGACGGCCGCCTTCTTCTTTGCTCAGAACGTAAACTTCAGCAGTGAACTTGGTGTGCGGCTTAACGGTACCTGGCTTAACCAGAACCTGGCCACGCTCAACGTCGTCACGCTTGGTGCCACGCAGCAGAACGCCGCAGTTCTCACCAGCACGACCTTCGTCCAGCAGCTTGCGGAACATTTCAACGCCGGTGCAGGTAGTTTTCTGAGTATCGCGCAGACCCACGATCTCAACTTCTTCCTGGATGCGAACGATGCCACGCTCAACACGGCCAGTTACCACGGTGCCACGACCAGAGATCGAGAACACGTCTTCGATTGGCATCAGGAACGGCTTGTCAATAGCACGCTCTGGCTCTGGGATGTAGGTATCCAGAGTTTCTACCAGACGCTTAACAGCGGTGGTACCCATTTCGTTGTCGTCTTGGCCGTTCAGAGCCATCAGAGCCGAACCGATGATGATCGGAGTGTCATCACCCGGGAAGTCGTAAGTGCTCAGCAGATCGCGCACTTCCATCTCAACCAGTTCCAGCAGCTCAGCGTCGTCAACCATGTCAGCCTTGTTCAGGAAGACAACGATGTATGGAACGCCTACCTGGCGGGACAGCAGGATGTGCTCACGAGTTTGTGGCATCGGACCATCGGCAGCCGAGCACACCAGGATCGCGCCGTCCATCTGGGCAGCACCAGTGATCATGTTCTTGACGTAGTCGGCGTGACCTGGGCAGTCAACGTGCGCGTAGTGACGAATGTTCGAATCGTACTCTACGTGCGCAGTGTTGATGGTGATACCACGAGCTTTTTCTTCTGGAGCGCTGTCGATCTTGTCGAAGTCAACACGAGCCGAACCGAAAACTTCGGAGCAAACGCGAGTCAGAGCAGCGGTCAAAGTGGTTTTACCGTGGTCAACGTGACCGATAGTACCCACGTTAACGTGCGGCTTATTACGTTCGAACTTTTCCTTAGCCATCGAAGTCACCCCTAGGAGAAGAATTAAGCAAGTCACCCAAGCCATTAAAACAAAGGCAGATATTTTCATATCTGCCTTGTCATATGGAGCTCTTGAGCGGATTTGAACCGCTGACCTCACCCTTACCAAGGGTGTGCTCTACCAACTGAGCTACAAGAGCGTAACACCTTGCAAAACCTGCAAACCTGGAGCGGGTAGCGGGAATCGAACCCGCATCATCAGCTTGGAAGGCTGAGGTTCTACCACTAAACTATACCCGCGGAGCCTGCAGCTCTCGCTAAATCTGGTGGAGGGGGAAGGATTCGAACCTTCGAAGTCGTAGACGTCAGATTTACAGTCTGATCCCTTTGGCCGCTCGGGAACCCCTCCTAAGCGAGGCGACATTCTACATCATGCCACCCTTCTGTCAAGCATTTTCTCAATTAAATCTTGAGGTTAGCTGCATTGACGCTGCCCTGCTGCTTTAACCTCTAGAGGTCTTCACTGCGGAGCGGGCGCCATTCTATGCAACCTATTCGACAGTTGCAACCCCCTCGCAGGGCATTATTTTATGTTTTAACTCATTGAATTCCTTAGCAAGGTTCTGGAGCTGGGAATCATCCAGTAAATGCTTGCTCTCAGGGGCAATGCGCAACCAGAAGCCCGGCGCTGTAGCAATACTCAAAGACTGCAGGCGAGCCTCCACCCCAAAACCTGCCAAGCGCTGTTCAAGAGATAAAGCAGGCTCTCGACGAACAAAGCCACCAAGATAGAGGCACCCCGCATCAACCTGCGCTCCTTTTCCTCTATCCCGCCTCTCCACCGATTCTGCAGACTCGCTCAGCAAACGGATATCCTGCTGGTCACCCCGATACAACGACAGAGGCATGACTTCTTTTGCACGAAGCGGCGCTTCCTGCTGATGCCAGATGTAATAAAAACCATTGAGAACCAACAACAAAAGAAACAGCCAGCGCATAAAAACCTCAGGAGAAGGAGCAAGGCTGCTCCTAACATAGATCAGACAAAATATCTGGAGGCGCGCTTCACTATTATGGAGACACGGTCCAGCTAATAATTGAACATACCTCAGGCCAAATGCATCCAATCTTAACTGGAGGAGCGCGCGGGCTAGCCCCCAAAGCGCCCAGCGCTCGGAGGGCGACCCCCAACCGTACAGAGCGGCTCGGCTTCTAGCCTGGCGATCAGGACTCGCCGTGCAGCCTCAAGCTGAGTTCACCGCCACTGAATACCTTCTCCTGACCAGCAACACTCAAGCGCAAGGCACCCTGTCTATCGATGCCCAATACAGTGCCGATAACACTGTGCGCCCCCGCAATGAGACTCACTGAGCGCCCCTGCCAAAGATGGTGCCTTTCCCACTCTTCCTGGATAGCGGCGAAACCTTCAGAGCGGTGACGCTCCAGGTAACCCGCTAAAACCTCATTCAAACGGGCAATCAGATAATTGCGATCGATCAACTTGCCAGACTGAAGTCTGACCGAGGTCCATTCTTGATCAACCTCCTCGGTCAACTTCATATTCACATTAATCCCGATCCCCAGGACCACGTGGCACACATCTGCTGGGTCTCCAACCAGCTCCAAAAGAACTCCGGCAATTTTCTTTTGACCAACCAGGACGTCATTTGGCCACTTCAATCCAGCCCCTGGCACTCCACATTCTTTGAGGGTATGCATAACAGCCAGCCCGACAACCAGGCTAAGCCCTTCAAGCTGACGCATCCCACGCTCAATACGCAGCACAAGGCTGTAATAGATGTTCTCAGCAAAGGGACTCACCCACTTACGACCTCGTCGACCACGCCCTGCAGTCTGGCGCTCTGCCAATACAAGGAGCGGTGCTGGAGTTCCGCGCTCGATAGAGCGCAAGGCCTCGGCATTCGTAGAGTCGATTGAGTCGTGGATCTGAATACACCAGGCCTCGTTTGAAGAGTGCTGGGTAATATCTGAAGAACTAAGCAAGGCAATTGGAGAGGCCAATTGATATCCCCGGCCTCGCACCTTATGTACGACAAGGCCCAACTCGGCCTCAAGGAGCTGCAACTGTTTCCAGATAGCGCTACGACTAACACCCAATGCTTCCCCAAGGGCTTGCCCCGAGTGAAAGCGCCCATCCTTAAGAAGCTCTAACAACGTTGACATCAGGTTCCGCCTCACAGTGAGGCAAGCATCATAGCCATGCCAAAGTTCATTGCATAGAAATCACCGCGGTGGATCCTGCTGAGTACGACCATGGGATTTCGGAACAAAATGCCCGCCAGAAGAAGGATAGATACTTGCCTGAACCAGATCAGGCCCGGCAAGTGCCGGGCCGCTTGCCAGGTTTTCGTCCGCGCAAAGACAAAACCCCAACTGCTTTCGCAATTGGGGTTTCGGAATTTAATCTTGACGATGACCTACTCTCACATGGGGAAACCCCACACTACCATCGGCGA